>NZ_CP032550.1:2128546-2432624 GCF_009735645.1 Microbacterium oryzae | reverse complement strand
GAAATTCAAAGGGCAGGCGTCTGTCGCGCGGCCGCAGTCGGAATCGGCGAAGGAGTCGGTCTTCGTCGTCTGGGGCGTGCCGCCGGGTTCCCTCGTTCAGGTCGTGGACTTTCCCACGGCCGATGCTCTGCTCTCGTGGATGCAGGGCTCTGGCCTCCTGGAGATCTCCGACACCATCTCGACGAGCGCCGACGTAGGGCACCGGAGCGATATCGCTCGCGGCGACGTCGCCTTCGAGGCCGAGGGGCTTCCAGATGCGTTCGTCCCCGCCGCTTCGCCTCCCGAGTCCGAGCTCGACGGCGAGGTGCCGAGCGAGCCGACGCAAAGTGCCCCGCCGCCGCCGCAAGCAGACGACGAACCGAGCGCCGAGACGAGCATGCGCCCCGCACCGACCGAGCCGCCATCCGACGCGCTCGCGCACGTCTCGGGCGAGATGCCGGCGACGACGCAGAAGGGCGGCATCACGGTCGTCGAAGCGCGCCTCAGCAGAACCGAGCTCACCCCCGCGCCGGGGAGGGCGTCCGCAACCGCGGCCATCCAGGTGGATCGGGACGGTCCCGTATGGGTGAGCATCGCCGCCCGCGGCTACCGCCTCGTGGAAGGCGTCCCGCGCGTGCAGCAGCTCAGCATGAGCGCGGGCAGCGCCATAGACACAGACAGCACCATAGACACCGTGCGTTTCCCGATGGAGGCCGTCGATCCGGGTACCGCAGAAGTGACCCTCGTGTTCCGGCAACGGGACGAGTTCCCGCTCGCCACCCTGCGACTGGTGTCGCTGATCACGCAGCACGAGGCGCAGGACGAGCGTGTGCGTGCGCAGGCCGCGGCGGTGAAGCCGGAGGCTGCCCTGCGCGAGCTGCCCACACTCCGCATCGATGAGACCGTCGCGGACGGCAGGTCGTATTTGGACGTCGGCGTGCAGGTCGGCTCGTCTCACGTCGAGGGGCGGGTGCGGACGGTGGATAAAGCCGGGCTTATCGCGAATGTGTACGGACGGATCGCCGCCCTGCGCGCCGAGCGCCACCGCTTTCCTGAGGGGGAGGATGCCGAGACCAAGCGGATGCGCGCGCTCATCGCGCTCCGCGCGATCGGCGTGGACCTCTCGCTCCGGCTCTTCACTCCCGAGGTGCGGCAGTTCCTCTGGGACCGCGTCGACGAGTTGGACGAGCTCGTCATCCAGACCACCGGCGAGTTCGACATCCCGTGGGAGATCGTCTACGTCAGCGACCCGACCCGGTCGGTCGCCGACGAGCCCGAGGTGTTCGTCGACCACTTCCTCGGGATGCGCGGCGCCACCCGCTGGGTGTACAACACCGCACTGCCTCGGGAGGTGGTGGTGCGCCGCGGCCGCGCGAAGTACCTCTGCCCCGACTACAAGGGCCCCGGGCTCGCCCTGTCCTTCACGCGCGAGGAGGCTGCGCTTATCAAGAGCAGGCTGCACGCGCGCGTGGTTCGGCCGGGAACGGCGGCGGCGATGTCGAAGCTGATGGCGAGCGGATTCGATCTGCTCCACTTCGCCGGGCACGGGGTGTGGTCGGACGCACCACCCGACCAGCGCCTCCTGCTTGCGCGGTATCGGAGGGACCATCCCACCGCCCCCGACACGTCCTATGCGGCGTCGATCCTCCGCCAGGATCTGCCCGACGCGCTCGCGTCACCGAGACCGTCCGCCCCGCGCATGGTGTTCCTTAACGCCTGCGACGTCGGTCGCATCGACACCTCGGTCGTCGGGCTCGGGGGCTTTCCGGAGGCCTTCCTCCGAGGAGGGGTGGGCGTCTTGATCGGATGCTCGTGGGCCGTCGACGACGAGATCGCCGGCGCGTTCTCACGGCACTTCTACGAGGCCCTCGAGAGCTCCGACATCGGCACCGCTATGAAAACGGCGCGGAGCCAGGCCCTCGTCGACGACGACCTGTCGGCGCTCGCATACGTGGCGTACGCCCATCCGCACGCCCGAGTCACCATCACCTGACGCCGCCGACGCACCGAAGCGGCATCACCCTCGACGAGGAGAGGCAGCCATGAACGCGAGCACCGGAACCGAGACCGCGCCGTCGAGCACACGCGGCGTGCAGCTCACCCCCGATCAACTCGAAGCCCTCAAACCCCACGTCATCGCGCTCGACGACGGCCGCCTCGGGCGGGAGGCGACTCCGCATCCGCAGACCGCGCAGCGGTTCACGACCGTCGAGGCCGACATCGACGCGATCTTCCGCACGCACCTTCCCGCGTTCATCGAGGAGAAGGGGCTCGGAACGGTGCCCATCGTCCTCTACGCGCACGGCGGGCTCGTGGGCGTCGAGGCCGGCTTCGCGACCGCTCATCAGCAGGTGCAGTGGTGGAAGGACAACGGCGTCTATCCCATTCACTTCGTGTGGAAGTCGGGCGCGATGACCGCCATCTGGGATGCCATCGGCAGGTGGGTCACCGGCGGCTCTCGCGGGCCGCTCGGCGACGCGAAGGACTTCCTCATCGAGAAGGGGGCGCGCGCGATCGGTGGCGAGCCCGTCTGGCGCGACATGAAACTCGACGCCGCGGCATCGAGCGACAAGGCCGGCGGCGCGCGGGTCTTCGTGACGAAGCTCCGCGAGTGGATGAAGGACAACCCCGATCGCGCGAGCATTCATGCGCTCGGGCACAGCGCCGGGTCGATCTTCCACTCGCACCTGGTGCCCGTCGCGCTGGAGGCCGGCATCCCGCGGTTCGAGACGGTCACGTTCCTGGCGCCCGCCGTGCGCATGGACACGTTCCGGACGCTGCTGCTGCCGCACACCGACAAGATCGGAAAGCTGACGATCTTCACGATGACCGAGAAGGCAGAGCTCGATGACAACTGCTTCACTCATTACGGAAAGTCGCTGCTCTGTCTGGTGTCCGCCGCGTTCGAGCCGAATCCCGGCACGCGCATCCTGGGACTGCATAAGGACATCCAGGCGGATGGCGCGGTGCGCGACCTGCTCGAGGGCCCCGGTGGTGAGCTGGTGCTGACGCCGAACAAGAACTCGGGTGATCGCGCGAGCGGCGCCGACAGCCACGGCGGCTTCGACAACGACGGCCCCACCATGGAGAGCGTGTTGCTGCGGGTGACCGGGCTCCGGAAGCCCATCGTCTCCTTCCCCGAAGGCGCGCGCTCCGCCGACCCGCTCGACGACATCGCCATGCCGGATTCGCCACGTGGAATCACCGGCCAGACCGCCCTCTGCGTCGGCATCGACGACTACAAGCAGCCATCCGATCGTCTGAAGGGGGCCGTCGAAGACACGCAGTCGTGGGGCGAGGTGCTGCGGGGCGCTGGCTTCACCGTCACGACGCTCACGAACAGCGATGCCACGCGGGCGAACATCCTCGGGGCGCTGTTCCGGATGGTCACGACCGCCGCACCCGACGACGTCCTCGTGTTCCAGTACGCGGGCCACGGCACCTTCGTCACGGATGAGCAGGGCGGCGACGAGAAGGACGGCAAGGATGAGGCCATCTGCCCCGTCGACTTCCGCGAGGGGCAGCTGATCCTCGATGACGACCTCGCCAGGATCTGGGATCTCCTCCCCGACCGCGTCTCGCTGACGATCTTCTTCGACTCGTGCCACTCCGGCAACGGAAGCCGGAGGGTCTCCGAGAGCGAGGTGTCCCTCCCCCGCGGCGTCGAGCTCACCGAGCAGGACGAGTACGAGTTCCGCGCGGCTCGCGGGATGGCGGCGCCGCGGGGCAGAACCAAGGCGCTTGAGCGGGTCAAGGATTCCGAGACGGACACCACGCCGGAGGCCGCGGGCGAGACGTCTCGACAGCGGGAGGTGCTGTTCGCCGCCTGCGAGTCGCAGCAACTGGCCTGGGAGACGAACGGCCAGGGCGACTTCACGCGCACGGTGGCGCCCCTGCTCGCGGAGCACATCGGGAGGATCTCGAACCGCGCGTTCTTCGAGAAGATCGTCGCGACCTTCGACGCGCACCGCCAGACGCCGTCTTTCACGGCGCTCGATGAGCACTCGGAGGCGCTGCTGCTCTCGCACGGCGGGAACGCTGTCGAGCGCACGGACGACGGCGGGGTGAGTGAAGCGGGCTCGGATGGCGCGGTTCTGGCTGTCGGCGGAGCCGTGGCAGCGAGCGGCTCCCGGAAGGACGCGGCTGTCGCGCAGATCCTTCGCGGCCTCGCGGATCTCATCGAGGGCTGAGGCGCGCGCCGAGCAGTTGCGCGAGAGCGCTAACCGCTAGATTCTGCAAATGGTCTCGTATTCGCGCCTCACTGACCGCGGCGCTGTGGAACGCGCTATCGGCGAGTTCGAACGACTCGGTCGAGACTCCTTTCTTCATGAGCACGACTTCGGAAAGGCACGCGAGTATTTCCTCGTCACAGATCGCGGCAGCTTCGACTCGAAGGCGATCTTCGGCGTCGCGTACGGGTATCAGCACGGGGAGCAACTCACTTCCAACGAGTTCCACGGGGGACGTCGGGGGGCTGCAGGCCGTCTGGCCGAGCTCGGCTTCGTCATCACCGGCATCAATGATTTCGATCGAGGCGAGTAGCAAGGATCGATGGTGGTGCCAAGCAGTCAGTTCCCACGCGTCGCACAGTGGCGCCGCTGAGCGTGTCTCTAGGTGTACTGACCCGGAGCGTTGTTGACATAGGAGAGGCCTCCGGGGTCGAGTTGGAGCTGTCTAGGTTCCCTCGAGTCCACGGAGGCCTCTCGTGTCCCACGCTAATGCCCGGCTGACTCCGGCGGGCAGGTTGATCCTGGTTTAGCGCATCCAGTCCGGCCGTGCGGTCGCGCACGTGGCAGCGGAGATGGGCATCTCCCGCACGACCGCGTGGCGGTGGTGGCAACGGTTCCGCGAGCATGGCCCGGCGGGTCTGGTCGACCGTTCCAGCGTCGCCCATTCCCATCCGCACCGGACGACGTCGTGCGTGGAGGCGCGAGTGCGGATCATGCGTCACCTCACCCGCCGTGGCCCGGCGTCCATCGCGGATCGACTGGGCATGCACGCCTCGACCGTCGGCCGAGTGCTGCGCCGTCACCGCGCGCCGCTGCTGCGGGAGCTGGACCCGGTCACCGGGGCGGTGATCCGCGCCACCCGCCGCTCCGCGCAGCGCTACGAGCACGACCATCCCGGGTCGCTGATCCACGTCGATGTGAAGAAGCTCGGCCGGATCCCCGACGGCGGCGGGTGGCGGGTGCACGGCCGCAGCGAGAAGGTCCGCGGCCGCGGGATCGGGTACGACTACGTCCATACCGTCATCGACGATCACTCCCGCGTCGCCTACGCGGAGATCCACGACGACGAGAAGGGCACCACAGCCGCCGAGGTCCTGGAACGCGCGATCGCGTTCTACGAGGCCCTCGGGGTGAGGGTCGAACGCGTCATCAGCGACAACGCCCTCGCCTACCGCCGTTCCGCGGCATTCCGCAACGTGATCAACGAGCACGGCATCACGCACAAGTTCATCAACCCCCACTGCCCGTGGACCAACGGCAAGGTCGAAAGGCTGAACCGCACCCTCGCCACCGAATGGGCCTACGCCCACGCGTTCACCTCCAACGCCGATCGCGCTGCGGCCTTGCCCGCCTGGCTCGACTACTACAACCTAGACAGGCGCCACCTCGGCATCGGAGGCAAGACCCCCATCGACCGAATCAACAACGGTCGGGGTCAGTACATCTAGGCCCACGAAGTCCACTCAGTGTTGGAACGGTGATCAGGGGCACAGCTCGTGCGCGAGTTGCGTGACTTCGCGCCGGAGCTGCTCAGGGGTGCCGCCCAGGCCGACGGCATGGACGACGACGGTTACTCCGGCCGTAGGGATGCGAAGAGTTCGCCGCGGCTGATCCTCGGCGACGTAGATGAGGTGCGCTGTCGGTACGCCGAGGGCTAACGCGTAGGCCGTCGCCTGGTACACATCTCCGTTAGCGACAGACGAGACCGACTCGATCGCCTTGTACTTCGTGTCCGCGACGGTGCGCGGTCCGCTTCCGTCGTAGATCACGACGTCTGGGCGTAGCGTCACGACCTTGTCCGCATCGAGCCACCAGCTCTGGTCCTGCGCGAGGAGTCGACCTCCGCGCTTCCCGACCTCGTCATCGAGGACATGCGCGACGAAACGCTCGAAGACGTTCGCCATGTTGAGAAGGAATGTGCCGCCGTGGTGCGCTCCTTCCGTTCGGGTCCACGCGACAGCCTCGAGGATCACCCGCGCGAGCTGAAGCGCGGGCGCGTAGTGGGAGTTGAGCCGCGTCACGGTGACCGTCGGCAGCGGTGCCCCGCGACGCACCACTCCGACCTCCGCGAACAGAGGAAGCACGCGGTTCAGTGCCCGCTCTACGGCTCGAGGCAGCCCTTCCAGTTGCTTGAGCACCCGCAGCGCTGCGTGCAGCAGTCGGTTCGCGGGGATGTCCTCGGTGTAGTCGTCGTAGTCGATCTCGACGGGGAGCGGCAGGCCCGGTCGCACGCTGAGCTGCCGAGCAACATCCCACCGCCCACGCACTACCGAGGAGGACTCGGATGTCTGCTGATAGCCCTTTACGAGTCCTCGGCGGGTCGCCGTCGCTACTTCAGCGATGAGAGCCTGAGCGAGCGCGGACGGCAGCGAGCGATCAAATCCTGCATCGATCGTGCGAGGGTCGATCGAAAGCTGCACCCGCCCGAGCGAGGCCATGTAGACAATGCTCTCGATCGGCGTTTTCGGCACGACACGGACAGTGAGGTCTCGGAGCGCGACCGCTCCCACCTGCTTGACGTCCGTCGCCCGCCACCTCCCGGGCGCCGAAGTGGGCGTCACTCGGCAGAAGCCCACTTCGGCGAGCGCGATCGCTTCCTCGCTGGTGACGTCGATCAGCGTCTCGCCGACCTCGCGCACCGTGACGATGCGAGGCATGTCAGGAGGAGCTCTGCGAGTCAGCACTCTCCGAGCGGAACTCACTCGTGTCGTCGGGCATATTGCGAACCGCAGAGAGCACAGTGCGCAGAGAGAAGGCCGAAGCGACGTCAACGGATGTGCCGAGATGGCGCTCCTCGAGGAGGGGCATGAGGTTCTCCGCCCAGATCGCCGCGAGGTCCTCTTCGGTCAGGTTCTCGCGACGCAACAGGTGGCTCGGGCCGATCCGATCCTCGCGTTCGCGAATGCGGGAGTTGAGCTCCGCGAACAGCTTTGCGAGCGGGAGGTCCTGCGGATGCTGCTCGGCCCACCTCTCGACGATGCGCGCGACCGGCGGGACGTCCGGATGGAGCTCGAAGAACGCGAACCTCCGTCGCATGGCCGAGTCGAGGAGCGCAATCGAGCGGTCGGCGGTGTTCATCGTGCCGATGATCAGGACGTTCGGCGGAAGGGCGAAGGTGTCTCCCCCGTCGTCTCCCGAACCCGCGTACAGAAGATCGATGGGCTCATCCCGGTACTCGAGCAGGTAGTACAGCTCGCCGAAGACCTTCGACAGATTCGCGCGGTTGATCTCGTCGATGAGGAGCACGTGGGCGACGTCTGGGTCTTTCCGCGCGTCGTCGGCGATCCGCCGGAGCGGTCCCTTCGTGAGCTCGAACACGAGCTGACCGTTCTTCTCCCGCGGCCGGTAGCCGGCGAAGAAGTCCTCATAGGTGTATGAGGGATGGAACTGGATGCGCCGAGCGGCGTCAGAGCGTTGCGTGATCGCTCGGGTGAGCGCCTTCGCCACATAGGTCTTTCCCGTTCCGGGAGGCCCATAGAGGATGATCTGTCCGCGCCGATAGAGGGCGTCGACCACCCGGCGGAGCCATTTTGTGTCGAGAGTCAGCTCCTCACTCAGCGCGTCGTAGTCGACCTCGCCCGGGGCGAACCCGCGCGGGTCGACGCCGATATTCGGTGTGAGTTCGTCTTCCTCGGTTTCAGCCTTCGGAGCGAGGCTCTCGTCAGCGGCCGCCGGCGGAGCAAGCTCCTGCCACCGCTCGCGCAGCGGGAGCTTGTAGAAATCGATCGGCTTGCCGTTCTTCATCTGCAGCGCGATGACGATGCGCCGCAGATCCTCGTCGGCGTCGTCGCTCGGCTGGCCGCCGATCTCCCCGATGAACGCGTCGCGGATCCGGTTGCGATGGTCAGCGGAGACGATCGGCCCGAAGAAGCCGGGATGCACGAGATACATCAGCGAATAGCGCTGCGTCGGGAAGTTGTCGCCTTCAAGACTCCAGATGAAGTCCCGCCAGGCTTTCGGCTCCGTCAGCACTCTCTCTTGCTCGTCGCTAGTGAGCTCCACCCACGCCTTCGCGAGGTTCACGATCAGAGTCACCGCGTGGTTGACCCGCGACATCATTCCTGTCCCGGGGTTGAAGGCGCCTCCACCGAAAGCCTCGTCGAAGAGGTTCGGGATCGAGACAGGATGTTCCATCTGGCGCAGCACGGACTGCACCTTCTCCGTCTTCTTGGCGTGGCCCATGGCGGTTGCGATCGGCAGCACTTGCAGAGCCACGATCTCGGCCATCAGAAGCTTGACGTCGTCATCTGCGCCAGCCAGCTGGGACGTCAGGTTCTCGATGAAGTCGGCTCCATCGATCTTTTCGGCGGTTGTCCAGCGGTGATGGAGCGCGTCGATCGTTGTCTCGGTCCAGACCGCCCTACCCGGAGCGAAGATGGAGCCGGAGCCGCGCAGGCACTGCTCCACCCAGACGCGTGCCGCCTCCAACAGCTTCCGCTGGGCGCTGTCAGACGATACCCAGACGCTGGGCAGGGCAGCTTCGATCGCCGACTGCAGCTCGACCCGCCCCAGCGCGTAGCGACGGGTTGCCTCCGCGTAGAGCTCCTCTCCCTCGAGGTCGGCGAGTGCCTGCTGGCCTTCGGGAGTGATCGCCCATCTGCCGGATCCGTCGGGGTGTTTGTGCAGCCAACCGGCCGCGACGAGGTCGGCGCTTGACCAACGCCAATCTGACTCCCCTCGGGAACGCCGCTTGGAAACGGGCTCTTGCTCGTGCTCGGTCAGCGGAACCCGTCGCTGCGCCTCGTCCCAGATCTCGCTGATGGGGAGATAGCCGTCGGCTGCGCGGTCGGCCAAAATCTCGAGGGTCGCTCGCGCGCGTGCAGCACGTTGCACCTTGGCGTCCGAAGTCACAAAAACCTCCTCCTCGGGGAATAGCCCTGAGTCTATGAGGAGACTCGCTCTCGTCGCCCTCGGGATTAAGATGCGATAGCAGCGGAGCGTCCGGATCGTGGTGCGCAAAGTAGGACGCGCAGAAGCAGAGCGAGAAACCGCGAGCCCATTCGCAGGGGGGGTGACTGATGCCAACATCAGAAGGTCCGGGGCGATGGGCCAGTGACGAAGCCATGCTGGACTTCGCGCGCGGTTTGGGAGCGAGCGAGACGCACCTGAGGATGTCCGAAGCCGCGGCGAAGGTGAAGTATAGCGCTCGCCTGCTCGAATACATGAAAAGCATTTCGGGTCCGCGGTGGTGGCCTTTTCAGTCACGGCCCACTCTCGCTGACGTTCCGGAGGACGCACTTCGGGAAGCAATCAGTGCCTACCGGATCGCTCGCATGGCCTCGGAGGAACGGGCCTGGCCCGCGATACCAGCTGCCGCAACACGAGCGCCGTCGACCCCTGCCCGCGAGGAGATATCACGCGGGGAGCTGATCCGGCGACTTAATGCGGAGATATCAAAGAGTCGCTCAACCTTGTTGTCCCGCCATAAGGGTCTACTAGCGGCAACAGTGGAAAAGCGTATCAATAGGGAGCGCCAGAGACTCGACGCTGTGTGGAGCGAACTGCAACCAAATCGAGCTACGCAGGCAGAAATTGCCTTCCGGACAAGGGTCGGGAGCCTCATGCAGGAGGCGCGAGCCCTGGCCGACGAACTTGCAGCAGTCGAAGAACGCAAACAAGCTCAGCAGGCGACTCATCGAGCGAACATTGCTCCGCCAGCACCGCAACCCTACGGGGTATCGCACGTCGGAGCTGAGGTTCTTGTAGCGGACTGGATGCGCTATTTGGGCGTGAACGACGCAACAGTGACGCCACCCACAGCAGACGGAGGAGTGGACGTTGATAGTGCGAAGTTCATCGCACAGGTGAAGAACTACGTTGGCTCCGTGCCCGTAGAGGAACTGCGCGCACTACAAGGAGTGGCAGCGGTTGAGGGCAAACAGGCCCTCCTGTTCACGAGCGGATCCATCACCGCTGCAGGAATCTCCTTCGCGAGGCGCGCTAAAATCGCCCTCATCCGGTACGACGCGGTTCGCGGCGAATTACGAGGCCTGAACGAACTCGGCACAAAAGCGGTGAACGTCGGCATTGTTGCGGCATTCAACAGGGCAGACGGCGGACAAGTGACGACGTGAGGACTTGGTGTCGCGACACTTCGCCTCCGAAGCGTGGCACAATGAGAACATGTCGCTTCTGAAGCCTTTACCGCTGCAAAAGGAGGACATGCTCAACGCATTCCGCCTCGGAGCTCAAGCTGCCTTCACTCTTCGACAGCTTCCACTGCAGGGCGAAGGCGCCAATCTCGCACTTAATGAGGCCGCGTCCAGACTGATCAACGTGCCACTGAACGAAATCACCTTTCGACGAATGATCGCGCTTTGGGGGCACGACGACAACGAGAACGGCCCATCGCATCAAATCACCTACTGGCAATGGCTACTCGAGACGGTTGCCATCGCAGCCTCGGCAGCATTTTCTGTCAGCCTGCGCTTCCGGCTCGAGCGGGGTGCGCCCCTTCCCGAAGAATACATGAATTGGAGTCGACGGCACCGCAGGGCGACCGAATTTGAGTTTAAAGAGAAGACGCAGGACAAAGCACTCAGTAATCGTGAAAGCATTCTCGAGAGGTTTGGGGAACGGGAACTCAAGCTCGCTCTGCTGCGCGAAGGCGACATAAGAGCGAAAGCTCGGGCCGACGCTGATAGGCACGAAAGGCTACTCGAGAGGGGAAACATCGGGTTGATCGGGAAGCCGACGAAACCAGACGTGGAACGCGCGGCCGCGCCTGCAGCTCAGCCGTACGGGGTTGCGCACGAGGGCGCGGAAGCACTTTGCGCTGCATGGATGCGTCATCTCGGTGTTGCCGACGCCGCCGTCACGAGGTTCAGCAGGGACGGAGGAATCGATGTTGATTCACTTAACTTCGTCGCTCAGGTGAAGAACTACAGCAAGAAGTACGTCTCGGTGAAGGAGGTGCGGGAACTGTTTGGAGTCGCCAAGCACTGCGGGAAGTTTCCCCTGCTGTTCACGAGCAGCGGCTTGACCACCGATGCGCAAGACTTCGCTTCATCGGCTTCCATCGCGACCTTCCGCTATGACGCCATGCAAGGCGCTTTAATTCCTCTCAACAGACTGGCCGCTTTGGCTATTCGCGATGGTATATCTCGCGCGCCCGCCGAAGAGGCAGATGCATAACCTCTCGGGCGCATCACGCAAGTCACCCATTCGCTCGAATTTACTCGCAGCCACCACTCCCAATCGCTCGCACTTCAGCCGGCGGCCGCGCGACGAGCACCTCGCCCTTGCCGTCCACCGCGATCGGCCCGTGGTTCGCCGGCACGAGGTGCGTGCTCCCGGCCGCGACCGCGTCCCCGTCGAGCGTCACCGACCCACGCGCGACGACGAGGATGGCGTAGCCCGCGTCGACGACGGATGGGCCCGCCACCGGCACCCGCTCGAGCCGAAAGTACTCATCAGCCGCGGCCGGGAAGACCGAACCGCGCTCCGGCGCGGTCTGCACCAGCGACGCCAGCTCCTCTTGCGACCGCGCCCGTCGGTTCACCGCCTCCAGAGCGACGTCGAACCCGAGGCCGAGGTGGCCGTCCTTCGCGCCGTCAAGCTGAAAGCCCTGCCACTCCAGGAGGATCGACAGGTCCTCCGGCTGCTGCAGCTCGAGCAGGAAGACTCCCGCGCCGATCGCGTGCAGCTCCCCCGGCGGCACCCAGACGACATCGCCCGGCTCCACCTGCACCTCGTGCAACAGGCCTAGGAGCGCGTCGACATCCTGCGTCTCCACCAGCGCCGCGAGCTCCGAAGCCGACACATCCCGCCGCAGACCTACATGCACCGACCCGCCCTGCAGGATGTACCAGGCCTCGGCCTTGCCGTGCGCGTGACCCAGGTGCTGCGCGGCGAACGAGTCGTGCGGATGGGCGTGCACCGGCAGCCGCTGCCCGGCGTCGAGCAGCTTCACGAGCAGGCGAGCGTCGTCACCCCAGCGGCGGACGTGCTCCGCGCCGAGCCAGAACTCCGGGTCGGCCGCGATCGCGTCTCGCACCAGCGGCCCGTGCGGCAGCCGCGACAGCCCCAGCTCGGATTCGCCGAAGATCGTCGTGACGGAACCGACCCAGTCCTCCGGCTCGCGCTCCGGCGCCGCGTCCTCCCCGCGAAAGGCCGCAATCCGCTCCCCGCCGCGGTAGAAGCGCTCGGGTGGGCGGTTCGACGGCAGCTCGACGATCACGCGGCCGCCTCCTCGCGCGAGGCGCACGCGGCGACGAAGCCTCCCACGAAGGTGTCGCCGAGCCCGATCGTGGTCGGCGACGCGACGTCGATGTCGAACGCCGCGACGCCGGTGACGTCCGGAAGAGAGGCCACGACTCGAGCTCCGCCCGCATGCCGCGGCAAGGCCCCGGTCTCGTCGAGGTCGGCGGACGTGAAGCGGTCGCCCAGGCGGAAGCGGGTGGCGGCCATCCGCACCGCGCTCTCGAGCGCCGCCTCGTGCCGGTGCGCCTCCGGGCCAATGGCCAGCGCCCAGTACCGCGTGTGCACCGCCAGCGCCGGCGCCGGGATGAGCCGGTGGATGTCCTGAAGCGCGGCCGAGACGTCCGCCACGTCGAGCAGGTTCACCGGACGCCCGAGGTACTCCTGCAGCTCGTCCTCGTTCATCCCGTACACGTCGATCCGCGGCAGCAGGCGGGCCCGGATGGTCTCGGAGAACTCCCGACGGTAGAAGCCCGCGTCCTCGTAGTAGACGAGCGCGCCATCCGGCAGCGACCGCATCGCCGCGAGCAGCGCGTCCAGCCGACGCTCCAGCAGAGCAGCGTCCTGCATGGTGTTGAAGCCGGAAACGAGGAAGATGTCCGCGTCGGCGAGCTCCCTCCCGAGGTCCGCAGCGAGCGCCATCTCCCGGTTCGGCGCATCGTTGGCGAAGATGAGTCGGTTGGGTGCCGGTGCGATCACCTCCGCGTCGACGAGCTGCACGCGGGCTCCGGCGGGGTACTGCACGATGAGGTGGGGGTCGAGCGAGTCCTCGGTGGCCGAGCAGACGTAGCGGATCGACGACGGCAGCAGGCGCCGCACGTTGTCGTCGATGCTCACGAGGTGCTGCACGCTGGGGATGCCGAGCTGGTCGAGGGCGAGCCCCGCCCGCACCCCGGTCCCGCCGAGCGTCACGGCCTTCTCGAACCGGTCCGCGAACCGCTCGAGGATCTCTGACGACGTCACGAACCGCTCCCCGCCGCCACCCGCGGCGACGAAGGCGAGGATCGTGACGACGAGGGACCGCTCATCCGTGATCGGCGCCGATGTCGTCAGCTCGGCACGGCGGATGGCGAACTCGTCCGCCAGCGCGTCGAGCGTCGCCGCGTTCCACCGCACCTCGTAGTCGACGGTTCCGCCGAGCCCCAGAACGAGCGATCCCATGCCCGACCCCCTCCCTCGTCGCGATCTCAGTACAGCGACGCCTTGCCGGCGGCCCCGAACAGGTCGATCTTCTCCGCGGCCGTCACCTTCATCGCCTCGAGCGGCTCGGGCTGGATGGCGTTCGGCTCGCGCAGGCGCTCGTCGGTGCCGAGGATCTCGCGCATGCGGTTGTGGTACGAGACCTTGATGTCGCTGGAGATGTTGATCTTGTTCACGCCGAGCGACACCGCCCGCGCGAGCTCGGCATCCGGATTCGACGAGCCGCCGTGCAGCACGAGCGGGATGCCGACGGCCGCCTTGATCTCCTCGAGCAGGTCGTGGCGCAGCTCGGGGTTCTTGTTCGCCGGGTAGAGGCCGTGCGAGGTGCCGATCGCGATGGCGAGGCTGTCGACGCCGGTCTCCTCGACGAAGCGGACGGCGTCCGCGGTGTTCGTGTAGATGATCTCCGCCGCCCCCGACTCGCCGTAGCTGTCGTTCGCGCCGATCGTGCCGAGCTCGCCCTCCACCTGCACGCCGGCGGCGTGCGCGGCCTCGACGACCTTGCGCGTGAGCGCGACGTTCTCCTCGAACGGCTGCAGCGACGCGTCGATCATCACCGAGGTGAACCCGGCCTGGATGGCCATGATCATCTGCTCGTAGGTGCCGCCGTGGTCCCAGTGGATGGCCACGGGCACGCTCGAGCGGTGCGCGCGGGCGTGCATCGCGGGGATGAGGTCGGTGGTGATGTGGGCGACCTCGTCGGGGTGGATGGCGATGATGACCGGTGCGGCCTTCTCCTCGCTGATGTCCATGATCCCCTTGAACATCGCCCAGTCGCTGATGTTGAACGCCGGGATGGCGAAGTTGTTCTCGTTGGCGACGTCGAGGATGGACTTGCCGGTGTACAGCACTGTGGTTCTCCTTTGATGGATGGTCGAGGTCGGTCAGCTCTTCACCGAGCCGGCCGTGAGGCCGCTGATGAAGTAGCGCTGCAGCACGAGGAAGAGGATGAGCACGGGGATCGAGCCGAGGATGCTCATCGCCATGATCTGGTTCCACTCGTAGGAGTGCTGGCCCATGAGCAGCTGGATGCCGATGGGCACCGTGCGCATGTCGTTGGTGCGCGTGAGGGTGAGGGCGAAGAGGTACTCGTTCCACGCGATCATGAACGTGTAGATCCCGACAGAGACGATGCCCGGCACGGAGATCGGCACGAGGATCCGCCAGAGGGCCGTCATGGAGCCGGCCCCGTCCATCCGCACCGCCTCGTCGAGCTCGCGCGGCAGGGTGTTGAAGTACCCGGTCATCATGATGATCGCGTAGGGCAGCGTGAACACCATGTAGGTGAGGATGAGCCCCGGGTAGGTGTTGTAGAGCTTCAGGGCCACCACGAGGCCGAAGTACGGGATCAGCAGGGTGATGGGCGGCACCGCCTGCACGCTGATGATCACGACGTTCAGCACCCGCTTGCCGCGGAACTCGAAGCGGCTGAACGCGTACGCGGCCTGGATGGCCACGAGCAGCGTCAGCAGCGTCACGGTGCCGGCGACGACGTAGCTGTTGAGGAAGAAGCGGACGGTCTCGGGCGTGGTGAGGATGGTGAGGTACGCGTCGAACGAGAACGAGTCGGTGACGAGCCGCGGCGGCAGCTCGAAGATCTCGGTGTTCGACTTGAACGAGCTCGAGAGCATCCACAGCACGGGTCCGGCGGCGAAGATCGCGCCGAGGACGAGCCCGATGATGACGCCGATGCGGGCCATCCGGGTGCGGGCCGCGCGGGTGGTGCGGGCCGCGCCGGTGTTGCGAGAACGGGTGGTGCTGCGGGTGGTGATGGCCGCTGTCGCCATGTCAGTCCCTCGCCTTCTGGTGTCGGACGTAGAGCACCGCGAGCACCATCGACATCAGCAGCACGAGGACGGCGGAGGTCGCGGCGACGGCGAAGTCGTACTGGGCGAACGCGAGCTTGTAGGTGAAGGTGCTGAGCACCTCGGTGACGTCGATCGGGCCGCCGCCGGTGGTCATCCAGATGAGCGCGAACTGCTGCGACGTCCAGATGAAATCGAGCAGCAGGAGGCTGACGATGATGGGCCGCAGCTGCGGGATGGTCACGTTCCAGAACCGCTGCGGGCCGTTCGCGCCATCGACCGTGGCGGCCTCGTTCAGCTCGCCCGGGATTCCCTGGAGGCCCGCGAGAAGGCTGACCATGAAGAACGGGTAGCCCGCCCAGATGTTGACGAAGGTGACCGTGCCGAGCGCGAGCTGCGGCGACGCGAGCCATTCCACATCGGTGGTGAGGAGGAAGTTGACGATGCCGTTGGGGGCGAGGAGCATCCGCCACAGCACGGCGATGACGGCGGCGGTGAAGAGCCACGGCAGCACGTAGAGGGCCCGGAAGATGGCTCGCGGCACGACGCCGATGAGCGTGCTGTTCAGCAGCATCGCGAAGGTGAGACCGATGACGAGGTGGGCGGCGACGCTCACGCCCGTGAAGTAGAGTGTGTTGCCCGTCGCCTTCCAGAAGCCGGGGTCGGAGAGCACCTCGACGTAGTTCGCGAGGCCGACGAAGCCGGACGAGGCTCCCATGACGGCGCGGTCCTGGAAGGAGTAGCCGATCACCATGACGATCGGGACGATCATCAGGACGAAGAGCAGGAGAAGCGTCGGGGCGAGGAAGCCGTAGGACTCGCCGGCCTTCCGCAGCTGGCGGCGCCTCCGCGAGAGCGGAGCTCCGGTGACGATCGCCTCCGTGTCGGGAGTGATCATGGTGTGCAAGCTCATGGTGTGTCGACCTCCGTGGGGGTCGGGCGCCGCTCGCGCGGCGCCCGACCGTGAGGGATGAGGGTCAGAACTCGGATTCCCAGGACGCCTGTGCCTTCTCCAGCGCGTCCGGGATCGACTGCTGGCCATCCAGTGCCGACTGCAGCTGCTCGCCGAGCTGGCGCATGAGCTCCTCCGCGACGGGGAGGCCAGTGAACTCGTTCGCCGGGTACCCCGCCTGGTAGATCTCGAAGGCCTTCGCGAACAGGTCGTCGTCCTCGACGAACGCCGGGACCGAGTTCGTGTTGCCGGGGAACGCGTTCGCCATCGTCGACAGCTCAGAGTTCGTCTCCTCGCTCATGAGGAACGAGACGAGCTTGAAGGCGGCGTCCTTGTTCTCGGAGTTCTCGGCGACGCCGATGCCCCAGGAGGCGTAGGGGATGCCGCGCTCGCCCTCGTAGCCCTCCTCGGCGGGGAGCGCCGAGATGGAGAAGTTGAGGTCGGGGTTCGTCTCGCGGATGAGGTTGATGTGCGCGAGCGAGTCGATCATCATGCCGACGCGGCCGTTGGTGAACTCCTCGACCTTGTCCTGCTCCTTCATGGTGAAGCTGCCCGAGGCGATGACGCCCGAGTCCCACAGGTCGCCGATGAACTCCGTCGCCGAGGTGACGTCGTCGTTCGTGAGGTCGGGCTGGCCGTCCTTCAGCATCGATCCGCCGGAGGCCCAAACCCACGACATGACGTCGTTCTGCACGCCGTTCGGCGCCTCGAGCGAGAGCGGGAGGACCCATCCGGAGGTGTCGCCGCCGAGGGCGGTGATCTTCTCGGCGGCGTCGGCGAACTCCTCGCGCGTGGTGGGCGGGGCGTCGACCCCGGCCTCGGCGAGCAGGTCGTCGTTGGTGAACATCGGGTACACGAAGTTGACGACCGGGATCATGTAGGTCTTGTCGTCGACCTTGATCTGGCTCGCCAGCTCGCTGTCGTCGTAGTCGTTCTCGGCCATGAGCGCGGTGAGGTCGGTGATGACGCCCTGCGACGCGAAGTCGTTGACCCACGCGCCGTCGAGGCCGACGACGTCGGGCATGGTGCCGGATGCGGCGCCGGCGAACAGCTGCTCCTTCGTGGAGGCATAGGGGCCGCTGACGAGATCGACCGTGATCTCGGGGTTCTTCTCCTCGAACTTGTCGATGAGGGCGCGGAACTCGCCGTCGGGGAGCTCGGGCTCCCACCACTGCGCGAACTCGATCGTCACGTCGCCGCCGGAGTCCGATCCGCCGCCGGAGTCGCTCGACCCGCAGCCGGACAGCACCAGGGCCGTCGCCGCAGTGGTCGCGAGGCCCGCGAACATCACTGCGCGACGGGGCATACGCCGTTGAATGGCCATCGTCTCTCCTCTTCGAGAACCTGCGGCATTTCTCCGGCTTCTGCCGTTTCATGCCTGTTTAAGCAAGAGCATGCAGGAGGACGCGACGGCCGTCAAGAGCGGGATCGGCGCCGTTACCGGACCGCGACGCAGTATCCGGGTCTGCCCATGGGGGCGCCGGCGTTGCTCTTTCTGCGGTTTCTTGCCGTTTTCCCGCGTGGCTGTGCTAGAGATGACGCATGGATACGCAGGCTCCCGCTCGAGGACGACGGCTGCCGGCAGGCCGCAAGGCCGATCTCGCCGCCTACGTCGAGGAGTTCGGTCGAGTGACGGTCGGCGATCTCGCCGCTCATTTCAACGTCTCGATCGACACCATCCGGCGCGACCTGGATCAGCTCGACCGCGAGGGCGTGGTCGTGCGCACGCACGGCGGCGCGGTGAGCGCGGCAGAGAACCAGGGGCGCGATCGCGGGCTCGATGTGCGTCTACGGATGCAGGTGGCGGAGAAGGAGAAGATCGCCCAGGTCGCCGCCGGCCTCGTCGAGGACGGCTCGGTGATCATGCTGAACGCCGGCACGACGACGCTCGCGGTCGCTCGCGCGCTGCGCAACCACCGCGACCTGACGATCGCGACGAACAACCTTCGCATCCCGGGCGAGATCTCGCCCCTGGTGTTCCGCGACCTCTACGTCTTCGGCGGCTCGGTGCGCACGATCACGCAGGCGACGACGGGGCCCGTGTCACTCGCGCTGAGCTCGAGCACCCCCGATGTGGACATCCGGTGCGATCTCGCCCTGATCGCCGTCGGCGCCGTGCACGAGTCGGGCTACTCGACGACGAATCTCGGCGACGCGACGATGATGGCGGAGATGATCCAGCGCGCCGACCGCGTGGCGATCCTCGCGGACTCGACCAAGCTCGGCCGGCGGCTCTTCGCCCAGGTGGTGCCGCTCGAGCAGGCGGACTACCTCATCACCGACGAGCAGCCGGGCCCGGAGCTTGCGGCGACGCTCGCCGCGGCAGGGGTGGAGGTGCTGACGCCTTAAGTGTGGCGCCAGGCGGGGGTGGTCTACCTGCGAATGCGGTGCAGTCTCGGCTGTGGCGCGCTGCGCCTAGCAGCCCTCAACAACCAGCACTGCACTGCTGCGCGCGAGCGCTGGGCGGCTGAGTGCCAGAGGGAACAGGCGTTGCTTCCTCATGCGGGCTGAACTGTGCTCAGAGATCGGGGTGTCGGTGCTTGGCCTTGAGCTTCGGGCTGAGGACGATCTCGGTGAGATCCGCAGTTCGACCCAGCTCGGTTAGCTGCCAGGGCGCGCGCCGATCACCATCAACCGCTTTCATGTAGCCGTTGTTTCGAAGATACTGGGCCGCCCAGCGAACGTCGTACTGCCAGGTATAGAACAGGTCACCTGATGTACGGAGATCGTGTTCGTGCACTTGCCACACGCGCTTCGTTACCTCGAGCACGGAGCCCGACCCTCCGAGCGATCGGAGTGCCTCGACCACAAAAAACCTGAACTCATCCCGTCCCATCACGTGAGCAGCCTATAGACCTGAGAGTCCTCGTCTGTGGAGCAGCGGCCTGCGCCGCGCTGGTTGAAGAACGCTAGAGAACGCTCGCGAGCTGCCGCCCGATCGCTGCGCCCAGAGGGATGGGAACGGCGTTTCCGATCTGGCGTGCGATCGCGGTCCTCGAACCCACGAAGAGGTGGTTCACGGGAAATCCCTGCAAGACCGCAGCCTCATAATGCGTGATGGCTCGGTTTTTCGTCGGATGCAGGTAACGACCCTTCTCGGGCTTGAAGAATTCGGTACGTATCGTCACCGATGGACGATCGGGGTAGAGACGCCCCATCACGTCCGCGGAACCGGACTTATGCTTCCGCCAGCAAGGAGCGAGGTCCGCTTCCTTGATGTTGAATCGATTCCCGCCTTCCGGAATCGCTGCCATCCGCCTCCTCGAGAGATCGGTGTAATCCCGGCTCCAGTGAAGCTCCCGTGTTGAGAAGGGACCCGCAAGGCGTCTACCCGAAATCTCGATGGACTTCGTGCCGAGAACGTGATCGCGGTCTGGATCCCCGGGAATGCCGAGGAACGCATCCTGTACCCACCGGTACCTTTCACGGCGGGCCGAGGGTTGCGATGCGTGCGTCGGCTCGGGAAAACCCGGGAAGGGCAGCGCGCGAAGGTGCCCGATCAGCACAGCGCGCTTCCGAGCCTGCGGCGAGCCGAAGTCCGCAGAGTTCAGCACACGGTGCTGAAACGCGTACTCCTCCAGGAACCCGCCCGGTTCGGTCGCTTCGACGAACTGCCGGAACTGCTTCGATCTCTCGAACGCGGCGACGTTCTCCACGACGAAGTACTTCGGCTTCACCCGCTTGATCGTCTCTGCGTAGTGACGCCAGAGGCCGTTGCGAAGATCCTCCTCATCCTGCTTGCCGAGAGTCGAGAAGCCCTGGCACGGCGGACCCCCGACGACCACATCGATGTTCTCCGGCATGGGTTGGGTGTCGAGCCATTCCTCGATCGGTCCGGCGAAGACGATCCCGGATCCGAAGGTCGCCTCATATGACGCAGCGGCCGCAATGTCCATCTCAACCGCCGCCACACTCGTGAATCGCTTCGATCCTTCGCGGAAGCCCGCGGTCAGCCCTCCCGCTCCGGCGAAAAGATCGAGGACGCGGATGTTGCGGGGCACGTCACAGAATCCTAGCTGGCCACGCCGTTCTCGGCTCTCTGCGACGCGACATCCTGCCAAAGACTAGGGTCGAGATCAAGAACGTGAGCGTAGCTTCTATGATCGCCCCGGCCTCCGACACCGAAGGCAGTGCGGGCAGCGCCTTCACAGGTATGCCCTCAGCGCCTTCGCGCCTTCGGAGCCGCGCAGCGCGTCGAGTGTCTTCGCCTCGATCTGACGAGCGCGCTCACGTGTGACACCGAGCGATGCTCCGACGGCATCCAGGGTGCGAGGTTCGTCCCCACCGATTCCGAATCGCCATCGAATGACTTGGGCTTCTCGCTCTCCGAGTGCGTCGAGAAGCGACTTGACCTGAAGAGGCAACATCGCCCTTTCGAAGTGCTCCTCCTGCGTGAGGTCATGGCCGTCGACCAGCTCATCAGCGAGCGAAACCCACTCGGTTTCGTCGTCGGCTGCTTCGAGCAGTGCTGGCCAGTCGAGCGAGTAGGGAGCATCGACATTGTTGAGGACTGCGCGAACCATCGCAGGTGCTTCAGCCAGCGCCTCTGCCACGTCGTTGATCCGCCGTGTCGAAGTGCCCGAAGTCTCCTTCCATGCCTTGATGATGTCAGGGAGCTTCTCGACGATGTGAACGGGGAACCGGATGGTGCGCCCCTGGTCTGCAAGCGCACGAGTGATGGCTTGCCGGATCCACCACGTGGAGTATGTCGAAAACTTGGTGCCGTGAAATCTGTCGAACTTCTGGATCGCACGCAGCAACCCAGTGACTCCCTCCTGCACCAGGTCCGCGAGCTCGAGGCCCCGGTTCTGATAGCCCTTCGCGATGTGGACAACGAGGCGCAGGTTGGACAGCACCATCCGGTCGATGGCGCGCTCGCCGTTCCGCGCCAGCCGCTGCAGGTCAAGACCCCTGCCTCTCACTCGATCCTCGTGCGCGAGCGACGCGATTCGCTCCGCGGCGAAAACACCGATCTCGATCTCACGTGCGAGCTCGACCTCTTCATGCGCCGAGAGCAACGAAAAGTCCTTGGTCCGTCGAAGGAGATCCCTCAGAACGTCGCCGTCGACGTGAACGTCCGCGAGAGCGGGGTCTGCGAGCGGCTCGTAGGGATCTCGTTCCGGGATAAGGATCGACTCCACCAGCACGAACTCAACCTCGTCGTCGTCGCCAGCGCGGCCTCGATCAGGATCCTCGTCGACCGATTCCTGAGCCGTGGCTTCACGTTTTCCTTTCCCCGAATCTTGACTCACGTCTTCCGCATGACCACGAATCGCCACCGATGCGAGCGCGGCGTGCATCACGTCGAGACGCTCCCGTGTGTGGGTCGCGAGACGCTCCTTGCCAGCGTGAGACTCCAGCAGCAGAAAAATGCTCGTCTTGAGGAGCTCTAGCCGGGCCCAGTCCGACTCAAGCTCCGCCCGGTGGAGACTGTTCAGCCGCACGAGCCCCGTCGCAGGCTCGAATGAGTACAGCTGTCCCGGAGCGAGGTCGAGCCAGCCGAACGAAATCGCGACGGCGTCATCGCGGACGCCGAGCGTCTTCTGCACGAGGGACTCGAGCCCGCTCGGTGCGCCCTCGCCCACAGCTGCAAACGGCTGCGCACGAAGCTCCCGCTGCTGCCCCTGCCGCCAAACATCTCGGGCGTCGTCGAAGTAGGCCTTCAGCGAGAAGCCGTCGGTTCGCGCCCGCTCAAGCGCCTGCAGCGCGGACGGACGGAGAACGACACCGCGTTTTTCAGCGTTCATCGCCACGGCATCAAGTGCGTCCGGCGCGAGCTCGATCACCGCTCGGGCAAGCTGTGTGTCGACGCCCCCATCGGGACGGAGCTGCAACCACCCGCCGCTGTGCAGGAGGCGATCGTTCCGATAGACGTAGAGCCCCTGCCAAGTGGCTCGAGGCTTGCCCAGCATCTTGACGTTCCGCCCATCCACAGCCGGAGGGAGGATGTAGCACGTCATCGTGAGGCGGCCACCGCCCGTCAACTCGGCGTCGAGAGTTCTCGGATAACCGGTCAACCCCCATCGCTCGAACTCCAACGGATCGATCGGTTTCACCACGCGGGGGGAACCGGACTCATTGCTGCTCTCGTCAAGTTCGTCCATCTCGATTCGGATCCGTTCGTCCTTGATCAACCGATGGAAAGTCAGACCGAGCTCATCGCGGAGCTGAACGATCATTGCCTCGAACCAGTTCCGTCGTGCGTGATAGGTTGAGGCTTTCGAAACGCCCTCCAGGCTCGACCACTCCACGACGGTCCCGGAATCGCCGTCGAGCCCGCGCTTTCGAAGCACGAATGCCGCGGCGCCGGCGTCAATCACCTCCGCACGGATCTGTGGACCTGACTGTGCTCGATCCAGCCGCATTCCCGCGGCAGGTGAAAACCCTGTAGCCGAGAATACGGTCAGGATCCGAGCCTGACTGAGCGACGCTGCCTTCAGCCCGACGCGGAAGTGCCCGTGATCTGAGCCAGAGTGATCGCTCCCGCCGCCGAGCGTCATGGCACGCTTGAGCTGCGCAAAGGTCATGCCGCAACCGTCGTCGCGGATGCGAATCGAGCGGACGACGGCGTTGTGAGTGACAAAGCGGATGCTGACGCGGGTGGCGCCAGCGTCGATACTGTTGTCGACCAGATCGGCCAACGCTGAGGCGAGAGTGTGCCCTCGCCCTATCGCGCCGAGGATCGACGCGTCCGGAGCCAGAAGGACGGTCCCTCCCCCCTGGTCGGCCTCATCGGCATTGATGCGGTCTGTCATGGCCGCGAGCCTAAACGTAATCTCCGACATCGCCGGACCTGCAGTCGGCGCAGGCCGACCGCGAGGTCTGTCACTTCCATGCGATAGAAAGGAGACGACCCTCGCCGGAGGGCGTCGAACGACGATGCCGCGGTGGGTCGGAAGCACCACGGGGAGTGTTGTGGCCAAGAAGAAGTTGATCGAGGTCGCGCTGCCGCTCGAAGCAATCAACGCGCAGTCCGCGCGTGAGAAGTCGATTCGGCACGGGCACCCGTCGACGCTGCACCTGTGGTGGGCGCGTCGCCCCCTCGCCACCGCACGGGCGGTGCTGTTCGCACAGCTGGTCGACGATCCGTCGGAGCGTGCGGACGAGTTCCGGAGCGAGGCGGCGGACGCTGGACTGAGCGACGTCGACGCCCACGTCGCTGCCCGGGTGGATGCCGAGCGCCAGCGTCTCTTCGATCTCATCACGCGCATGGTCGACTGGGACAACATCGGTGACGAGAGCCTATTTGACCAGGTGCGCGCCGAAATCCGCCGGTCCACGGACGGCAACCCCCCGGCGATTCTCGACCCGTTCGCAGGCGGAGGGACGATCCCTCTCGAAGCACAGCGTCTCGGTCTCGAGGCGCATGCGAGCGACCTCAACCCAGTTGCGGTGCTCATCAATAAGGCGCTGATCGAGATCCCCCCGAAGTTCGCGGGACGCGCGCCGGTTTTCCCAGGCGCCGAGGGCACGCGCAACTCGTGGCCGAAGGCGACGGGTCTCGCCGAGGATGTGCGCCGCTACGGCGAATGGATGCGTGACGAGGCCGAACGCCGCATCGGACATCTCTACCCGAAGGCGACGCTGCCCGATGGCACGAAGGCGAATGTGATCGCCTGGATCTGGGCTCGAACTGTCACTTGCCCCAACCCGGCGTGCGGAATCGAGATGCCGCTTGTGCGCTCGTGGTGGCTGGGGAAGAAGAAAGGTAAAGAGGCGTACGTCGTCCCTTCGGTCGTGAACGACCGCGTGGAGTTCACAATCGGACATAACCCGAAGTCGGCTCCAACGAAGGACTCGGACGGAACCGTGGGGCGACAAGGTGCACGCTGTGTCGGCTGCGGCAGCGCAGTGCCACTCGAGTACGTCCGTTCTCAGAGCCGCGACGTCGGACTCGACGCTCAGTTGATGTCCGTCGTGGCCGAGGGATCGCGGGCGCGCGTCTACTTGCCCGCAGACGCGAAACACGCGCGCGCCGCTGCCGACGCGATCGCCTCGGACGTCCCATCTGGCGAGCTTTTCGATTGGCCTGGGCGTATCAACGTTGTTCGGTACGGACTCACCACATTCGCATCCCTATTCACGAACCGGCAGCTGACGGCACTCACGACGTTCAGCGATCTCGTCGGGGAGGCGCGGGAGCAGGTCCTCCAGGATGCCCTCGCCAGCGGCCTTCCCGAGGGCAGCCGCCTCGAAGAGGGAGGGACGGATGCCGCGGCCTACGCCGACGCCGTCGCCACCTACCTGGGCCTCGGCGTCAGTCGGACGGCGGATATCTGCAACTCCCTCGCAACGTGGTCGAATTCGCGGGACCAGACACGGAACCTCTTCTCGCGTCAGGCGGTGCCGATGGCGTGGGACTTCGTCGAGGCCTCACCCCTAGCGCGTGCATCGGGAGATCCGGTCATAGCTTTGGCTTCGATCGCGGACGTGCTCGACCGAGTTCCCGCGCGCGGGTCAGCTGTCGCTATGCAGGCGGATGCGTCGACGAGGACCTACGAGAGTCTCACGGCGTCGACGGATCCGCCCTACTACGACAACATCGGATACTCCGACCTGTCCGACTTCTTCTATGTGTGGTTGCGGCGGGGACTCCGGGCAATCCACCCCCAGCTCCTCAGCACCATGCTCGTGCCCAAGGCTGAGGAACTTGTGGCCAACCCGTATCGACACGGTGGCCGCGACGCAGCGCAGGAATTCTTCGAGTCAGGGTTCCGCAACGTGTTCGGTGAGGCACGGCGGTCCGCGGGCGACGACTACCCCATCACCGTCTACTACGCCTTCAAGCAGGCGGAGCTGGAGGCCGATGGGCTTGCCTCCACAGGTTGGGAGACGCTGCTCAGCGGTATGGTCTCCGAGGGATGGATGGTAACCGCGACGTGGCCCGTCCGGTCCGAGCGCGCTGGCCGAATGATCAGCATTGGGACGAACGCTCTCGCATCATCTATCGTGCTCGCGCTCCGCCCGCGCTCCGAGGACGCGCCGGTCGCCGACCGCCGCGGCTTCCTCGCTGAGCTGAAGTCCACACTCCCCGAGGCGCTACGCAACCTGCAACAGGGAAGCATTGCACCCGTCGATATGGCGCAGGCCGCGATCGGTCCAGGCATGGCAACCTTCTCGAAGTACGCGCGAGTGATCGACCCATCGGGCGCACCCATGAGCATTCGCGACGCGCTCCGAGCGATCAACGGTGTGCTCGACGAGGTGCTCTCGCAGCAGGAGGGCGATTTCGACGACGACACGCGCTGGTGCGTGGCATGGTTCGAGACTCATGGCTTTGATGTGTCGCAGTACGGCGAGGCCGAGACGCTCGCGAGCGCGAAGAACGCTTCAGTCGCGGGACTCGCGCGGTCGGGCGTCATCTCGAGCGGTGGAGGCAAGGTCAAGCTCTTCGCTCCGGACGAGCTCCCGGCTGGCTACGACCCTCGCTCCGACGATCGAATCTCGCTGTGGGAGGTCGTACTGCACATGGCGCGGGCGCTCTCCGACTCGGGTCTCGACGCGGCGGGCCGCATTCTCGCGGGCGCGGAGCAGCGCGGCATCGATATGACCGCAGCCCACGAGCTCGCCTACCTCCTGTACGCCATCTCAGAGAAGCGTGGACTCACTCAGGCCGGCATCCTGTTCAACACGCTCGGCTCGTCCTGGCCCGAGGTACGAGCCGCCGCGGTATCCGCGATCGACCGCCCCGTCGGCCTGGCGGCGCCGACCCTCGACTTTGACAACCTGGAGGCGTGACGATGGTCTCGAACATCGAGCGTGTCGGCCGTGGCCTGGACACCATCTCTGAGGCGCTCGAGCCGTTCATCGCCCGTGTCCTCGTCCCTCATCTGCCCGAGGGGGTCACCGACTGGACACGGCTGCTTGAGACGAAGGACGGGATTGCGGGCAAGCACTATTCGCCGACAGACCCTCAAGTCCAGCTCCGGGTGCTGACAGAGCCACTCGGATCGCTTCGGTACGCCTTCAACGGTGAGTTATCTCGCGCCGAGCAGAATCTTGCGAGCGAGCTCCGCGGCGTGCGCGACGCGTGGGCGCACAAGAAACCCTTCAGTGCCGACGACGCCTACCGCGCGCTCGACACGATGGAGCGGCTCCTTAGAGCGATCGGTGCCGCCGCTGCGGCAGACAGCATCCGTCGCTCGCGTCTCGATCTCCAACGATCGGCCTACGCCGACGAGACGCGCCGCGACACTCAAGTCGGAGCCGGTATGCCGGCTCTGTCATCGACGGACCTCGCGCCGTGGCGGGAGGTGCTGCAGCCGCATCCTGATATCGCCGCCAACGATTTCGCCCGCGCGGAATTCGCTGCCGATCTTCATCAGGTCGCGACGGGTGCCGAGGCCTCCAGCGACTACAACGACCCCATCGAGTTCTTCCAGCGCACCTATCTGACCGAGGGTCTCAAGGCGCTGCTGGGGATCGCGGTCAAGCGCATCGCAGGCGACATGAATGCCGCACCCGTCGTCAACCTGCAGACCGCGTTCGGCGGCGGCAAGACCCACTCGATGCTCGCAGTGTGGCACCTGTTCGGTGGTAGGACGATCACCGACTTTCCGCAGAGCGCGCAGGACGTGATCCGCGAGCTCGGTACCGACCCCGCCGTGATCGAAGGCGACGTGAAGCGAGTTGCGATCGTGGGCAATGAGCTCTCGCCGGGGCAGAGCTGGACGAAGCCCGACGGCACGGAGATCCGCACAATCTGGGGCGAGATCGCTTGGCAGCTCGGCGGTGCAGCAGCGTACGCTCAGGTTGCCGAGGCCGACCGCACGGGCACCAACCCGGGTGCTGCGATCCGGAACGTGATCGAAGCACACTCGCCCTCGGTGATCCTGATCGACGAGTGGGTCGCGTACGCCCGCGGGCTTTACGGGCAGGATTCGCTCGTCGGAGGCACGTTCGAGACGCAGTTCTCGTTCGCGCAGCAACTCACTGAGGCCGTGAAGTCAGTGCGGGGCGCTCTATTGCTAGTGTCAATCCCGGCATCTGACGTCCGCCGCGACGATGACGCTCCCGTCGCCTCCGACCTCGAGGTGGGCGGTGCCCACGGTCGGGCCGCACTCGAGAAGTTGCAGAATGTGGTCACCCGCGTCGCGCAGCCCTGGACACCTGCGAGCAGCACGGAGTCCTTCGAGATCGTACGTCGGCGGCTATTCCGGGAGCCGGATGCCGAGGCGCGTCGGCGGATCGATGCGACTGCGAAGACCTTCGTCGAGTACTACCGCAGAAGCGTCGGTGAACTCCCGGCCGAGACCCGCGAGCCGGCATACGAGTCGCGCATCCGCGACGCGTATCCGATCCATCCGGAGCTGTTCGACCGGCTCTACGGCGATTGGTCAACACTCGAGAAGTTCCAACGCACGCGCGGCGTGCTGCGGCTCATGAGCGCGGTCGTCCACGCGCTGCACTCGGCAGGTGACAGATCGCCGCTTATTATGCCCGGATCGATTCCGCTCGACTCTGCCGCAGTGCGTGATGAGCTCACTGGATACCTCGATGATGGCGATCGGTGGAAGTCGGTCGTCGAGAGCGACATCGACGGCGCTAACGGCACCGCGATCCATATCGATAGGGAGAAGCCGCTCTTCGGTAACCGCGCACTGACGCGCCGGATCGCTCGCGCGACCTTCATCGGATCGGCCGCAACGCTGCGCTCGAGTCACAAGGGGATCGAACGCAAGCGCATGTTCCTCGGCGTCGCCATGCCAGGCGACACGATCGGCAACTTCGGCAGCGCACTGCAGCTTCTGGGTGAGCGCGCCAACTACCTCTACGCCGAGGGGGACCGGCACTGGTTCGATCTGCAGGTCTCGCTCAACCGCACGGTCGCCGAGCGATCGCAGTCGTACTCGGTCGCAGACGTCGAACGCTTCATCGTCGATCGCCTTCGGCGCCAGACGAAAAACCCCGCGATGTTTGCCGATATCGTCTATGCGCCCACGGACTCCAGCGAAGTAGTCGAAGCCGACAAGGTCCGCCTCGTCATCGCAGGTCCTGCTCACACCCACGACGGTAAGAGCTACGACTCGAAGGCCCACGGGTTCGCGCACCACGTCGCTTCGACCAGAGGGAACGCGCCGCGTCAGGGCGTCAACACTGTCGTCGTTCTTGCGCCGGATCAAATGCGCTGGGCCGATCTTGAACAGGCGGCGCGGCAGTATCTCGCGTGGGAGGCCATCCACCACGAGCGCAAGATTCTGGATCTGACCCAGGGCCAAGTTGAGACAGCATCGCAGCGGATCACGGCCCTCAACAAGACGGTCGAGCAGCGTATCCGCGAGACGTGGATCTGGGGCATCTATCCGCAGCAGCTCGAAGCAAGAGCGTCCTGGACGACTTCGCAGATCAAGGCCGACAGTGCGACCGAGTCGGTGATCCTCACGGTCGGCGACCGCTTCGATAAGGCCGACGTGGTGATCACGCACTTCTCGATGCAGTCCATCGGAGTCGAGCTGCAGAACAGTCTACGAAGCAGGTGGAACTCGGGTTCGATCCGCGTCGACGAGCTGTGGGACTATCACGTGCGGTACCCCTACCTGGCGCGACTGCGCGACAAGCGCGTGCTGCTCGATGCGATCGCGGGAGCGATGACCGACCCGGCATGGGAACAGCTCGGTTTCGCCCTTGCCGACGGCTATGACGAGGCGACCGGCGATTTCGTGAAACTCAGAGTACCGATCGAGGACTCGGCGCCGGCGGCGATCTCTGACTCGATGCTGCTGGTGAGCCCGCGACTTGCGGTGGCACAGCGGGCACGAGAGGTCGAGGAGGCCGATCGCGTCGCGGCGCCGCCCACAAAGGGTGGAGGTTCGGATTCTGCGTCGGATTCAGGATTCGGGAGTTCGGGCGGTTCGGGCGGAGTGTCCCGCCCGCCGGCACCGGCGGTCGTTAGGAACGCCCGCTATCGCGGCTCGATCGAGCTCAAGCCAGGCATCGACCTGCGTGCACAGGCCGTTCAGCTGGCCGAAGAGCTGCTCGAACACCTGCGGCGAGCAGAGCCTGACACTCTCGAGATCCGAGTCGACATAGATGCCGGTAAGGCGGACGGCTTCCCGGACTCGGTCGTGCGTACGGTCAAGGAGAACGGGACCCAGCTCGGGTTGTACCCGAACCTGTTCGAGGACATTTGATGGGCGAAGCGGCGCATGTCACCCGGTTTCGGCAGACGGCTCCGGACCCCTCGATCGCGAAGGCCGTCGGTCGGCATCACACGTTCGAGACCGCAGTCGCGGACCTTGTCGACAACAGCCTCGACGCCGGAGCATCCCGGGTACTCGTCCGATTTCTCGAGACGAGTGGAGCCGTTACCGGCCTGCAGGTGATCGACGATGGCTGCGGAATGGACAGCGACCAGATGGATTCCGCTATGGAGTACGCCCTCAAGAGAGCGTACGGCCAGAGCGATCAGGGGCACTTCGGGTTGGGGCTTAAGGCCGCTTCATTGAGTCAAGCCGACACGCTCAACGTGTATTCGCGCAAGTTCGGCACGCTCGCTTCGGGTCGCACGATCGGCGCAGCCGACCCGACTCTCATCGGGGATTTGGACCGCGACCACGTCGCCGGTGTGCTTGAGGGGATTCGGGTCGACTTCCCGTTGTCGAACGGCACCGTGGTCGAGTGGGTAGGCCCACGGACGTTCCTCAGCAGCCACGACCAGCGCGATCGCTCCCAGTGGCTTGATCAACGCGTGACGGCGCTACGCACGCACCTCGGAACGGTGTTCCACCGGCATATCGCATCTGGTCGGATCACGATCAACATCGACGTGTTTGACGCGTTCTACGGAGAGTCCGGCATCCCCCGCACTGTGAGCGCCCTGGACCCATTCGGGTACCATCGGCTGCCCAACGACCGTTTTCCGGCCGAGCTATCCTTCTCGGTCGATGGTCTTACGGGTGTTGCCGAGGCGCACGTGTGGCCAGCAGCGCAAGCCGGCTTACCGGAGTTCAGACTCGGCGGCCGCCCCGGAGGGCTCGCACAAGGCTTTTACTTCTATCGCAACGACCGGCTGCTGCAGATGGGCGGGTGGAACACCCTCACCGTTCACCGTGCAGAGCTTGAATACGTTCGCATCGCTGTGGACATCGAAGGGCCGCTCGAACGGCACGTGACGATCAACCCCGAGAAGGCCGGCCTCGAGATCGACGCCGACGCCAAGGCTGCGCTGCTCGACGCCCGAGTGGCACCTGGTGGAGAATCTCTCCGCGCGTTTCTCGCTGCGGCCGAGGCTCGTCGGCGGGAGAGTCGAAAGTATGAGAAGCGTCCTGTCGAGCTCGTACGACCCGGTCGTGGAATGAGTGCGGCGATGCGAACTGCATTCGATGAGTCCGTCGAGGGCGCCAACGCCCATCCGATTGACATCCGGTGGCGGATCGATGCGACCGAGTCGCCCGTGCACATCGATCTCGAGAATCGCACGATCTGGCTCAACAGCACCTACCGGGCACTCATCACGGGCGTCGATGGTGTCGACAACGAGGACGCGCCGCTGCTCAAGACGATGCTCGTCATGCTGTACTCGCGGTACTTCGAGGGCTCCTACCTGGGCTCGCGCGAGAAGGCTGAGCTGCAAGCCTGGGACCAACTGCTGACCGCGGCCGTGCGCGAAGAGTCCGCGCGCCAGGAGAAGGAGCTGAGGAATGACGACGAACGCGGGTGACAACCCGAGCCACCTAGACCCTAGAACGGTCGAGGAGTACTTCCGGCTGGGTGCGAAGTCGGCCTTCACGCTGCACGCCGAGCCGCCTGTAGTGATGGAGATCGACCCCGGCCGTGAAGAGATCGAGCTCCGCACCCCTGCGGCAGGGTCGGAACCGGAGGTCACCGCGTTCGATAGGCTGTCGCTGCTGCGTGTTCAGCGCGACGGCACGGAGTGGTTCCGCCTCGTTGTCGATGCCCGCGAGATGCATTACGAGGCCTACGTACTGCTGGAATCGATCGTGGATCAGCTGAAGTCGGGGGCTTCGTTTCGGCATGCCGTGTCAGAAGCCGTGTCGTCGCTCAAAGATTTGCTCGCCGGACGATCACGGCTCACCGAGGAGAAGATCCTCGGTCTACTCGGGGAGCTTCTCGTACTGACCCACGCGGTTGACACGCTCGGCGAGGAGGCGGCCATGACTGCGTGGCTGGGCCCACTGGCCGAGGAGCACGACTTCGCGTTCGAACAGTTCGACGCCGAGGTGAAAACCACGAAGTCCGAGTCCCGCGTGCACGTCATCGGCTCGGAGACGCAGCTCGAGCCGGAGCCGGCTCGTCCTCTCTATCTGGTCTCCATCCAACTCACTCGAGCGGGTCTAGCCGAACAGGGCTTCACACTGCCGTCCGTCATCGCCGACCTGCGCAGCAGGCTGGACCAGACCCGCCGCACGTTCGATGCAGCGATAGAGGGGCTTGGCTGGCGAGACGCGGATGCGGATCTCTACAAGGTGCGGCACCAACCGCGCTCCACACCCCGGGCGTATCTGGTGGATGAGGAGTTCCCTGCCATCACCTCCGGGCGCTTGGACCGGGTCGTTCCTCAGCGCCCGCATGTCGCCAGCGTGACCTACCGTGTCAACGTCACCGATCTCGCCCACTCTGGAATAGGCGCTCCACTCGATGACTTCTGCGAGGAACCCGAATGACGACCACTGTCGACCCGACCATAACCGCCGCCGTTCAAAAGGTTCTGAACCAGATTCGCGACACCGGCCCCGAAGAGCTGCTGTGGCGCGTGCAGGGCGAGCTGCGCAAGACACAGGTCAACGTCACGGAAGCAGACATCAGGGCGGCTGTCACCGTTCCCAATCTCAACGACCCCGCACGCAGGGCAATCCACATGGCGCTGGCGATGTGGGATGCGCTCGCCTCTGCGGACTGGATCCAGGACACCAGGCCCGGCACTCCGAATCGACGAGAGCGGATCTACGAGATGCTCGAAATCTCGGACGGTCTGCGCGAGGTTCTCGATTCCGAGTTCCCGAGCGCGTCTCAGATGGATGCGATGATCGTCGACCCCAAGAACTGGACCCCTTGGTACGACGAGGAGCGCCGCGCCGCCCACGACTTCTACTGGCGCGCGTACCGAGGTGTTCTCGAGGGGAAGGGATGGGACGTCGATGCGCTGGCAACTCTCGACCGTTCCACCACGGAGATCGTCCAGCGCCTCGCCGACCCTAGCGCGGCCGAGGGATATCAGACCAAAGGCCTTGTCGTTGGCCACGTCCAGAGCGGAAAGACGGCCAACTTCACGGGTATCGTCGCGAAGGCGATCGACGCCGGTTACCGCTTAATCATCGTGCTGACAGGAACCATCGAGCTGTTGCGCGGTCAGACGCAGCGCCGGCTCGATATGGAGCTCGTGGGCGAGGAGAACATCCTCGACGGAGCGGACAGGAACGATGCGTCGTCGATCCGCGAGATTGACTACATCGGAACGCAGGACGCCGACTGGTACGCGGGCAAATTCCTCAAGCACGGACAGGACGTGCACTCATTGCCGGAGGTGCCGGCGATCAAGCGGTTGACGACGGTGGACCGGGACTATCGCAAACTCCGCTTGGGGCGAGACGCGCTCGATTTCCGTCGCACCGGCGAACTCCGCGACACGGGGAAGCCGGTGTACGCGCCCGAGAACATCTACTCCGTCGATGCACGTATCGCCATCATGAAGAAGAACACGACTTCGCTGAAGAATCTGTTGCATGACCTGAAGAACATTCGGGCGGATGGCAAGGAGATCCCGGCGCTGATCATCGACGACGAGGCTGACCAGGCATCGGTGAACACGGTCAACCCGCGTTCGAAGCAGGAAGTCGCGGCCGAGTCCAGAAAGCGTTCCGCCATCAACAAGCTGATCGCCGACCTGCTCACCGAGCTGCCGCGCGCACAGTACGTCGGATACACCGCCACGCCATTTGCCAACGTATTCATCTCGCCCGACGACTCGGAGGATCTCTTTCCGAAGGACTTCCTCGTCAGCCTTCAGCCCTCATCCCAGTACATGGGCGGTCGCGACTTCCATGACCTGTGGGGACTTGACGAAGCAGACAGGGGGGACCCGGCTCGATCGAACGAAGCCGCCTTCGTTCGCGACCTCTATGCCGACGGCGACGAAGACCCTGCCGCGGAAGAGGCCGAGATCCTCGGCGCTCTTGACGCGTTCGTTCTGACGGGGGCGATCAAGAAGTGGCGGGAGTCGCTCGGCACAGGACCCGCATTCCGCCACCACACGATGCTGGTCCACGAGTCCGTGCGCACGTCCGACCAGTCCGACCTTGCCGACCGATTCCGCGGTGTGTGGAGGCGTGCGGCGTACACGAACCCGTCGGCGTTCTCCCGACTGCGCGAGCTGTACGAATCGGATTTCCGGGCGGTCAATGAGGCGCGGGACTGGCCCGACCATCCGCTTCCAGTGAGTTTCGACCACCTCAAGCCCTTCGTCGGCGCGGCAGTCGACGCCATCACTGCTGACAGCGATCCCGTCGTGGTCGTCAACGGGACGAAGGACAGCGACTACGACGCGATGGACTTCCAGACCCGTCCGTACTGGCGAATCATGGTCGGTGGCGCGAAGCTCAGCCGCGGGTTCACCGTCGAGGGCCTGACGATCTCCTACTACCGTCGCCGTGCTGCCGCAGCAGACACGCTGATGCAGATGGGCCGGTGGTTCGGCTACCGTCCAGGTTACGGAGACCTCGTCCGCCTGTACATCGCGCGGAACGTCCTCGATGGGCGGGGAAAGTCGTACGACCTGTACGACGCGTTCACCTCGATCATCGAGGACGAGGAGGAGTTCCGCGACCAGCTACACCGATTCGCCGAGATCGAGGAGGATGGCCGACCGGTCGTGCGGCCCATCCATGTGCCGCCGCTTGTCTTCCAGCAGCTGCCTTGGCTCAAGCCCACGGGCGCGAACAAGATGTACAACGCGGTACTCACCTACGAGGGTGACGGCGGCGTCGTTAAGGATTTCAACCAGCACGACCACCGCGAAGACGGAAGTCGCAATGCGAAGCACTTCGCTGCCGTGAAGCCGCTGTTGAGCGGGCTGTCCGAGCCGCATAAGTTCCTCGGGGTGGCGGGCACGACATTCGATGGCCGCTACGCCATTGCCTCAACCGAAGCGGTCGTCGCGGCTCTTAGCGAGTTCCGGTTCTCCTCACCCGACCAGCTCAAGCCCACCATCAGCATGATGCAGAAGGCGGCGCATGAAGGGACAGTGAAGGATTGGGCTGTGATCGTGCCCGAACTGGACTCGACCTATCAGCGGGAGATCGAAGGCGCCACCGTTTCGATCGCTGAGCGCCGGCGTCGGAAGGATCGCCCTGGATTCGCCGGAAGCGAGCGGCGGCATCGTGCAGCCCTCGAGGTGATCACCCAGCGTCCGGATCGGGATGCTGAGGCTGGCCCGGTTGCAGAGTCGCTGTCCAGAGCGACACGCGGGGCGCTGCTTCTGACCTTCGCCTACGACCCTGAGGTCAGCAGCGACGAACTCCGAGACGAGGGCCGCGCGAGCGCCAATCGCATCAAGAGGGACGCATGGCCGACGCTCATGCTGAGCGAGAGTGTCGCGACGCTTCTCTCTATCGCGATGCCGTATGGCTCGGCGCCACGCGGGCGCATCGGCTTCACAGTCCGTCGCGAGGATAGCGCGGACAGCGCGATCGTCGATCGCGACTGATGCTGAGACATCGGGATGCTACGTGTTTTGACGTAGCGTCCCGATGATCGCTTCTGCGACCAGTTTGGGAGGCTCGTGCTCCCAGAAGCGCAGTACCGCCCATCCAGCATCTCGGAGCAGCTTGTCGGTTTCGCGGTCACGTTCGACGTTCCGGCGTAGCTTGGGCCTCCAATAGTCGGCGTTCCGCCGAGGCTTCGTCCCATGAATAGGACACGAGTGCCAGAAACACCCGTCGATGAAAATCGCGGTCCGCTGTCGCGTGAACACGATGTCCGCCCGCCGCCGCCCGCCGAGTGGAGCGAAGTCGACACGGTAGCGGTAGCCCATGCTGTGGAGAATTTTTCGAACCGCGAGTTCCGGACTGGTGTCCCTTCCGCGGTTGGACCTCATCGAGCGGGCGGTACCTTCGGTGCTGGCCCACGACATGCGACAACGGTAACGGTACCGACTGCCAGCCAGTTCAAGGCTTGACTGCGCCGAACGGGGCTGAGCCCCGAGACTTAAGGGCACGAACCGGGCCAGTCCCGGCGTTGGCCCGCGAGCGCGAGGGCAGCCGCGGCAACCAGTATTCACGCCCTGCTTTCGGACCATGGCGACCAGTGGGCGCCCATAAGGGCGGCGCGAAGGAGTGGACCAGGCTTCGAGCGGGCGAAATCGATCCCAGCACGGGCGCCGTACACAACGGACCAACTCGGTACGTGCTGCCTTCTCGCGATCGGATCGTTGTCGACGAAGCCGGCATGGTCGACCTGCAGACGGCGAACGTCCTCGTCGAGCTCGCGATCGAGCAGGGTGTCGGGCTGGCGTTCGACGGCGGCGCCTGCGTACAGTGCGGTCATGCGTTTGATGCCCTCGTCGTCGCTGATGGAGCCTGCTCAGCAATCGCGAGGCGCCCTTGATGACTCGTCACCTCGGGTCGAGGTTGGTCCGCCACTCGAATAACGAGAAGATAGCGTGGTGTGGATATCGCGAGTGCGCGTGAATGGTGGATTCCTCGCTGGACTTGACGTCGAGCTGTCGCGAGGCCTCAACGTCGTCATTGGGCCGAGGGGGTCCGGCAAGACAACGCTGCTCGAACTGATCCGGCACGCGCTCGGGATCGAGCATGCGGACCAAGCCGAAGCCAAGCGCCAGCGCAAGGCCATCACCCACTTGCTTGGCGCAGGCGAAGTGGTGCTGGACGTCGAGGACGAACACTCGTCGCACCATCTGGTGGTCGACGCGGCGGGGAATGGACGGTCTGGCGAACTTTCCACAGCCGCGCTCGCGCTCGGGCAGAACGAGCTGGAGCGCATTGCATCCAATTCTGCGAGCCGACTGAATCTCATCGACCTGCGCGCAGTTGTCTCTGCTGCACCTCCCAGCCTGGAGATCGCCAAGCGTCTAACGCGCGACCTGGCTCGGCTACGACAAGACGCCGACCAGGCACGGGAGCGCGCATCGCGACGCGCCCTCTTGGAGGCCGACCGCACGGCGCTCGCTGGCCAGGAGCGCGAGCTGTTAACGGACTCATCGGCAGATCTTGGAGAACGGCGCGAGTTGCTCAGAGTTCTCGAAGCGGAACTGCTCGCCGTTGGTGGCCAGTCGGAAGCCAGCGAGCGAACATCTAGTCGCATCGCGGACGCGTCCAAGCTGGCCAGCCGACTGCAAGCCGCGATTGAAGCGGTTCCGTCGCGAGAAGTTGGTGTGGCCGTCGCGGCAGAGGTAGAGCACCGAGTCGCGTCCCTTCTTCAGCTCAGCGTGGAGCTAGTCAGCGGAATTTCCGAGCTCGAGTCCGCGCTCAACGCCGTTCGTAAGGACTTGCTCAATGAGCAAAACCGGCTACGACTGAAGGCAGCGCCAGTCCGGGCAGAGCTGGAGACCGCGGAGCGGGGGCTCGGCCAAATCACTGCAAAGCTCAGGAACATCGACGCGGAGCTCGCTGAAGTCGCTCGGCTGGAAGCCGCACTCCTCGAGTTGCAAGCGTCGACAAACGAGCTCGTCTCCCAGCGATCTCAATTGCTAGACGAATACGAGATCTGGCAGGAGGGATTGTTCGAGGCGCGCCAAGCAGTCGCACAGGCTGTTTCAGGAGATTTGCAGTCACGCGTAGTGGTTAGCGTGGATCATCTCGCCGACTCGACAAAGTTTCGCGACCTTCTGATCGAGCTCTTGCAGGGTTCGGGTCTCCAATATCGGGCACTCGCAGACTCGATGGCACGGTCGCTTCTGCCTCGCCAGTTGCTTGCGTACGTTGAAAATAACGATCTCGTTGGCCTATCCGAGGCAACCAATGTCGGAACCGATCGAGCCGCGCGCGTGCTGGCGGCCCTGCAGAACGAGGAAAGTGTCTCGTCGATAGCCGAAGCGACGCTCGATGATCGGGTCGATTTCAGGTTGATCGACGGCGCAGTTCAAAAAAGCGTTGAGGATCTTTCGACGGGCCAGAAGTGCGCCGTGACTCTTCCGATCGTACTCACGGAAGGATCGCGCATTCTTATCTTGGATCAACCGGAGGACCACCTCGATAACGCATATCTGGTGAAGAACATCATCACGTCTTTGACGATGCGTGAGGAGCGGGGCGCGCAGACTATCGTCGCAACGCACAACGCAAACATCCCAGTGCTCGGCTCTGCGGAGCTCGTCCTTTCGCTTGAGAGCGATGGCACGAGAGGCTTCGTATCCAACCGAGGAGCCTTCGACGAACAGCCAATCGTAGACACGATAACCGGACTGATGGAGGGCGGGCGCGATGCATTCCTCCGGCGAGCTGAGTTCTACGCAGAGCACGAGGTTGAGTCCCATTAGTCAGCCGCCTACCAAAGCACTCCAAAGCCGGTTGCCGTCTGAGCGCGCGGCAGCCGCAGATTGGTACGTGCGCAATGCGGCAATCGGTGACATCGGCATACTGACCACTGCCATCGAGGAAGAGACGGTTCCTGCCGTGCGGCGGTTGTTGGCGGCGGCCGTGCGGCGAGCCCAACAGATCTCCGAGCCGACTTACGTCTACGAGCCTGATGTGGCGCCCGCTTCCCCGGAGATTCTCGACGCCTTAAGCGGTCTCATCCGACATGAGACAGAACCAATCATTGGGTGGATCCGGCGCAGTGCGGCGAGGGAGATCGGTGATCAGTACGAAGCTAGTGAGACGTTTAGGAACATCGATCTCCTGAGACGCCGTCTACTAGGTTTGGAGACGCTCGCCGCTGCGCATCGCCTGCCTCGATATTCAAGAGCGTCGCTACTTACGCTCATCGTCGATTGTCAACCGCAGGGCTTTCCCGATCAGGTCGTTGACGCGGACAGAGGCGACGACGACTCGATCGACACGGATCCTGGGCTGTTCTCGATCATCGTGGGGAATGCCTTGCTGAACGCGCAGGAAGCCTCAAGCGGATTGCCTGGAGCTCCGATCCTTGTTCGGCACGGCGTCAGTGACCGACACTTCTGGGTGACCGTCACCAATCGCTTCGAGGGTCAAGCGTTCGAGATGGAGCATGTCGCGCAGACGGGCGCGTCGACAAAGGACAGCCATAAAGGACTCGGTGTTAGCGCGATGAGGATGGCCGCGGACCGCCTGCGGTACAATTTCTCGCTTCAGGCAAGCGGAGGAATCGTGATTTTTTCACTTCGAGGAGAGAGATTTCGTGCCTAGATTCCGAGCCATCCTCGTCGAGGACGAGCCGAGCGCGGCACAGTTCACGACTGATGCCTTGGAAGCCGCTGGCTTCGACGTCGTGGTCTACTCAGATGCGCTGTCCGCACAAGAACACGTCGATTCGACAGCAGACCTCATCGATCTCCTGGTCCTAGACCGGCGACTACCGTTTCGCTCCGGCGAAGCGCCGAGTGACAAAGTGGGCGACGACCTGCTCACAGCCATGTTGCTGAAGCATCCGGACCTGGCGGCCGTCGTTTTCAGCGGGCATACCGGCTTTGAGCATTTGCAGTTCGCGACTACCGAGCGCGGGGTCGTGTCACTCGGGAACGACGCGTTTGTCTTCGATCGAGTGCGCCTCTTCGAGAAAGGTCAGTCCCTCGAATTCGATGCGTACGTAGGAAGGGTGCACAGTGCGTTGTCGGCGCTGCAGGACATCCAAATCACTGGCATCGAGCCTTCCGAGCTCACCGCGCACAATCGGCGTCTGCTTCGACGTGTTGCGTTCGAGTTCGGCGGCAGTTCCATCGACGCACGTCCACTCGCTGGCGGACTAACTGATTCGCCAGTTTGGCTGTGCTCGATCGAGAGCCATCACGGTTCCATGGCCCGCGTCGTCGCCAAGCGACAAATCAAAACGCGCGAGCCAGGAGGATTTCAAGACCTTTGTCCCGCCCAGATCACCGCGGGGGTTGTGGGAACGATCCGAGGCTTCTGCGGCGGCTTCTACGTTACTATCCAACAACTTGTCGGTTCGAATCCCGTGCCCCTCCTCGAGCTAATTGTCACCGACGAAGAGGCGGCCGTCGCGGCAACGACAGTTCTTCGGGACAGTCTCGGTCAGATGTCGATCGGCCAGCGAGTGAACGTGTCGGTCGAGGAGATTGGGGCTCCGTTCGCACCCTGGTCGACTGTAGTCGAACGCGGAGCAAGCTTCGGCATCAAGGTGCCGCCAGGTTCGCGAATTGCTGCGACCAGTTCTGCCCCGCGTCACGGCGATCTTCATCCTGGCAACGTCTTGGTAGCGGACGGCCACCCTGTCATCATCGACTTCGACAGCCAGACGAGCGGGAGTCAGCTCATCGACGTCCTCACTCTCCAGCTAGGTCCCTTGTTCCATCCAGATTCCCCACTCTTCGGCGCGGAGTGGCCAACCATTGATCAATGCGAGCAGTTCGGCACCGACGCCTTCCTCGACGACTGTCCAGCTCCCGACTATTTCGCATTATTGGCTGACTGGTCCGATCAATCGTGTACGTCCGTTCGCGAACTTTCGGCTCTCGTGCTTGCATACGCCGTTCGGCAGCTGAAGTACGCTGACATTCTTGGGAACGATCTAACTCGATCGCGTGCGGTCGCTATCGCTCGCTGGGCCGCGGCACGCCTTGACTCTGATTAGCCCTCAGCCGCGCTAGGGTTTGCTCCAGCGGTTGCGTCGCCCCGGCCAGCGCCTTCTCGACGGCTGCAAGATCGCATCGACCGGTGGCGACTCGCTCGGGCGTGCACCGTCGTCGCATGCGGCAACTAGCGCAGCGGTACGTCCGTCAATCGACTGGGCTGACCCGGTGTGCCGCTGGAGGTCCCGCATCCCGCCAATCACCAGTGGCACCCGAGGAAGACTCCGCTGCCGAGTGACCTCTTGAAGCTTCCTTGACTGCTCGTGATCCGACAGTAGGCCGCGACAGCGCCGTGTCAGAATCGAGCCCTGAGACGCAGTGAGAGGTGGCGGAGGTGGCCGAGGCTCAGCCGGATTACGAGGAGTTCATCTTCAAGGTGGCTCGGTCGAGCCTTGACGGCGACAACAAGGTGGGCACGGGCGGCGCTCGTCGGTCCGATGGCACGCTGAGCGGGCAGGCCTATGATCCGCGCCCTCTGCCGCCGAGCATGTCGAAGCCGAACGTTCAGGTCGTGCGCGCGGCCTCCTCAGGAGGCGTCCCGCCGTGGCTCATGGCCGCAGTTCAGGAGGTAGCCATCCGGCTCGGCACCGTCGCCGTCGCCGTCGCCGTCGAGGAGTATGCGCTGCCCGCGGCGAAGAAGCTGTGGCGCGAGAAGCTCAGCCCAACTGCACGCAAGAGAAAGGTGGAGGTACCGGCGCCCAGCGCAGTCGAGCCGGTACTCAGTTCCACCGAGCCACGTGCCGCGGAGGTCGTGGTGTCTCTCGAAGTCAATGAGCCCGAGGAGGAGGAGGGGACGGAGATCCACACCTGGACCGTCGTGAATATGACTCACGATGAAGCGCAATGGCACGCCGACGCTGCCCGAGCCGCTTTCGAGGAGTTGCTAAGGCACGCCGGGGCGCTCCGCAACGCGCGCATCGTGGACGACGAGGGCATCGCGGAGCTCGCCGCGGGCCGTCACGCACTCGATGCGTCCGAAACGCGAAGCCGCGACGCCGGCGAGTCGGGAGCGACTGAAGCGGACGAAGAGCAGGTGGCTGAGCCGATTCCTATGCCGATTGAAGACCGACGCGACGAACAGGACTAGGGCAGAGTCAGCCGAATATCGACGGAGCGTCGGGCGACCAATCGACGAGGGCGGTCGTGACCACCCCGTCGTCGGCACCGGGCACAAGTGAAATCGTGACGCCCGGGCTGACTGTCTCGGAGTCGAAGTTCGGGTCCACTCGGATAGACCGGTGGCTCGTGACCAGGGGCCGCTCTATGAGGTACTGCCGATCGCCTACGGAGATGACAGGCTGCTCCGCCATGACCGGAAGGAAGTCTCCCGACATGAGCATGGCGAGCTCGCGACCAATGGTTTCTGCAGCCTCGTCCGGATCCTCGGAAAGCGTCATCGCGGCGGTGTTCCACTTCCACTCGCGTGCGGTGCCGTAGTAAATAGACCGGTATCGCTCGAGATTGCGCAGTTCGCCGCGGGTAGCTTGCATCACGTCCGGCATTGCCAGCTCGGTCGTCGTGCTGCGTTGGTGGTCCACCAGGGCTTCGACGACCGGCCGGTAAACTTCTCCAGGGTGCTTGGGGCGAGAAGCGGTTTCCTCTCGCTACGGGCGCGTCTGGGCTGAGCTCAATCGCGAATGTGTCCGCTGGATCCACGCTGTCGGCAAGGTCGAGTTCAGCAAGAACATCCTGAGGAGACAGCCCGTCGACGTTGCCCACAGTGCCCTTGAGGTCGTCTAGATCGCGGACGCTATGCGGACCAGATAAAACTCCGCGTGCCGGCTGTGCTTGTCAAGACCGGCGGTGGTTTCGTGGACGCCGAGCTCGCACTTGGTTACATGCTCTTGCTCTCCAGGCGCGTCCGGAGGTTCTGAGACTCTCTACGCTCGGCCTCGAGAATTGGGATTGGAAGGTCCTGAAGGCCAACTGGCTCGCGACCGGAGAGGGGGCCGTGCTCCTTTGGCAGCCTACGAAGGACTCGGGACTCCGCACTGTTTCATTCCCGCTCTCTCCGACCCATTTGCTCGTCATCGGCCAAGACCTGCCGGATGAGCTCCCCCTGAATGCGCGAGCGGCCGCTAACAGCACGCGGTGGATGCTCAAACGTGAGTGTTCGAGTCCCTCCACGGACATAGTCGCTTCTTGCCTCTGGCCGTGGCTCTCTGGGTGTCCCAGCCACTCGAGAGGCGTCCCTTGCCCGCCTACGCCTAGCCTGACCTGCACGGTGTCCTGAGTCGACACTCCGCGCCACACCCCTCCCCCCAACTCCCGCCATCCCGCCCCGGTAGACTCTCCCTCGTCCGCTCCCCCTCGGCCCTCAGGAGCTTCTCGCGTGACCATGCCCGCATCACCCGCGTCCGCCAATGCCCACGTCGCCGACACCGTCGAGAACGCCGTGGCCACTCCTGAGAAGGAACAGCCGTACGACGCGCTGGGCCTGAAGCCCGACGAGTACGAGCAGATCAAGAAGATCCTCGGCCGCCGCCCCACCTCGGGCGAGCTGGCGATGTACTCCGTCATGTGGAGCGAGCACTGCTCCTACAAGAGCTCCAAGAACTACCTGCGCCGCTTCGGCCAGAAGGTCAGCGACGAGATGCGCGAGCGCCTCATGGTCGGCATGGGCCAGAACGCGGGCGTCGTCGACGTCGGCGAGGGCTGGGCCGTCACCTTCAAGGTCGAGTCGCACAACCACCCGTCGTACATCGAGCCCTTCCAGGGCGCGGCGACCGGCGTCGGCGGCATCGTCCGCGACATCATCTCCATGGGCGCGCGCCCCGTCGCCGTCATGGACCAGCTGCGCTTCGGCGACATCGACCACCCCGACACCGCCCGCGTCGTGCACGGCGTCGTCGCCGGCATCTCCGCCTACGGCAACTGCCTGGGTCTGCCGAACATCGGCGGCGAGACGGTGTTCGACTCCGTCTACCAGGCCAACCCCCTCGTCAACGCGCTCGCGGTCGGCGTCATGCGCCACGAGGACATCCGCCTCGCCAACGCCACCGGAACCGGCAACAAGGTCGTGCTCTTCGGCGCCCGCACCGGCGGCGACGGCATCGGCGGCGCGTCGATCCTCGCCTCCGACACCTTCGCCGACGGCGGACCCACCAAGCGCCCCGCGGTGCAGGTCGGCGACCCCTTCGCCGAGAAGGTGCTCATCGAGTGCTGCCTCGAGCTTTACAAGGCCGACCTCGTCGAGGCCATCCAGGACCTCGGCGCCGCCGGCATCTCCTGCGCCACGAGCGAGCTCGCCGCGAACGGCGGCTCGGGCATGAAGGTCGAGCTCACGAACGTGCTCCTCCGCGACCCGTCGCTCACGCCCGAGGAGATCCTCATGAGCGAGTCGCAGGAGCGCATGATGGCGATCGTCGCCCCCGAGAAGCTCGAGGCCTTCCTCGCCGTCACCGGCAAGTGGGATGTCGAGACGAGCGTCCTCGGCGAGGTCACCGGGGATGGCCGCCTCGTCATCACCTGGGACGGCGAGACGATCGTCGACGTCGACCCCTCCACCGTCGCCGTCGACGGCCCGGTCTACGACCGCCCCGTCGCCTACCCGGCGTGGATCGACGCCCTCCAGGCCGACTCGGCGTCGCGCCTCGAGCGCCCGACCGAGCCCGAGGGCATCCGCGAGCAGTTCGCGAAGCTCGTCGCGAGCCCGAACCTCGCTGACACCTCGTGGATCACGAACCAGTACGACTACTACGTGCTCGGCAACACGGCCCTGTCGTTCCCCGACGACGCGGGGATGATCCGCGTCGACGAGGAGTCGGGCCTCGGCTTCTCCATCGCCACCGATGCCAACGGCCGCTACTGCCAGCTCGACCCGTACGCGGGCGCGCAGCTCGCCCTCGCCGAGGCGTACCGCAACGTCGCCGTCACGGGCGCCGTGCCGACCGCCGTCACGGACTGCCTGAACTTCGGCTCGCCCGAGAACCCCGAGGTCATGTGGCAGTTCGGGCAGGCCGTCGACGGCCTCTCCGACGCGTGCCTCGCGCTCGGCGTGCCGGTCACCGGTGGCAACGTGTCGTTCTACAACCAGACCGGCGAGACGCCCATCCACCCCACCCCCGTAGTCGGCGTGCTGGGCATCATCGACGACGTCACCCGCCGCATCCCGAGCGGATGGCAGGACGCCGGCGACAACATCTACCTCCTCGGCACCACGCGCGAGGAGCTGGATGGCTCCGCCTGGTCGGAGGTCATCCACGGCCACCTCGGCGGACGCCCGCCGCTCGTCGACCTGGATGGCGAGAAGCGCCTCGCGGGTCTGCTGCAGGCCGCGCGCGACGAGTGGCTCATCTCCTCGGCCCACGACCTGTCGGAGGGCGGCCTCGGCCAGGCCCTCGCGGAGGGCGTGCTGCGCTTCGGCGTCGGCGCCCGCGTGTGGCTCACCGAGATCATGTCGCGCGACGGCGTGGACGCCGCCACGGCCCTCTTCAGCGAGTCGACCGGCCGCGTCATCGTGACGGTGCCGCGCGAGGAGGACGTGAAGTTCCGCGGCCTCTGCGAGGGCCGGGGCTACCCCGTCGCCCGCATCGGTGTGACCGACAGCGAGCCCGCGCTCGAGGTGCAGGACGTCTTCACGGTGACCGCCGCGGAGCTGCGCGAGCTGTCCACCGCGACGCTGCCCTCCCGCTTCGGCCCGACGGTGGTCGAGCCCGTCGCCTGATGTCGCTGATGCCCACGCCGGAGGAGCAGGAGGACGCCGACTACGCGGCGTACTCCTCCAAGCGCGTGCGCCGCGTGCGCGCGACGGCGTGGGTCGCGATCATCGCGCTCATCGCGACGGGCGGCGGGTCGGCGATCTTCGCGCTGCTGTTCCCGTAAGGGTTTCGGCGTTTCGGTTCGCTTCGCTCGCTCAACGTCCGGGAGAGGGTTGCGCCGTTTCGTCTCGCTCCGCTCGCTCAACGACCGGGGGGGGTGCGACCCTCCGGACGTTGAGCGAGGAGCGAAGCGACGAGACGAAACGGGTCGGCCGCCGCGCGCAACCCCCTGGGCGGCACCCGGACCATCCGCTTGACTCGACCGCATGACGAATCCGTTCCTCGGCCGCGATGACCAGGCCATCGACGTCTCCGATACTCCGCGCGGTGAGCTCGAGGTGGTGCACACCTTCACCGACGGCCCCATGCCGACCGGCGTGAGCGTCTCGCACACAGGGCGCATCTTCGTGAACTTCCCCAAGTGGGGCGACGAGGTGCCCGCGACCGTCGTCGAGCTCGTCGACGGCGTCGCGAAGCCGTATCCGAACGTGGCCGTGAACCAGGCGAAGAGCAACGCCGATCCGGGCGCCTTCGTATCGGTGCAGAGCATCGTCGTCGACCCTGCCGACCGCCTGTGGGTGCTCGACACCGGAAGCCCGATGTTCGAGGAGACGCAGCGCGGCGGCCCGAAGCTCGTCTGCGTCGACCTGGCCACCGACGAGATCGCGCAGACCATCCTGTTCGAACCGGATGTCGCCCTGCCGACGACCTACCTCAACGACGTCCGGTTCGATCTGCGCCAGGGCGAGGCGGGCTTCGCGTACATCACCGATTCCTCCGACCAGGGTCCGAACGGCATCATCGTCGTCGATCTCGCCAGCGGCGAGGCGTGGCGGCGCCTCCACAACCATCCGACCACCAAGGCCCTTCCGCCCGAGGAGATGGTGCCGGTCGCCGAGGGACGGGTGTTCGCCGAGCGCAGCGCGGGCGAGGCGCCTCAGCCGGTGAAGATGGGCGCGGACGGCATCGCGATCTCCCACGACGGCGAGCGGCTCTGGCACTGCCCGCTCATCTCGCGCCGCTGGTACAGCGTCGACACCGCGGCGCTGCGTGACCGCGCGCGCTCGGACGAGGATGTCGCGGCGACCGTCGTCGACGAGGGTGACAAGGGCGGCGGCGCGGACGGGCTCGAGACCGACGACAAGGGCCGGCTGTACGCGACGAACTGGGAGCACAACGCCGTCCTCCGACGGCTTCCCGACGGCGAGATGCAGACCCTCGTGCACGACGAGCGGTTGCTCTGGCCCGACACCATGTCGGTCGCCCGCGACGGGCACCTGTACGTCACGGCGAATCAGCTGCACCGCCAGGCGAAGTACCAGGATGGCCAGGACCTGCGCGTGTACCCGTACCACCTGTTCCGCTTCGCCATCGACGCGGGTCCCGTGCTGCTGCGGTGAGGCGGGTCAGCAGCGGCCTGCAGCCTTCCGGTGCTCGTCGGCGCGGCCGGAGCCCGTCTAGGGCGTCGCGTGCGCGGGCGCCTTCTTCGGCGCCACCGTGTAGCTGATCGCCCAGATGAGCTCGATGGCGAACACGACGCCGAGGATCGGGAAGACGCCCTCGAGCGCCGTGATGTCCGTGCCGTCCGCGGCGACGAGCATGAGCAACCAGAGGATCCCCGCCGCGATGCCGAGCGCGAGCGCGGTGCGCAGCACGTCCGCCCAGCAGGCGGCGGCATAGCGCCGGCCGTAGAGCTTCACCGGCGCGGGCCCACCCGCGAATCGGTGAGCAAAGCGCACATCCGCCCACCGGACCATCCGATGACCGTAGGCGACCGAGAAGCCGAGATAGATGGCGGCGAGCGCGTGCGCAAAGCTCGCCTCTCCTCCGCCGCGCAGGTCGAGGGCCGCCGCCGCAAGCAGCACGAGGTCGACGACGGGCGTGAGGATGAGCAGCACCGCACCGAGGCGCGGACGCCGGAGGACGTAGCGCGCGGCGAGCCCGAGCGCGATGAGCACCCAGAACCCGATCTCGCAGGCCATGATGATGACGAAGATCATGACGGTTCCTTTCTGGCACGCCTGTGCCAGAAAGGAAAGTAGCACGACCGTGCTACTTTGTCCTCATGCCGCGACGGATCGACCTCGACCAGCGCCGGGAGCAGCTCGCGGAGGCGGTGTGGTCGACGATCCGCTCGGAGGGCATCGGAGCGGTCTCGGTGCGGACCGTCGCCGCGGCCGCCGGGGTCGCGGTGGGGTCGCTGCGACACGTGTTCCCCACGCGGTCGGACCTCCTGCAGTTCTCCGCAGAGCTCATGGTCACGCGCGCGACCGAGCGCATCGCGTCCACGCACTTCACGGGCGATCGCCCGGAGGTGGCTCTCGCGCTCCTCAGGCACGTGCTGCCCCTCGAGCCCGAGGCTCGAGCCGAGCTCGAGGTGAACATCGCACTCATCGCCGAGGCTCCGGCTCTGCCCGAGCTCCGGCCCATCCGCGACCGGGCGTACCGGCAGGTGCTCGCGCTCTGCGAGTACGTGGTGACGATGCTGGCACCGGACCTGGCAGCCGAGCGCGCGAGTCTCGAGGCGAAGCGGCTCTGCGCGCTCGTCGACGGCGTCGCGGCGCACCTGCTCGCCGACCGACCGGAAAACGACGCAGCGTGGGCGCTGCAGGTGATGCGCGAGGAGATCAAGCGGATCGAGGCGCTGACCGTCGAGCGCCCCGCATAGCCGTCGCGCCGTCACTGCCGCGCTACGGCTCGAGCCGCCCCTGGGGAGTCCCGAAATTCAGGAGACGCTCGTGCTCCGCGGGGTCGCTCACGCGCCATCCGTAGCTCGTGAGCTCGACGTAGCTCGCATCGTCGGTGTCGACGCGCGTCCGCCCTGCGCGCAGGCCGGCTGTGTAGACCTCCTCATCCACCCAGATCAGCAACTGGCCGACCCAGTCATCGGCATCATCGGGATCGGCATAGAGCCAGGGCTGCGAACCGCCGCTCGACGGCAGCGGCACGACCATCCGCGCACCCACTCCATCTCGATGCACGAGCGCCATATCGATCCCGCCAGGCACCGCACGGATGTCCCGGATCTCGTACTCCCAGGGCGACTCCTCCCCCGGCGACACGAGCCGAGACCGCCCTGCCGCCCGATGGAGCGCCACCAGAATCTCCTGGTCCCCGATCACGCGATCATCGTCCCATGCGGATGCGACTCGCTGGCCTCCACCCGGATCTTCGTCGCGCACGCCGTCCGCATCAGGCTCTCGGCCCATCCATAGCCTCGCTCGCTAATTTCGAGCCCACAGGGGGAGTACTTCCACCGCGGTCGGCCCGTCAGTACGAGCTCGTCATCGAGTTCCGGGCCGCCGGCTCCGATGCGTCGGGGTGAAGGAGACTCTGGCAGCAGTCGGCTTCGCCGACCCTTCCGGAGGTCATCGTGAGCAAGCTCAACCAGATCATCAAGCTCGCCAAGAAGGCGATGGACGCGCAGTCCTCGTCATCCTCGTCGCAGCGCGGTTCGTCGTCGCAGAACGACTGGATGACCAAGGCGCGCAGTGCCGCCGAGTCGCTGCTCGGCGACCAGTCCCGGCCGCAGGAGCGCTCGGACGGGTACCGCTCGCCGGCGACGGGCGTGCCGCGGCCGCCTGCTCCTCCGGCAGGTTCCCGGCCGACGCCGCCCCGGCCATCCGGCTCGGCGCATCCGTCGGGCTCCGCGGAAGACCGCGCCGCCATCGCCCGCTACGACTACCTGCTGCAGACCGCGCGCCCCGACCAGATCGAACAGGTGCATCGCGACGCGTTCGCGCGGCTGACGCCCGATCAGCGCGCACAGGTCGCCGCGCGCATGCGCGCGGAGCTTCCCCCGCACGAGCAGCCGCGCTCGGCGGACGCTCCCGAACTCGCCCGCGTGGCGGCGCGGGCCGAGGCGACCCAGCCGGGCAAGCTGCGCGGGCTCCTCGCGCGGGCTGGCGGTGTCGGGATGGCCGGAGCCGCGGTGGCCGGCATCGGCGGGCTCCTCGGCGTAGTCGCGGGAGGGGCCATCCTTACCAGCGTCGGCGGTGCGCTCCTCGACCAGGCGCAGGGCATCGACTTCGACGGCATCGCGGAGAACCTCGACGTGCAGTCGATCGCCGAGGGCGCTGGCGGATTCGTCACCGAGGCCGGTGACTACGCGCAGGGCTTCGGTGACCAGGTGTCGGAGGCCGGCGGTGGGCTCGGCGACATCGCGCAGGGCTTCGACATCCCGGGCCTGAACGACTTCTTCGGGCGCTGAGCTCGGGCTGCGGGTTCGCCAGTGCGGGCGACACGGTTTCGGGCGCGATACCGGGACGTCCGCACTGGCGAGTCGGGAAGAGAGCGGGCCGCCGAGACGCGATCAGGCGGGGACGATCTCGTTCACGATGCGGTCGTGCTCGAGGCGAGCCGTGCGGATGTCCTCGGGCCACTCGAGCGGAGCGCCGAGTTTCACGAGCGTGTCCTGAACGTCGTCCAAGTGCGTCTCACGCACGGCCGCGGGAGAAAGCCCACCGGCGAGAGCCCGGGCAGCCACCACGCCGACCGCCTCGCCGATCGCCCACTCGACGGGGTGGAGGCGATAGGCGCCGTTCGTGATGTGCGTCGTGCCGATGTTCTTGTTCGCCGGCAGCAGGTTGTCGACGTCCCGCGGGATGAGCGCGCCGAGCGGGATCTGGAACGGCGAGCACCCGATGTCGACGTAGTTGCGACCCGACGTGGAGGGGTGCAGATCGATGCGATACGACCCCACGCCGACGGTATCGGGAAACGTCTCGGCCGGCGCGCCGTCGCGCATGTCGTGCCCGATATGCCCCTCCGTGACGGTGAAGAGCGCCTTGATGCGACGCGACTCGCGCACGTACGCCTCCTTTGCGAACCCGTCCTCGGTTCCGACGACGTCCGGTCGCAGCCGCAGCCCGGGGTACCCGGTGCCGCCGTCCGCGCGCGGGGCCTCGGTCTGCATCCAGTAGAGAAATGACTCCGACAGGCTGCGGGCCCCGGCGAGCGCCTCATCGCGTGCAGCCTCATCGACACCGGGACCGACGAGCGGCTTCTCCCAGTAGTCGATCTGCGGCCAGTTCACCAGCGTCACATCCCGGAGATCGGGACCGAAGTTGCGTGAGCCGATGACCCGGCGGAAGTGCCAGAAGTCGTCGCCGTCCGGCGACTCTGCTTCAGCCGGGTCTCCCGCGAAGATCGTGTGATAGCGCTCACCGAGGGTGTACGGCACGACGTCCACCCACGACAGCTGCGATCCGGGCCAGCGCGGATCATGTGTGTCGCGCCAGTGCGCGTAGCGCGCCGGGCGGTCGATCGTGTGGTCCTCGCCGGGGCGGTGCTCGATCGCGAAGCACCACGAGATCGCTTGCTGGTCCAGCGGATCGGCGACGTCGGGCGCATGCAGCTCGCCGGTCTCAGCGCGGCTCTCCGCGCCGGTGATGAGATCCATCCCGCCCAGCTCCAGCAGATCGCCGAGCTCGGTGGCATCGACGACGATCCTGCCCTCGAGGCTCATGACGTCGCCGGTGTGGCGGTCGCGCACGTCGACGGCGACGATGCGGCGGCCGTCGCGGTGCACGGCCACCGGCTCCCGGTGGCGGAGGATCACCAGCCGACCGGTCGCGATGGCCGGCGAGAGCACGGTCTCGAGCGCGAGCGCACCGACGCGAGGCTCGTGAGCGACGCGGGAGACGCTGCCGAGACCGGGGTTGAGATGCCTCTGGGCGAGGGCGTGATCGGTGAGGGGATAGTGCTGCCGGTAGATGCCGCGGATTGTCTCGCGGAGCCGGTGGTAGCTGCGCGAGGAGACCCGTTCGACCCAGGCGCTCTCATCCGGAGGTACCGCCTGCGTCGTGAGCTGACCGCCGAGCCAGTCCCCGCGCTCGACGAGGATGACCGTGCGGCCGAGTTCGACCGCCGTCGCGGCCGCGGCGACTCCGCCGAGGCCACCGCCGATGATGAGCAGGTCGGCTGCCTGTGTGAGGTGGGACATGTCGGAAGAGACCTCGATCCGGTATGCGGGCGTCAGCCCTTGACGCTTCCCTCGGACAGACCCGAGATGAAGTGCCGCTGGTTGAAGAGGAAGACGATGAGCACGGGCAGCGTGGCGATGACGGCGCCGGCCATCATGGGGCCGTACTGGATGTTCCCCGCGCTGAGGAAGCGGGTGAGGGCGAGCTGCACCGTCTGATGCTCGGGTGACGAGATCGTCACGAGCGGCCAGAGGAAGTCGTCCCACACGGCCGTGAAGGAGAAGATCGCGATGACCGCGACCAGAGGACGCGCGAGCGGCAGGTAGATCTTCCAGAACACCCGCAGCTCCCCCGCGCCGTCGATGCGTGCGGCCTCGGCGAGGTCGGGCGCCGAGGACGAGAAGTACTGCCGCGCGAGGAAGATGTTGAGCGGCAGCACGATGAACGGCAGCACGATGCCCCCAAGCGAGTCGAGCAGGCCGATTCCGCCCTGGCCGAGGATGTCGTTGCCACCGGTGAGAGGGAACCCGCGCGCCATGAGGAACAGCGGGATGAGCGTGACCGAGATTGGGATGGCCGTGGTCGCGATGAGCGCGTAGAACAGCGCCGTGCTGCCCCGGAAGGGAAGCATCGCGAAGCCGTACCCCGCGGCGATCGCGAAGACGCAGTTCGTCGCGACGGCGATGGCCCCGACGATGAGCGAGTTCAGAAGCGCAGGAAGGAGGTTGGCATCCTCGACCGCTCGCACGAAGTTGTCGAACGTGGGCTCCGCCGGAAGGAGGCTCACATCGCCGAAGGCCTGCTCGGTGGGTGTGAACGCCATGCTGATCATCCAGAGGAACGGCAGCAGCACGAGCATCGACGACGCGAAAAGCACGAGGAAGGAGCCCGGGCGCAGACGCCGGCGCCACCGCCGGAAGCCCGACCCCGATGCGGGACGGCGCTGAAGGGTGACGGACATCACGGCCTCCTGGCGAAGTTGCGGACGGCGACGAGTGAGAAGGCCGCGATGAACGCGAACAGGACGAAGGCCATCGCCGACGCGCTGCCCATCGAGTTGTACTGGAACGCCTCGTTGTAGATCAGGACGTTCGCCACGGTCGTGCTCTCGAGCGGCCCGCCCTTGGTGAGCACGAACACCTCCGCGAAGGACTGCGCGAGGAAGATGATGTCGGTCGCGACGACGTACATCAGAATCGGCTTCAGACCCGGCAGCGTGACGTAGCGGAACCGCGCCCAGGCACCGGCGCCGTCCATCCGCGCCGCCTCGTACAGCTCGGCCGGGATGGTCTGCAGGCCGGCGAGCAGCAAGACCATGTTGCTGCCGAGGGCCTTCCACACGCGCATGGCGGCCACCGCGGGCAGCGCCGAGTCGGGATCGAGCAGCCACGCCTGCGAACCGAGGCCCACGCCCTCGAGAAGACCATTGATCGCGCCGTTGTCCGAATACAGCCACAGCCAGATCATGCTGACGGCGGTGAGCGAGACGATGTGCGGCACATACAGCGCCGACCGGAAGAAACCCACGCCGCGGAAGGGCTTGTTCACCATCATCGCCAGCAGGAGGGCAAGGATCAGCAGGGGCGGCAGTACGAGGAGCACGTACTGTCCGGTGACGAGCAGCGAGTGCAGGAACCGCGGGTCGCCGAGGACCTTGGCGAAGTTCGCGCCGCCGACGAACTCCGGCCCGCTGCGGGCGAGAGGGCTGTAGTCCGTGAAACTCAGCACCAGCCCATAGACGACCGGCACGAGCTGGAAGCCGACGATGTAGATCACCGCCGGAAGGACGAAGAGAAAGCCGGCGCGCGCGAGGCGGCGTGAGCCGCTGCGACGCGTGCGCGCTTTCGCGGGGCGAGCGCCCGCCCCCGCGGGGGAGCTCGTAGCGAGCTCCCCCGCGGCGGTGCTGGTCAGGGTCATGACGGTCTCAGCCTCCGATGATGCCGGCGGCCTGGTCGGCCGCAGCCTTCAGCGCGGCATCGGGCGTGGCGACGCCGGCCAGCGCCTGCTCGAGCTGCGCGTCGAGCACGTCGCGGATCTGCGTCCAGCTGGGGACGTTGGGGTTGGGAACGAAGTTCGGCATCTCGGCGAGGAACGCCTGCAGCACCCGGCTCGACTGCACGTACTCCGACTCGGCCGCGGACGCGCGGATCGGGATGTTGCCGGTCCCCTCGGCATAGGCGGTGCTGATCTCGGGCGAGCTCATGAACTCGATGAAGTCCCAGGAGAGCTCGGTCGCCTCGGTGTCGGCGTTGATGAACAGGCCGGCGCCAGCGCCACCGAACGCCGCCGGCTGCATGAACGACAGCGCGGGCAGCACGCCGATCTCGAGGTCGGGCTCGGCGGCGGCGATCTGCATGGCGGCCTGCGAGGTGAGCAGTGTCATCGCGGCGTCGCCGGTGACGAGCGGCTGCTGCGCCGCCGCGCTGTTGAGGTAGTCGTTGCCGAGGTTGTTGCCCACGGCGCTGTCGCCGGCATACAGCTCGGTGAAGAACTCCAGCGCCGCCACGCCCTCCGGGCTGTCGAAGGCGACCTCGGTGCCGTCCATGAGCTGCCCGCCAGCGGCGCTGATGAGTGCGTTGAAGGAGATCGAGCGCTGGATCGCCGCGGTGCCGAGCAGAAGACCCGCGCGCGTGATCGTGTCGCCCTCCTTCTCGGTGAGCTCGTCCGCGGCCGCGCGCACGTCATCCCAGGTGCGCAGGCTCGAGGGATCGATGCCGGCGTCCTCGAGCATGTCGGCCCGATAAGCCACGAGCTGTCCGCTCACGGAGAGCGGGATGAGATACTGCGTGCCGTCGACCTGGCCGCCGATCAGGGAGGCGGCCAGGTCGTCGCGGTCCTCCTCGGAGAGGGTGCTCACGTAGTCGGTGAGGTCGAGCACGCGCTCGTTGGCGACGAGATCGGCGGCGGCGGCAGGGCCGTGGCCGAACACGTCGGGAGCGGTGCCGGCGGCGAAGGCGGAGTTCAGCTTGGGCGCGAGGTCCGCCCAGTCGACGAACGTCACGTCCACCTCGACGTCGTGCTCCTCTTCGAACTGAGGCACGAGCGTGTTGGTGACGAGGTCGATCTCGGGCTCGCTGGTGCCCGGGAACCAGACGGTGAGCGGCTCCGAACCGCCGTCATCGCCACCGGCGGACGACGAGCATCCGACGAGGACGAGAGTGGCCGCGGCGACCAGGGCGACGGGCGCCGCCGTGCGCCGAATGACGGGGACAACATCCATGTTGCTTCTCCTTCGGGTTGTGCTTCGGGTAGCTGTTTCGTATGAGTAGATGATCAAGCGGCGGAGGGATTCCACCCCACCGCGAGGTCAGTCGGCGGAGCGGGCGCTTCCCACCGAGCGGGGGTCCGGAGCGGCGACGGGGAGGGTCACGGACTCGGGGACGACGCCGGCTTCGAGCCACGCGAGGAGGAGACGCACGGCAGCGGCCCCCATCTCGCGCCTGGGAAAGCCGACGTGGCTCCACGCCGCAGCGGCGGCGTTCGGCGGCGAGGCGTCGAGGACCACGACCCCCAGATCTGCGGGGACGCGGACCCCCCGCTCGGCGAGGGCGCCGTGCAGCGCATCGGCGAGTTCAACGGTCTCGACGAGCACCGCCGTCACGCCGTCGAGGATCTCATCCAGCCGGTCGCGAATCTCGTCGGCGGGGGCCTCGACGATGCCGTCACGCAGGCCACGCGCGGTGACCTCCGCAGTGAAGGCCTCCAGACGCTCGTGCTGCGGCAGGGCGCGCTGCGTGGAGGCGAGGTACCGGATGCTCCGGTGCCCCGCCTCCTGAAGCACGTCGAGGGTCGCGGCGATTCCGCCCGCATAGTCCGCCGTCACAAAGGGAATGTCGGTTCCCTCGATGGCCCGCTTGCCGATGAAGACGAAGGGGTAGCCGTCACGAGCCAACTGCGTGAGCTCGGAGTCGTCCTTCTCGAGGCCGAAGAAGATGGCACCGTCCGCCAGGCGCAGCCGGTTCATCCCGTCGTTGTACACCGCCCTCGTGCCATCTGCACGCAGCGTGGACGTGAACAGGACGAGGTCGACGCCCTGCTCGACGGCCTCGGCCTCGATGCCGACGAGGAAGTCGTGGTAGTAGTCCTCCTCGCGGATTGGGAAGACCCGCTCGTAGGTGTGAACCCCGACGAGACCATTGCGCTGCGAGCGCAGGAGGCGGGCGGCGACGTTCGGCACGTAGCCCACCTCGCGCATGATCTGACGGATGCGATCCTGCGTGGCCTGCGGGATCCGATTGGCGTCCGCCTGACCGCTCACGACCATCGAGACGGCCGACTGCGACACGTTCGCCAGCTCGGCGATCATGCGCTGGCTCGGTCGTGAGGCGCGGGGGGACATCTTCGGCTCCATGTGTCGTCGGGGTGCTAATTCGTATCAGTAGTCTCGCGGCGAGGTCGACGCATGTCAAGTCGACGTCAGCGCTCCTCGACGACGACCGGGTCGGAGCGCGTCTCCCCGGCGGTGTTGACGAGGACGCTCTGCAGCTCGTGTCGCCCCGCGCCCAGGGCACCGAGCACGGTCTCCACGTGCTGTGCCTGCGGAGAGCGTGCCGTGAGGTCCTGCTCGTCCACGATCTCACCGTCGACCAGCAGCCGATACGCGGTGGCATTCGTCCCCCACCAAAGATCCGTGAGCGCGACGCGTTCCGCGTCTTCTCCCGCGATGCGCAGGGCCGGCTTCGCGGGCGCCGCATCCGTCACCTCCACGGTGACGGTCGAGGTCTCCGTGCCCCCCGCGGCATTGCGGAGCTCGCCGGTGTACACGTAGGTGCCGTTTCCCCGGCCGGCGATCGGAACGGCGGCATGCTGCGCCTGCCGCCCGTCCGGCGTGAGCGGAACCGCCGTGAGCAGGTCGCCGTTCTCGTACAGTCGGAACTCGCGGGCATTCTGACCCCACCACAGGTCCATCTTCACGTCGTAAGTGCCGTCGTGCAGGCCGCTGGCCCATCCGCTCGTCGTGGACAGCACAGCACGCGCTGGCGCCTCGGGATCGAGTGGCGTGCTCACGGCACCCGCCGACACGTTGCCGTCGCCGTCGACCGCGCGCACCTCGTACACGTCGTCGACGGCCGCTCCCGCGTCGAAGAAGTACTCGCCGCTGCTGACCTTGGTGTAGGGCTCGCCGTTCTTCCAGATGGCGTAATGCGACAGCCACCGGTCGTCCGCGCCGGCCTTCCAGGTGAGCTCGACGCCGTCCTCGCCGAGGCGGGTCGCGAGTGCCGTCCGCACCTCGGCGGCCGGGGTCGGCGCGACCTCGTCGGTGCCCGCGCCCGGGCGGTTCTCGAGGTTGAAGTAGAGGATCTCGCCCTCCACATACGCGCCGATGTCGATGCCGTCGCGCATCCAGTCGGCGCCGCTGCGCGTCTGAGTCGGGACCGAGCCTTCCTGGCTCGCCACCGTGTACGCGTGGTCGGGCTCGAGGCCCTTCGGCTTCAGGGTGACGGCAGAGCCCAGAGCGAACGCAGCCTTCGGGAAGGTGATGTAGCCGCGCTCGCCGTCGCCACTCATCTTCTGCAGGATCCCGACGACCGATCCGCTGTCGGATGTCGGGCGATAGACCTCGACCCATCGGCCCATCACGCCCTGCGAGGCGAGGTAACGGTAGATCTCCGCGTCCACGCGGAGCGGTTCGAGGGCCTCGTCGGGCGCGGTCGTGTCGCCGGCGATGGTGAAGTGGAAGCTCAGGAGGTGACGATTGCTCTTGGAGTACTTGCCCACGTCGCCGCGCCCGTAGGAGGCGATGAGCTTCTCTGTGGGGTACATCATCGACGTCCAGTAGCCGTCTTCACGGCCCGGGGTGCCGTCGCGCTGCAGGGCGAGATCCGACAGGGCGACCGTGCGGAGGTTCATGAGGCCGCCGCCGTCACTGCAGAGCTGCAGTCCGGCCTGGGGATTGTGGTCGACGAATTCCTGCAGGATGTCCATCGTGGCATTCGCCTTCTCGAGGTTGCCGCTGTCGGCGCCGAAGTCGGTCTTCAGCATGAACGGACCCAGCTCCTCCTGCCGGTCCTGGAGCATGCTGTCGATGTGCGCGCGCACCTCGGGGTTGATGGTGTCGAGCCCGGCCTTGCGGTCAGCGGCGTTCAGCATCCAGTCCGGATGCTGGGCCGCGATCTGGGACTTGCCCTCCGCTCCCCAGGGCACGAGCCAGTAGCCCATCTGCATCCCGTGCATCGCCGCGAAGTCGCGGTACTCCCGGAGCGGCTCGCCGGGCTTGGCGTTCCAGTCCCCCATCGCGTCCTGCCACCCGTCGTCCATCCACACCATGTCGCCGCCGATGTAAGCGAGCTGGCGGATCTTGTCGCCGATGATGTCGGGCGTCGAGCCGTATCCGCCGTAGCGGATGAGCGGGAAGTACTCGTCGGAGGTGTCGTCCCACAGGTACCGGTACGTGAAGTCGAGGATGCTGTTGCCCATGTCGTCGAGATCGCCCTGGTAGAAGCCGACCCGTCCGACCGGCCCGGTGATCTCGTTCCCCGGGGCGAGTGCTGTCGCAAGCGTTGCTCGCGGCTCAACGAGGATCTTCCCGTACGAGTCGCCGACATTCATGACCCAGTTGCCGGTGTAGTCCCATGTGACGGCGATGCCCTCGGCGGCCTCCCGGTCGTGCAGGGTGACGAACGGCTGGTGCACGTTGCCGCCACGGCCGCCCGGGTTCTGAAGACCGCTGGCCATCGGGATCGGCCCCTTGAGCGTCTGGTAGGTCGCGGCCGACGCCTTGTCGCCGTTGATCGCATACATGTCGACGTCTTCGGCGTCGTCGCCGAGCACACGCATCGACACGGCCGAGAAGTCATTGAGCTCCACGGCGAGGCTCCCGGTGTTCGTCACATCGGTGCGCTCCTCGATGAACGAGGTGTCGGGGTAGAGCCAGTACTGCCGGTCCACCCTGATGCCGGGCCGACTGAGGGTCAGCGTGAGGTGCACCGCCCCGTTCGGCTCGACCGCCGTCTCGTGACCGTCGAGGCCCCATCCGCCGCTGGAGCCGCGAAGGTCGGCGCCGTCCACCCGCACGCGGAACTCCGTCGAGACTCCTCGCTGCTGATAGTCGCGCCCGGTCTCCTTGCTCACGAGCTCGGTCTGGGTGAGCGAGCCGTCCGCGAACTTGATCACCCGCCGCACGTCGTCTGTCTCGAGCGTCCATTCTTCAGCCGCGGCATCGAAGGAGACGGTCGCGTCGCCGGACGCGACCGTCTCACTGCCGTACGCCGGTGTTCCCATCAGGGCCGTCGCCACTGCGGCGACGATGGCTCCGATGGCTATGGCACCTCGCTCACGTGCGTTCGTGCTTCGCATGCTTCCCTCTCTCGTCTTCGAGTAGCTGATACGAATCAGCAGGATGGGCGTTAACTTATACGAATTAGCCTCGGCCGCCAAGACTCCGTGCGAGGAAAACGTGCCCCCTCGTCTCGGTCGCGCTCATGGACCAGGCGTCCCCGTCATCGACGGTCGACGCGGCCGCAAACCACTACGGGGATGACGTAGCCGTCGTCGAGTACCCGTTCAACGAGCACGTAGGCGACGGGCTGCAGTGGCGACGCCAGGCCGAGTGGCTGTCGGCGCTGCTGAGGTAGCGCCCGCAGGTCGTCGCGGCCCGGGCTCAGCGCAGCGCGGCGGCGACGACCGCGGCGAGCGCGAGTGCTTCGTCGAGGTAAGGCACCTCGAGCGAGACCTCGTCGAGGTTCTCGACCTCACCTGCCGTGGCGAGGCGCAGGCGCATGCGCTGCAGGTCGGTCTCCTGCTCCAGCGCGGTCAGCATGTCGTACCGCACGAACGCGTTCGACGCGATCGGCGAGGTGTACGCCCGAGCGCGCAGCCCGGCAGGCAGACGCGATGCGTGCCGCTCCAGCATCTCGAGGGCAGCGCCCACCGCCTCGCGCTGATCGATGAGCTGAAGCAGCCGGAACCGGATCACCCCGAGCACGGCGTTGCGGCCATCCTGCTCGATGAACTCGTCCCCGCGCCCGTCGAGGCGTCTGGTCGCTCCGAGTAGACGGTCGCGCAGCCGCTCGAAGTCGCCGGCTTCCGCAGTCGGTTCTGTCATCGGTGGTGCGCGCTCTCCTGGGTGCGCTGGGCCGGTTGAGCAGCGCAAGATATCGGGCAGTCAGCCCACCCTATTGGTCCTGGCTCTGTAAGTGCTCCCAGCAGGGCCATGCAGACCCGGCGAACGGGTGTCAGCGCTCGATCTCCCCGACACGATGACGCGCGGCCCGAGGACCGCTGCCGGCGCCCAGGGCAGGCGTCGACGGTCCGGCACCCAGGGCCGGCCGCCCCGGGAACGACGCGCCGCGGAGGCCCGGAAGCGCATCCCGCTGCAGGTGCTCGCGCAGGTACGGCATGGTGAAGTCGACCGCGCCGTGGCCGACGGGCCCGATGATCTCGGCGTCGATGAGGCGGATCCGGTACTGGCTGGCGTAGTTCGCGTCGACGCCGAGGCGCTGCGCGATGTCGCCCATGCGGCTCGGCCCCTGCGGGTCCTGCGCCATGGCGGCGAGGAACGAGCGGTCGGTCGCCGACAGGTCGGCCAGGGCCGGCTCGTGCACGAGCTGACCCATCTTCCGGTGCGCCCGGTCGACGCCCCGCTGCGCATGCTCGACGCCGATCTGCTCGCTGTCACGCGCCGCCCGCCACGTCTCGAGGCCCACGAGCTGCACCATGAACGGGTAGCCCTGGGTGCCCTCGACGGCGACGTCCAGCGCCTCCGGTGTGATCGTCCGGCCCGCGTCGACGATCGGCACCTGCAGCGCGGTGCGCACGTCGTCCGCTTCGATCCCGCCGAGATGGCGCCGATCCGCGCGCCGGAGGAACATGGCCGACTGGTCGGAGGCGAGGAGGTCCCGCATCGACGAGGGCAGGCCGGCGCCGACGAAGGCGACGTTCCGGTCCTCCCGACGCAGATGCTGGATGGTCGACCCGAGGATCTCGAGGTCCTCATTGCGGTGGATCTCGTCGAGGCTGATGAGCACCCCGACCTCGGGGTCGATCGCGTCGAGGAGCTGGTTCATGCGGTGGCGGAGGTTCGCCGCTGGCTCGTTGAGCTCGGTGACGGTGCGCTGGGCGCCGAACCCGCTCATCGTGAGGCTCGTGATCCGCGACCGCGTCTGGTTCGGCTCGATCGTGCGCAGGAGATTCGGGATCTCGGTGTTCGCGAGCCGGTCGACGACATCCTTCCCCGCCGTCTCGGAGAGGACGAGCCATCCCTCGCTCTTGGCGACATCCTCGTACGCGTTGAGCATGACGGTCTTGCCCGTGCCGCGCAGGCCGGTGACGAGCGTGATGCGCTCGGGGGCGCCGACGCCCTCCTGGAGCCCCGCCCGGAAGTCGTCGATCTCGTCCTGCCTGCCGACGAGCAGCGGCGGCGTGACGCCGAAGGTGGGGGTGAAGGGGTTCGTGGCCATGGTTCGTTCCTTCCGCTCTCGAGGAGCCTAGCGCCTGATGTTCTAGACGTCTTTAGTTCTTTTAGATATGAAGGGAGAGACGGGAGGAGTCGAGGATGGTCGAGGAGACGGACGGGATCGCCGAGGCACTCGAGGGCGAGATGCATCGGGCCCTCGCCGCGGGCGGGCGCATCGGCTCGGCGATCGCCCGGGCTCGCGAGGAAGCGCGCCGGCGGGCGCTGGCCGCGGCCGATCGGATGGACGGCGCCGCCGAGCGGATGGACACCGAAGAGCGGATGGCCGTGACCGCCAAGCGCGCCCGTGCGGCCGAGGCGGAGGCCGAGGCGCGGCGCGCGTTCGCGCATGCCGACCAGGAGGATGCGCGAGCGGATGCTGCTCGCGCGTCCGCACGACACGATCCGGATCCGTGCGAGCGGGCGCGCGCAGAGGTCGAGGCCGAGGAGCGCGCCGACGCCGCGGCGGCGGAGCGGGCGGACGGCCGGACGCAGCACGCGGACGCCGAGCGGCGCCGGGACGCGGCCCGCGACCTGGAGGCGCGGGGCGGCCCGAGCGGACGGGGCGGAGCGAAGGGCGCCGAGGCGAGCGACCTGCCCGCTCAGCACTTCGGAGCGAAGCGCCTCGACCCCTCCGTCGCCGCCACGCGTGCGCGAGCGGGCGCGAGCCAGGCGCAGCCCGCCACCGCGGCGGTGGCACGGAAGGCCGCTGCTCCCGCGGCGCGGGTGAAGGCTACCCGCGGCATCACGGCGCAGCGCTCCGGCCCCGCGCGCTGAGCCGACCCGCCCGTCAGTCCCGCGCGTCGGGGAACATCCCCGGTGGCGGCGCGACGTACGGCAGGGGCTCGCCCTTGCGGCTGAGGTTCTCGTCGCCCTCCGTCGCGAGCGCGAACGGCCCATCCGGGTCCATGAGCATCGGCAGGTGGTGGTCGGCGTGGTCGCGCCACCAGACGCTCATGCCGGTGGCAGGGTCGAGGCGCAGGTGCTCCCACGCCCGCCACAGCGCCTCGAGCCGGATGACGGCCTCGTCGTGCTCCCACCAGCGTCCCGCCCAGCAGCGATTGCGGCCGTCGATGCGGCGCTTGTAGACGTGGCGCAGGTACTCCCGCACGAACTCGTCGACCGACCCGAAGAAGAGCTCCGGCTCCGCTTCGGTCACCGCCTGGCCCTGCTCGGTCATCGCGTCTCCCCCGTTCCGATGGTCGCCTGCACGGTGGCCAGCTCGTCCTGCGCCTCCTGGATGGTCCGCTCGGCCTGCGGGTCGTGCGCGGCGATCGAGGCGGTCACGGCCTCGGCGTGCGGTCCGACCATCCATGGCACGGTGCGGATGAGCGTGGGCCGCGAACCCGATGCGAGCACGACCGCACGCCCCTTGGGGAGGGCGGCGAGGTCGGCGACGTCGAGGATGCGCTCACGGTGCAGCTGCTGCGACACGGTGCGCTGGCCGCGACCCTGCGACGTCGACGACGACAGGCGGTCGTAGTCGCCGATCATCTTCGAGAGGTCCTCGAGGAAGGCGGCTTCGCTCACGCCGCCGCCGTAGATCTTCACGTTCGAGGCGCTCCAGAGCTTCTTCATGCCCGACTCGCCCCACACCTCCACACCCTGCGACCAGCTCTGCAGCACCGTGTCGAGCACGATCCCGCGCGAGCCGTAGTGCGAGTAGAGGTTCGGCAGCTCGCGCCATCGGCAGACATTGGCTGCCTCGTCGAGCACGCCGACGAGCGGCGTCGCGAGGCGGCCGCCGGACGAGCGCGCGGCGAGCTCCTCCGCGGCCTCGACGACAGCGACGGTCAGCGCCGTCACGAGCGGGCCGGCGGTGCCGCGGCCCTCCTTCGAGAGCGAGTACAGCGTGCCGCCGTCCGCGCGGACGAACGCCTCCGGGTCGAACTGCGGGCGGTCATCCCCCGCGCCCTGCCACGTCACCCATGCGGCGACCTGACGGTTCGTGAGGCACGACGCCATCTGCTGCGCGGTGCCGAACACCCCACCGCGCTGCTTGTCCGGCGCCGAGACGACGCCCGCGACCTGGTCGGCGGTGAGCGCGAAGCCGTGGTCTCGCAGGATGTCGACGGCCGTCTCGTCCGTCGGCCGCGTCAGCCACGTGTAGACGTCGGTGATCTTCCGGCCGTCGAGGGCGGCGGCGAGCAGGAGCCCGGCGAGGAGGTCCTGGCCGGCGGGGTCGAAGTAGGCGTCCGTCCGCGCGCCCGGGTCGCGCGAGCCCGCGGCGAAGTGCTCTGCGAGCTTCGCCGCACGCACCTCGTCGGTCACGTACGACAGCGGGTTCCACCACCAGCTCGCGGGCTCGAGCGCGATGCCCTGCGGGTCGAACACCCACACCGGCCCGCGCGTCGCACGCACGTCGCGCGTCTGGTCGACGACGTCGCGCTTGTTCGACGTCGCGAGCACGGCGCCGGGCGCCTCGAGGATCTCCGGCACGACCATCGAGGTCGTCTTGCCCGTGCGCGGACCGGCGATCGTGATGCGCATGTCCTCCCACGAGCTGAGGAGCTTCTGCCGCGTGGACACCGTGATGCCGATCGGGAGGCCCGGCGCGTCGGCGACGCCGAGGCGCTGCGCGGTCTGCGCGACGGCCTTCCGCGACTGGCCCTCGACCTCCCGGCCGCGTCCCATGTAGGTGGCGGCGCGGTCGACGCGGGTCCGGTCGCGGCGTCGCCGCCGCAGCGCCACCGCGATGAGGATGGCCAGGACGAGGAGCACGACGGCGAACGCGGCGAGGACGGCCCAGCCCGCGGCTCCCGGCCACTCGACATCGCCGCCGAACAGGCCGAAGAGCAGCTCGAACGGGTCGGCGGGGACCTCGGCTCCGGTGCCTGCCAGCCGGCTCCCGAGGTGCACGGCGAGGTAGACGCCGCCGACGACGACGAGCACGACGACGATGGCCACCCACAGCAGGATCACCTCGCCCGACAGTCCGCCCGGGTCGCGGCGGCGGTTGCTCGGGGTGCTCATGCGCCCGCGCCCTCCCGGGCGCGACGGGAGCGTCGGCCGACGCGCGAGCGGTCGTGCCAGAGCTTGTTCGTGTCGTTGATCGACAGCTCCGTCGCTGTCAGCTGCACGCTCACGGGGATGCCCGGGCGCCCGCCCACCTTGACGAGGAACTTCCCGCGCCCCGGCGGCTCGGCCTCGCGCCCGGTGGAGGGATCCCACGCGGGCGGGTCCTGCCATCCGATGAGCAGCTCCTGCTCGGCCTGCGAGAACGGCACGGCCGCGGTGAGCTGCGGCATCTCCGCCGACGGGAGCCCGCCGCAGATGACCATCCCCGAGCGCTCGACGAAGCCGCGCGCCTTCATGCGGTCCTCCTCGGTGGGAAGGGCGAGGAGGTCGCTCATGGTGTGCGAGATCATGGCCATCCCGACGCCGCGCTGACGGTTGAGGCGGGTGAGGGCGTCGACCCGGTCGACCATGCCGCGCCCCGCGCGGAGCGCCCGCCACAGCTCGTCGAGGATGACGAAGTAGTGGCGCCGGGGCTCGAGGCCGGCGTCGGCGAGCGCGTTGGCGACGTTGACCGTGCCGAAGCCCGCCGACCAGCAGGCGAGCAGTGTCGCCGCCTGCAGCTCCATCTCGGAGTCGTCGATCGCCGAGACGTCGTAGACGACCGGCGCGTCGCGGCGCATGGGGTTCGTGGTGTGCCGGGCGAAGGTCTCGCCCAGCCGCCCGCCGCCGACGAGGCCGATGAGCGAGGCCTCGAGGTTCTCGGTGATGCTCTTGTAGCGCTTGTCGTCGCCGCGATCGAGCGCGACCGCGCGCACCTCCGCCGGCCCCTCCTGGATGACCCGCAGCAGGTCGCCGAGCACGGGCACGCCGTCGTGGTTCTGGTCGAGCCACTTCAGCGCCCGGTCGATGATCGTCTCCTCGCGGTCGGTCGGCGGGGCCGAGCGGAGGATGGTCAGGAGCGCGGACACCATCGTCTGCCGACGGCCGTGCGCGTCGGCGAGGACCTGCGCGGCCTCCTTCTCGAAGCCCGCGTCGAGCAGCCTCGTGGCGGCCTCGGTCGCCTCGCCGGGATCGAGGATGTTGAGGTATCCGCGGCCGCGGCCGAGCGTGATGACCTGGCCGCCGAGGGCCTCGATCAGGTCGACGTAGTCCGGCTTCAGGTCGCCGAGGACGAGGGGCATCACGCCGTAGCCGGCGAGCCCCGTGGCCATCCGCCGCACGATCGTCGACTTGCCGAGGCCGGGCTTGCCGAGCACGAACGCCGACGGGTTGCTGATGAGCTTGGCGCGCTGGAACCACGAGATCGGATCGCAGCAGAGCGTCGCCCCGGTGTGGATGTGGCGCCCGAGCGGCACCCCCACCATGGGCGTGCCGGCGCCGATCGCGAACGGCCACATGCCGCAGACCTGCACGGTCGTGCCGCGCCACTCGTCGGCCTGCTGCACGTAGTTGGACCCGCCGCGGCCGCGGCCGAGCCATCCGCGCATCGCGGGGCGCAGGGGGCGCAGCTCCTTCGGCGCCTTCTCCGCCTTGTCGGGCTTCTGCGCTTTCTGGGGCTTCGCGGCCTTCCGTGGCTTCTCCACGCGCTCGTCCCGCGCACGCCGGGCGCTCACAGCTTCTCCCGGAGCTCCGCCGGAACCTTGATGTGCTTGGGCAGCACGAGGCCGAGCGGCAGGGCGGCGGCGAACGCCGAGTCCTGCGAGCCGTAGACCGGGCGCAGGCGCAGGCGGGCCGTCGCCCCGAGGTTGTCGATGGCCGCGCGGGCGTCGGCCTCCTTCGACAGGTCGGCGACGGTGGCGGTGACGAGGATGCCGAACTGCACGAGGCCCGCGCCCGACGCCTCCTCGCTCGCTGTCGCCTGCGCCGCGCGCACGGCGAGGCTGTCGCGCGCGGCGGGCTTGCTCGTCGAGGTCACGCGGAACTCCGCCGCGCGCAGGTCGGCCTCGACAATGGCCGCCGCGCGGGCCGCGTCGATGGGGCGATAGAGCAGCGTCACGCGCTTGCGGGCGATGTCGCGGTGCGGGGCGAGGAGGCGGGCGAGCACGCCCGACTGCACGTTGCCGCGGGGCGCGGACGTCATCGCCCACGTGACCGAGTACGCCGAGTCGTGGCGGTACCCGCCCCACGAGGCCTGCGCGGCCGAGGGCCCGACATCCGGCCAGGTGAGCTCGGGCGTCTCGCCCGCGGCGTGCGCCTCGTCGATGAGGAGGGCGGCGGCGGGGTCGTAGGCGATGCGGATGGCCTCGCAGAGCTCCTGCGCCGACAGCGGATGCGCGGCCCCCGCGCCGGTCGCCTGCAGACCTGCCGTGAGACCGGGCAGGCGCGCGGCGAGCTCGCGGCCCATGTCATCGGGCGTGCGCTTCTTCCCGCCCGCGCGCGGCGCGGCCGTGAAGGTGACCGCGACGTACGCCTTCACGGTGGAGGAGCCCGCCGGATAGCGGCCGACGACCTCCGCCAGCATCTCGCGCGCGAACGCGGGGGCGTCGTCGTCCACGTTCATCTCGACCTCGCGGCGCAGGCGCGTGCCCGAGTCCGGCGCGGTCTCGATGGTGACCGAGGCGGCCTCGACGCCCGGCTCGTCCCCGAGGTTCGCCAGCCAGTGGCCCCAGTCGGCCACCCACACGTCGATCTGCTCCTGGTCGACGAGCGCCGCGCCATCCGGCTCGGTGCCGATGACGACCGAGTACGAGCCGGTGGCGGGTGTGTAGAGCAGCGCGAAGGGGCGGCCGTAGCTGTCGGTGTGCTCCGACAGGCGGGTGGGGGCCGCGAGGCCCGGCAGCTGGTAGGTGCCCCACAGGGCGCGGCCGAGCGGGCCCGAGCGGTAGAGGTGCGTGCCGCGCGAGCGCGCCGACCACCACGCGACGCGGGCGCCGGCGCGGCTGATGACGTTCTTGCCGTGCGAGTCCTTCGTGAGCACGGCGAGCATCACGCCGCCGAGGACGGCCGCGAGGATCACCGCCTCGAGGAGGCCCGCGACCATGACGGCGATGACCACGGCGATGAGCCCTCCGAGGAGGAGGGCCGTGCCGACCGAGCCCAGCCCCAGGATGCCCGGCGACGTCGGGCGCCGCCAGTTGCCGTAGGTGCGCGGACCCCGCGCGTTCATGTCAACGGCTGCCATCGGGGCCGCCTCCTTCACCTGTCGCCTGCTCTCCCAGGGCCTGCGCCGCGGCTGCGGCGGCCTGCCCGGCCTTCTTGCCCGCGTCGAGCGCCGCGCCCGCGGCGGCGCCCGCGACGATGCCGACCGGTCCCGCCGCGGCTCCCGCCGCCGCTCCTCCTGCGGCACCACCGGCGGCCGCGCCTCCCGCGGCAGCACCTCCCGCGGCACCTCCGGCAGCACCACCGGCCGCACCGCCACCCGCGGCCGCGCCACCGCCGGCACCGGACGCCGCGGCCGCACCGCCGCCTCCGCCACCGGGAGCCGCGCCTCCAGCCGCGGACGCACCACGCCCGCCGCCGCTCGCGCCGCCGCCGGACGATCCACCGCCGCCCGAAGATCCGCCGCTCGACCCGCCGCCGCCCGACGACCCGCCGCCGGAGGGACGCCCCGCGCCGGTGCTCGTCTGCTGCGGCCCGGCCGCCTGCGCGGCCTGCCCCGCCGAGCCGTTCGAGCCCGAGCTGCTCGAGCCCTGGCCGCCGGTCGGGCCCTGCGCACCCTGCTGCCCGTTCTGCCCTGAGGGTCCCGAGCTCCCGGTGCGGCCGCCCCCGCCGCTGCCGCTGCCGGAGGCGAGGCGGCCGGCCGCGGCGGCCCCGCTCGGCAGGGAGGCGAGGGCGCCGACGGCGAGCGCGCCGCCGGCGCCGCCGCCCGCGAGCCCCGCCACCATCGGCGTGACGAACCGCATGAGCGCGGGCAGCGCGAACAGGGCGATGATCATGAGCATGAGGCCGGTGAGCACGGCGAGAAGGCCGGAGCCGTCATCGCGGAAGACGTTCGTCCCGGCGAGCTGGAAGGCCGCGGCGTAGACGATGGCGGCAGCCGGCTTGTAGAGGATGAATGCGACCAGCCACGCGATGCACTTCTTGAACCACGACTTGCCCATCTCGGTGTTCGTGAACGACGCCGAGAGCGGGAGGATCCCCGTGAGGATGACGAGCATGCCGCCCCGGGCGACCATGAGCACGATCTGGATGGCCGCGCCGATGATGGCGATGAGCCCGAGGATGATGATGAGGAGCGCGCTGAGGCCGCCGGCTCCCGCGTTCGTGGTGAGCGCGAGCAGCAGCAGCATGTTCTCGCCGAAGCACGCCGAATCCCGGGTGACCGACGCGTCGCAGGTGAGCGAGCCGTCGATGATCCACACTGCGAACGAGTCAGCGGCGGCGACCAGCAGGCCGACGACGGTGACGCCCGCACCCGCGACGACCACCAGGGTGAGCAGGCTCTTCACCGTCTCGCGACCCGGCTCTCCGCGCTGCTCCCAGGCCATCCGGGCTCCCCCGATGATGACCGACACCACGGCGGCCGCGCCCATGTACCACCACAGGCCCGACTGCAGGTACCCCACGGCGCCGCTGGCGTTGCTCGGCCCCGACGGCATGAGCCCGGTCACGAGCGCGCTGGCGCCGGAGATGAGGACGACCGCGCCGAGGATGAGGCCCACGCGGCCGAGCGAGGCGATGCCCTCACCCGCGCGCATCCGCAGCGCGAGGAGAGCCCCGAGGAGGAACAGCGACAGCAGCGCCACGGCGAGGCTGATCCAGGTGACGTAGCCGAGGACCGTGGTGATGTTGCCGGCGTCAGGCGCAGCGCTGCCCGGAGCGAGCGAAGACCCCTCGCCCGACCCGGTGAGGTTCGGCGTGCCGATGTTGATCCAGATCGTCCCGAGCGAGGCGATGGCCTGTCCGAAGCTCTGCTTCACCGCCTCCGCCATGTTCTCGATGGCATCGCCGACGGCCGACTCGAGCCAGTCACCCGCCCAGCACGTCGGGTCGATCAGGCCGCACCCGTCCTCCTTCTCCGCCATCCGCGCTCATTCCTCCCAGGCGACGTATCCCGCGGCGTCGGGGATCTGCGCGATGCGCAGCGGATTGCTCGCATCCGTCGGGAGGAGCTTCCAGTCGCCCGCCTCCCACACGAGGTCGTAGACCGCGGACCCGTACACCGTGTCGCCGCCGCCGACCGCCTGCAAGGCCATGTCGATGCGCGCGGTGTCGCCGTCGTACGCGAGCACGCGGAAGCCGGCGATGCCCACGCGCGTGTCCGACGAGGCGCCCGACGACACATCGCTCACCAGCTCCTCGCGGTTCGGAGCGTCGGCGGACAGGAAGTACTCGATCCACGCCGCAGACGTCTCCGGCGACGACGCCTGCACGACCGCGTTCCCGGCGGCGAACAGGGCGCCCTCCACGGAGTGCTGGAAGCAGAAGCGCACGCCATCGGGCGAGGTCTCGGCCGGTCCGAATGCCGGCGACGTCGGGTAGGCCATGACGTCCTGGTACTCCCACGCGGTCTCGGGCGCCGTGTTGAGGCTGCCCGAGCGCTCCTCGCCGGGCAGCCCGCACACGCTCGCCGTCTCCGCGTCGGCACTGGGCTCAGCAGACGGCGCCGCGCTGGGTGCGGTGCTCGGAGCGGACGTCGGCGAGGCGTCGGGTTCGGGGTCGTCGCGTGTGGCGTTGACGATCCCGAGGACGACGCCGGCGACGACGATCAGAGCCACGACGACGGCCGCCACGACGAATCCGGGGCGCGAGAAGGCGCTGCGCTCCTCGTTGTCCTGACTGGTCACGTGCGGCCTCCGATCAGGTGGCGAGGAAGCCGATGAGCGCGGCGGCCGCGGAGATCACGATGACGCCGGCCAGGGCCATCCCGATCTTGCCGACGTGCTCGCCACCCTCGCCGCGGCGGGAGTTGATGGCCATGAGCGCGCCCGCGGCGAACAGGCCGAGGATGCAGACGGCCAGCGCCACCCACTTCGCCCAGCCCATCACGGTGTTGAAGCCCTCGGTGCCGGGAGGCTGCACCGGGTCGGGGTTGGGGATCCCGAGGGGGACCGCGGTGAGGAGGTCGCTTCCCGTCGCGAGGACGGTTGCCAGCATGCTCATCGATTTTCCTTTCGGTGGGCGGTGCCGTCGGCACCAGGTCGAAGCAGGGCGTTCAGGTCGTCGACGAGGCGCCGCACCTCGCGCGGGGCCTCGGGAAGGGAAGGAGGCTCCCCCAGGCGCCAGGAGTCGATCCACGGCACCGTCCAGGTGTGCGGGACGCCGCCGCCGACGAGCTGCGTCATGTCGCGCAGCGGCCTCGGCAGTCGCCCGGGAGCGTCGGCCACGAGGACGAGGCCCAGCACCTCCACGTGCGGCACGAGCCCCGCTGCCCACTGGGTGGCAGCGGCCTGCGCCGCGCGCAGGCCACGCATATGCGTGCGCGCGACGAGCACCACGCGCGTCGGCGCGTCACCGGGCGGCTCGGGCCAGGCGTGCTCCGCGGCGGGCCAGTCGGGCACGAGGGTGGAGAGGGTCGACTCCCCCGATCCGCCGTGCGCGCCGACCCACCAGAGGTCGGCGGCCTGCGGCAGCGGACGGGTCGGCAGGCGGTCAGCGGGGTCGGGAGCAGGCACGCCGCGCTGCGGCACCGACGGACCCGTCGGCCGCTTCGCCGCGCTCTCGCTCGCCGCGGGCACGGGCACCGCCGGCTCGACAGGTCGCGAGAGCCAGGGATTGCTGCCATCTGACACGACGTCACCCTCCCCCTCAGAATGGTGTCCGTAGTTTTCTACACCACAACCTAGACGCGGGGGTAAACAGGAGCAAGAGAAGGCGGAAGCGTATGCTTTCGAATGAAGGATGGCGACACAATGGGACGGCGTATAGATTCGGCCCATGCGGACCGGGGCGCAGGTGATTCCGATGACTGATGCACTCGACACCCTCTTCGAGGGGCGTCGGCCCACGCTCACCGCTCCCGAGGTCGCCGAGCTCCTCGGGATGACGAAGCAGGGCGTCTACCACTGGCTCCGTGACGGCACGATACCGGGCTACAAGGTCGGCTCGACGTGGTTCATCATCACCGCCGAGCTGAAGGACACGCTCCGCAAGGGCGCGAACGCCCCGCGCGGCGGAGTCATGCCGCCGGTCGTCGAGGAGCAGGACTGACCATGCGCACACGGATGGCCGCCGCCGCCATGGCGGCCGTGCTCCTCGTCACCGGGTGCACCGTGTCGCGTGAGGAGCCGCCCGCCGCTGTCCCCCGGCGACCTCCTCCGGCAGCCCCGCCGTGCCGGAGAGTGTCCGCTCGCTCACCCCCGCGCCCTCCGACGCGGTGCCCGACGACGGCGTCGAACCCGGACGCCACGAGGCCCCCGAGTGGGACGAGGCGTCGCGTCAGGCCGTCGTCGACGCCGCGGTGGCGGCCATGACCGCCTTCGCCCGGCCATCTCTCGATGCGGACGCCTGGTGGGAGGGCGTGGAGCCGCTTCTCACCGCGGATGCGGCCCAGGACTACGCATACGTCGACCCCGCCAACGTCCCCGCGTCCGCCGTCACCGGACCGGCCGTCATCGTCGACGACACCAGCGCCTACCTCGCGCACGTCGAGGTTCCCACGGACGCGGGCGCCTATACGCTCATCCTGTCGCGCGAGGACGCCGGCTCCCCCTGGCTCGTCAGCCGCTTCACGCCCCCCGAGGGGGCGAGCTAGCCGATGTCCGAGCGCAAGTCGGGGTCGCTGGTCGCGATCGCGGCCGTGCCGCTGCTCATCCTCGGCACGGTCTTCGGCATCGTCCTGCTCGGATCCGACGAGGGCTCGGCGACGCAGTGCAACCCGGAATCCGACCCGGGCACGAGCATCACCATCGACCCCGACGACGTGCCCGACACCGAGATCGCCGGCTACGGCGGTGAGCAGCTCGTCAACGCCGCCTACGTCATGCAGGCGGGCAAAGACCTCGGACTCGGCGTGCGCGATCAGACCATCGGCGTGATGACGGCGATGGGCGAGTCGAGCCTCACCGTCATCGACTACGGCGACCTCGCCGGGCCCGACTCGCGAGGCCTCTTCCAGCAGCGGGACAACGGAGCGTGGGGCTCCTACGCCGACCGCATGGACCCCTACATCTCGTCGACGAGCTTCTTCCGCGTGCTGATGACGATCGAGGACCGCGACAACCTGCCGCCGACGATCGCCGCCCACCGCGTGCAGCGCAACGCCGACCCATACCACTACGAGAAGTACTGGGATGGCGCCGTCGCCATCGTGGAGGGCCTCTCGGGTGTCGACACCGGTCTCGCCCCGGGCAACGGGGGCAACACCTGCGCGGGTGGCGAGACCACGCCCGGCGAGGTGAACCCGCAGGGATGGGCGTCGCCCGACGCCGGTCCCGTGACCAGCCCCTTCGGGTACCGCATCCACCCGATCACCGGCGAGCGCAAGTTCCACTACGGCATCGACCTCGCCGCGGGCTGTGGCGCCCCGATATGGTCCGTCAACGACGGCGTCGTCGTCGAGCGCGGTTTCGATTCCGGCGGCAACGGGTATCTCAGAATCGACCACGGTGGCGGCATCGTCACCCGCTACCTGCACATGTACGACAACGGCATGTTCGTCGACGTGGGCGACGAGGTGAAGGGCGGTCAGCAGATCGCCGAGGAGGGATCGAGTGGTCAGTCCACCGGATGCCACCTGCACTTCGAGGTGCTCGTCGACGGGGAGAACGTCGATCCCGCGGACTTCATGGCCGAGGTCGGCATCACGCTCGGATAGAAGGAGAAGCATGAGCAGCACGAGCACAGAGGTGGCCACCTGGCCGCGCGTCACGGCGACCCTGCACCCCGACGGCACGGGTGAGGTCGTCATCGGCGGCACGAGCTACCCGGTCTCGGGCGCCGACCTCGCCGCCGCGCGGACGCAGACCGTGACGATCGTCGCGGATAAGGCCGCACAGCTCGCCCGCCCCGTGCGCGCGTTCATGGTGGACCCCGACGGGGAGTGGCCGCTCATCATCCACCCCGACGGCTCGACCGAGGTGGACGACAATCCGCCGCCGCGCGAGCCCGCCGCGCGCCCGGCGCCGGTCGTGCCGGAGCCGGAACCCGCGCCCGCGCCGGAGCCCGAACCGGAGCCTGCGCCGGAGCCCGAACCGGAGCCTGCGCCGGAGCCCGAACCGGAGCCCGCACTGCGCGCACAGGGATGGGCCCGCACCGCCGAGGAGCAGGCTGTCGAGAAGGCGCACACGTCCACCGCGGCCGCGCAGCCCGAGACCGCCGCGGCCGTCCGCCGCCGCGACCTGCGTCGCTCGTTCCTGACCATCGAGCAGGTCGAGAAGCCCGCGACCCAGGGATGGCGGGGCGCCGCCACCCGCGCCGGAATGCGGATGGCGCCGAGCGCGGCCGAGCGCGAGGAGCGCGCCGACATCGCCGCGGTGTCCCAGCACTGGCCGGGCCCGCGCACCGTCGCAATCGTCAACGCCAAGGGCGGCGCGTCGAAGACGCCCACGACCATCCTGCTGTCGGCGACCTTCGCGCGGAACGGCGGGGCGGGCGTGCTCGCCTGGGACAACAACCAGACCCGCGGCACGCTCGGATGGCGCACCGAGCAGGGGCCGCACGACGCGACGCTCCTCGAGCTGCTGCCGCAGACGCGGCACCTGCTGAGCACCTCGGCGCAGTCGGCCGACCTCGCCAGCTATGTTCACCACCAGAGCGCCGACCGCTTCGACGTGCTGCGGTCGAAGCCCGCCGTGCTCGCGACGCAGCAGCGCATCACCGCGGAGGACGTCGACGCCATCCACGCCGTCGCCGCCAAGTACTACCGGCTCATCATCATCGACTCCGGCAACGATGAGACCGACCCGCTGTGGCTGCGGATGATCGACCACACCGATCAGATCGTGCTCGCCACCACGACGCGGGCCGACCACGCGGAGGCCGGAGCGCTCCTCCTCGAGAGCCTCTCCGACCGCGACGAGCGCTCCGCGCAGCTCGCGGCGAACGCCGTCGCCGTCGTCAGCCAGGCCGACCCGAAGGCGACCGCCGCGGACGTGGCCCGAGTCGCCGACGGCTACCGCACCTTCGTGCGCGAGGCGGTGACCATCCCGCACGACCCGGCGATGGTCGACGGCCTGGTGAGCTACGACTCCCTCCGGCCGATCACGCAGCGGGCCTGGCTCGCCGCAGGGGCTGCGGTCGCTCGAGGCCTCTGACTCCGACCGTTCGCCAGTGCGGGCGACCCGCTATCCGGGCGGAAAGCGAGTCGCCCGCACTGGCGAATGAGGGGGATGGCAGGAACCGCGCGTCAGCCGGCGACGGGCTCCAGCCGCCGGTCGTTCCCCGCGTGCACGAGCGCGTCGATGCGGCGCTCGTAGGCGGTGAACTCCGGCGAGGTGGGGTCGCGGTCGGCCCCCAGCCGGATGTCGACGATCTCCCGCACATGACCCGAGATGCCATGCGCGGTGCCGCCGGCCATGACCACGACGCGGTCGCCGAGGTAGACGGCCTCCTCGATGCTGTGCGTGACGAACAGGATGGTCGTGCCTGCGAGCCGCTGGATGCGCTGGAGCTCATGCTGCATATCCGTGCGGGTGAGCGCGTCCAGCGCGCCGAACGGCTCGTCCATGAGCATCACCGACGGCCGGTTGGCGAGCAGTCGCGCGATGGCCACGCGCTGCTGCATGCCGCCCGACAGCTGGTGCGGGAACGACGCCGCCACGCGGGCGAGGCCCACCGCGGCGAGCGCCTGCGCGGTGCGCTCCCGCACCTCGGCCTTCGGCAGCCGCGCCTGCTTCGGCCCGTACGCGATGTTCTCGGTGACCGTGAGCCACGGGAAGAGGCCGTAGTCCTGGAAGACGACGCCGCGATCAGGGCCGGCGCCCGCGACGTCCTTCCCTGCGACCCGCAGCGCGCCATCCGTCACGGTCTCGAAGCCCGCGACCATCCGCAGGACGGTGGACTTGCCGCACCCGGAGGCCCCGACGATGCAGACCACCTCGCCGGCGGCGACCGTGAGGTCCACGCCCTCGACGGCCGCGATCGGCGAGCCGGGGTACCTCTTGCCGAGGCCGTCCATCACGATGTCGGCCGGGGCTCCCGCGGTGGGGGCGTCGTTCTCGGTCATGTGCGTTCCCTTCATCAGGTCTGGATGGGGCGTCGCCCGAAGGCGACGGCGAAGACGAGCGAGAGGAGACGGTCGGCGACGAACCCGGCGAGGCCGATCACGACCATCCCCACGATGATGAGGTCGGTCCGCGACTGCTCCCGTGCCTGGGTGATCAGGGCGCCGAGGCCGGTGTTGATGCCGACGGTCTCGCCGACGACGAGGATCACCCACGCCAGGCCCATTGCGATGCGCATACCGGCGATGATCTGCGGCGCCGCGGCGGGCAGCACCACCTTCGCCAGGGCCTGCAGCGGCGGGGTGCCGAGCATGGCCGCGGCCTCGAACAGGCGCGTCGGCACCTGCTTCACACCGCTGATCGTGTTGAGCAGCACGGGGAACACCGCCGCGAGGAAGACGAGGAACACCGTCGAGCGGTCGCCGAACCCGATGAGGAGGAGCGCCAGCGGCGCCCATGCCGTCACCGGGATGGGGCGGACGAGGTTCACGGTTGGCTCGAGCATCCGGAACAGCAGCTTCGAGCGTCCCATGAGCACCCCGAGTGGCACGCCGACCGCGACCGCCAGGAGGAAGCCCTGCAGCACCCGCAGGGCGGAGGCTCCGAGGTGGCCCCAGAGCGTTCCGCTGTACGAGTCGTCGTAGATGCCGCCGACCGCGAAGTCCACCAGCCGCAGACCCACCTCCGCCGGCGTGGGCAGGAACGCCATCTTGATGTCGAACGGCAGCACCCATCCGCTGACGGCGCCGAGGTGCCATCCGATGAGGATAAGGATCGGGACGGGCAGCGCGACCGCCCACGTCCATGAGAGACGGGGTCGCTTGCGCAGGCGAGCGGATGGCGCGGGTGGCGCCGAGCGGTCGGGCGCGAGCGCCTCCAGGGTGACGGTCATCGAAGTCTCCCTCGGGTCTCGGGGTCAGGACGCCGACGCGGCGTCGACGAAGGTGGTGTCGACGAGGAGCGAGGGGTCGATCTCGGATGCGATCTGGTCGAAGGCGAACATCTCGGCGCCCATCGCCTCGAGGGTCGCGACGTAGGCGTCGTCGAGCTCCCAGCGCGCCCAGGTGTTGTCGATGGCCGTCTGCGTGACCTCCGGGTCGAGCGCGAACTCCTTCTCGAGACCATCCGCCCACGCCTCGGTGTCGGCGCTCATCTCCTCGATGGCGGCGACGTGCGTGTCGACGACGTCCTGCACGAGCTCGGGGTCGCTCTCGATAAGCGAGTTGCTCGTGGCCAGCACGATGTTGGTCTTGCCGATCGGGGTGTCGTATGCCGAGAGCAGCTCGTGCGCACCGCCGACGATCGCGATCGACGGACCGGTCTCAGCGGAGATGAAGGCGTCGATCTGACCCGATTCGTAGGCGCCTGCCATGTCGGCGAACGGGAGGTTGACGAGCTCGACGTCGGCTGCGGGGTCGATGCCCTCGGCCTCGAGCGTGCGCTTGAGAAGGATCTCCTGCGTGGCGCCCATGGGGAAGCCGACCTTCTTGCCCTTGAGGTCGTCCGCCGTCTCGATGTCGGGGGAGGCGACGATGCGTGTGCCGCCGTCCGCTGCTGAGGCGACGACGCGGACGTCCTGCTCCTCGGCGACGCCCGAGATGACGGATGCCGCGCCCGTCACGCCGAAGTCGATGGAGCCGGACACGATCGCGTTCTTGATGTCGCTCGACGTGTCGAACAGCACGATCTCGAACTCGAGCCCGTCTGCCGCGACGTCCTCGTAGAAGTAGGGGCTGAAGAGGTGTGGCTGGCTGCGCAACGTGCCGATGGTGATGGTGTCGCCCTCGGCGGAGGCCTCGGCCGGAGCGCAGCCGGCGATGAGGGTGACCGCGGCGAGAGCACCGGTCAGGGCGAGGGGCTGGGTGACGTTCATGGGGTTCTCCTCGTGCTCGGGTGGTCAGTGCTCGGGTGGTCAGACGGAGGCGACGGCACGGTAGGCGCGCCAGCCGCCGAGATCGGTGATGTCGCGCTCCTCGCCGACGACCGACGCGGTGAATCCGAGGACGACGCTGCCGTCGGAGAGTTCGATGTGCCCGAGGGCGAGCGGAGGGGCGATGGTCCCCAGCAGCTGCGCGACCGCGAGCGGAGAGAGGCGCCACAGCTCGCCCGGCAGTTCTGCGCCGTCCGCTGACCGGATGACCGCGGGGCGGTCCACCTCCCCCTCGACCAGGAGCATGCGGAACGTCGGAGCGGTCACGACATCGCGGACGAAGCGCGCGCCGAGCGCCTGGAGCTGGCCGTTGAGCGGCTCGCCTCGAAGGTGCGCGCCGAACACCGCGACATCCACGCCGCCCGAGAACGCGAGCGGCTCCCCCGGGTCCTCAGCGCAGAAGCGCGCAGCGAGGTCGGCCGCGACCTGGTCGTGGAAGGCCGGCGTGACGAACGAGACGCCGAACTCGCCCTCGCCGGGCACGGTCTCCGCATGCACCGCCACAGCGGCCAGGTCCATGAGATTCACGAAGTTCGTGAACGTGCCGACCGTGCGGTTGACGCCGAGGGGATCCGCGGCGAGCTCGTCGTGACGGGGGTGGATGGGCGCGGTCGGGATGAGGAGCGCGTCGACGGCGTCGATGCGACGCCGCGCCTCGGCGGTCAGCGCGAGGAGCGTCTGCTGCGCGTCGATGACGCTCACCCCGTCGACCGCCATGGCACCGGCTGCGATCGTTGCGACGGAGGGGTCGGCACCTTCGGGGTGCGCGGCGAGGAACGCACCGAACGACCAGCCTCGTTCGGCGACGAGTCCGCCGTCGTACAGCAGCTGCGCGGCCTCGAGGAAGGGAGCGAAGTCGATGGTCTGCACCTCGGCGCCGAACTCCTCGGCACGACGCACGGCACCGGCGAAGGCCTCGCGCATGGCGGGTGACAGCGACACGAGCGACGCGTCGTCAGGGATGGCGACCCGCGGGCGCACGGGCGCCGCCTGCGGCACGTCCGCCGGGCACGAGCGGCTGTGCGGGTCGAGGTCGGAGACGCCTGCCGCGATGTCGAGCACCTTCGTGGCGAGGGCGACGTCCGGCGCGAAGATCGACACGGTGTCGTACGAGGGCGACGCCGGCAGCACGCCGTCGAGCGGCAGGAGACCGAGGGTCGGCTTCAGTCCGACCACGCGGTTGTAGGCGCCGGGCACACGCCCCGACCCTGCCGTGTCGGTGCCCAGGGCGAAGTCGACGATGCGCCATCCGGTCGCCGCCCCGGAACCCGAGCTCGACCCGCCCGAGACGCGGTCCGCGTCGTGCGCGCTGGACACTGCGCCGTACGGGCTGCGCGCGCCCACGAGACCCGTCGCGAACTGGTCCATGTTCGTCTTGCCGACGAGCACGGCGCCCGCGTCGAGAAGACGCTGGACGACGGTCGCGGTGCGCTCGGGGATGTGCGAGAAGGCCGGGTGGGCGGCGGTCGTCGGGAGCCCCGCGACGTCGATGTTGTCCTTGGCCGCGAACACGTAGCCGGCGAGCGGCAGGGTCTCGCCCGCCTCGGTGCGGCGCCGGACGTCCGCGACGTCGGCGGCCACGTCCTGCTCATCGCGCAGGGTGATCCAGATCTCCGCGGGGGCCGAGCGGATGGCGTCGAAGAGCCGGGCGACGGCCGCGACGGGCGCGAGGTGGGAGCTGAGGACGGGCATGGTGTTCTCCGTTTCCGCGATCACGACATCTGCGCGATCTGCATGGCGCGCGCGGCACGCGCCTCGACGATGGACTGGGACAGGCCGACGTGCTTGCGCAGGGCGTCGCGGGCCTCACGCAGACGCCCGCGCAGGGTGAGGTCGAGGATCTCCAGGTGCTCGGTGACCGTGGCGTCGACGCGATCCTGAGTGAGGTAGTCGTGCATGCGGATGGGCCGGATCCGACGGTTCACCTGCTGCAGCGACTGCACGAGCTGCGCATTGCCGGCCGCGCGCAGCAGCTCGACGTGGAACTGCTCGTCGGCGTCGACGAAGCCCGGGTCGGGCTCGACCCGGCGTGCGCCGCGCTCCAGCCACAGCGTCATCTCGCGCTCGAGCACCGGGCGCGAGTGTCCGACGGTCGGGTCGGCGATGGCGCGGTCGATGCCGTGGGATTCGAGCAGGATCCGCAGCTCGTAGAGCTCGGTGAACTCCTCGAGCGTGGGGATGTAGCGGTACAGCGCGCCGCCGCGATTGATCAGCAGGCCGTCGCCCTCGAGCCGTGCGAGCGCGTCGCGCACCGGCGTGCGGGAGACCGCGAAGCGCTCGGCGACGTACTCCTCGGTGAACCGCTGAAAGGGCGACACGGCCGTGGTGAGCAGCTCGGTCCGCAGCGCCTCGTACACGCGGCGGCGAGCGGGAACGCGGGCACCGCGAGGGCCCGCCGACTCTGTGCTCGTGAACGTATCCATTGCTGGACATCGTGCGGGGCACATGTTTCCGGCATGTTGTGGGGTCGTCGCGACCGCGTGAACATCGCCGCGCGTGCCGCGAGCCGGCGGACATCACTTCCGAAGCGGCCGAGGGCTGACGAGTAGCATCGAGGGAAGTCACAGCAGACCAGAAGCTCCATCCCCGGCGCCTCGTCACCGCGCTGACGCACTGACCCCCTCCGCACCATCCCGCGCGTATCGCTTGGAGAACTCATGACCTCGCCTTCGCAGACCGACGTCCTCGTCATCGGCGAGGCCCTCATCGACATCGTGACCGCGGCGGAGGGATCGGAGGAGCACGTCGGCGGGAGCCCTGCCAACGTCGCGCTCGGACTCGGCCGTCTCGGCGTCGACGTCGCGCTCCTGACCCGCATCGGCAACGACGAGCGCGGCGCGCGCATCGCCGCTCGCCTTGGCGACTCGGGCGTGCAGGTCCTGCCCGAGTCCGTCTTCCCGGCGGCCACGTCGACCGCCACCGCGCGCATCGGCGCCGACGGCAGCGCGACCTACGCATTCGACATCGACTGGTCACTGCCGGAGAGCGCCGCCCCGGCTGCGCAGGTCGTGCACACCGGCTCGATCGCCGCCTTCCTCGAGCCCGGCGCGACCTCCGTGCTCGCGATCCTGCGCGCGAGCGACGCCGAGGAGATCACGTTCGACCCGAACATCCGCCCCGCGCTGGTCGGCGAGCGTCCGACCGCACTGGCCCGCTTCGAGGAGATCGCCGCGGAATGCACCGTCGTGAAGATGAGCGACGAGGACGCGGCCTGGCTGTTCCCCAACACTCCGGTCGATGAGGTCGCGCAGCGGGTACTCGCGCTCGGCCCGCGGATGGTCGCGGTCACGCTCGGCGGGGACGGCGCGCTGCTCGCGACCGCCGAGCACGTCGTCCGCATCCCTCCCGTGCGGGTCGACGTCGTCGACACGATCGGGGCCGGGGACACGTTCATGGCCTCGCTGATCCGCTCGCTCGTCGAGACCGGCAGCCGCGACCTCGACGAGGCCGCGATCGCCTCGATCGGGCGCGCCGCCGCGGCTGCGGCTGCCGTCACGGTCTCGCGCGCGGGGGCCGATCTGCCGTGGGCACGGGAGCTCGCCGCCCGCGACTGACCGGCAGCTCGCGTGCCCCGGGCATCACGCCAGCACGAGCGCCTCCATCCGCGCGTACGAGGCCTCCATGCCGTCGACCATGCCGGTCTCGAGGATCATGTCGCGCGTCGCCGCATCGGGATACTCGATGAGCTGCGTGAGCAGGGTGACGCCGTCCTCCTCGTAGAGCGAGAGGTCGTTGATCGTCGTCGGGCCATCCGGCATGCCGATCATGCGCTCGGTCGTCACCGCGCGGCGGCCCGGCTCGACGTGCAGCACCTCGCCCTCGAAGCCGAAGCGCTCGCCCTCGACGCCGGGGGCGGGCTCCCACTCGTACCGGTACGTGCCGCCGACCTCGGTGGACGTCTCGCAGACCGGCATCGTCCAGCCATCCGGACCGAGCAGCCACTTCTGCATCAGCTCGGGCTCGAAGTGCGCGCGCCACACCAGCTCACGCGGACCGCGGATGACCCGGGTGATGCGCACGTGCTGATCGTCGAGGATCTCGAGCTCCGCGCCCCGGCTTTGCGCGTACTCGCGCAGATCCCGCAGCACGATATCGAGCTGATTGACCCCCATCGTCAGGCCCTCGATCATGCCCATGGCGGTCAGCTGCTCGAGAGCCTCCACCGAGGTGAAGTGGGTGGTGCTTGTGACGCGGCCACCGCCATCCGTGCCGGTGAAGGCGAACTCGGTTCGCGACGCGGGCATGTCCATCGCGTCGCCCGAGTCGTCGACGAAGGTGTCGATGACCTCGAAGGAGCTGGGGTCCGACACCTTCGTGAACTCCCACCGTCCGCGCGAGACCTCGCCGCGCGGGCTGGTCATCGCGTAGTCGGCGATGCCGCCGGGGCGGAGGTCGAACGCGCCGAACGTGGCGGGGTATCCGGGAGGACCCCAGAACCGCTCGAGCTGACGCGGGTCGGTGAAGGCCTTCCAGAGGCGCTCGGGGCCGACCGGGAAGTCGGCGACCAGCGTGACGGTGAGCGCGTGGGGGTCGCTCACGACGGAGGTGACAGGCATGGCATTTCTCCTTTGAAAGCGGATGCCGCGGCATCCTCTGCGAATCAGGTGTCGTCTTCGGCGAGCAGCTCGTCGAGGCGGTCGATGCGCGATCGCCAGAGCTGTTCGTACTCGGTGAGGAGACGCTGCGCCTTCGCGATCGTCTCCGGGTCGGCGCGCACGAGGCGCTCCCTTCCTTCGGCCCGCTTCACGATGAGTTCAGCGGCTTCGAGCACCGCCACGTGCTTCTGCACGGCGGCGAAGCTCATCTCGTATCCGGCGGCGAGGGCCGAGACCGACTGCTCGCCGTCGAGGGTGCGTCGCAGGATGTCGCGGCGCGTCGCGTCGCCGAGTGCCCGGAAGATCCGGTCCACCTCGGCTTCGTGTGAATCACTTCGTGCAACCATTTGGTTGTACGTTAGGGCGTTGTGCGGGCGGCGTCAAGGGGCCGAGCGCCGGCCCTTCCGACTCGTCAGCCGCGGCTGCTGCTCGTCGCGGGGAAGAGATCGGCCAGAGCGGGCTCGTGCACGAGCTCGCCGATCCTGCGCTGCGCCGTCGCCACGCCCTGCTGCGCGTGCTCGGCGGTGATCTCGTTGTCGTCTCGAGACGCCTGCCACGTCTCGAATCCGACGAGTTGCACCATGAGCGGATACCCGCGAGTGCCCTCCACGGCGATGTCGAGGGCATCGGAGGCGATGCCGCGTCCGGCGTCGAGGATGGGCACCTCCAGCGCCGCGCGCACCTCGTCGGCCTCCAGCATGCCGAGGTGGCGACGGTCGGCACGCCGCAGGTACGTCGTCGGCCGATCTGCGGAGAGGACCGTCTGCACGGACGAGGGCAGACCCGCGCCGACAAAGGCGACGTTCCGCTCCTCGCGACGCAGATGCTGCACGGTGTGGCTCAGCAGCTCGAAGTCCTCGGTGCCGCGGATCTCGTCGATGCTGATCAGCACGCCGTCCTCGGGCTCGATCGCGTCGAGCAGCTGGTTCATGCGGTATCGGAAGTCCGGTCGCGGCTCATGCTGCTCGTCGATCTCGGCCAGCAGCCCGGGGACGGCCGTCTTCGTGAGCCGGTCGATCATCCCGGGCTCGGCCGTCTCGGAGATCACCAGCCACCCCTCGCTGCGCGCGACGTCCTCGTACGCGGTGAGGAGGACGGTCTTGCCGGTGCCTCGCATGCCGGTCAGCAGCGTCATGCGCTCGGGGGCGCCGATGCCCTCCTGCAGAGCGAACCGGAAGTCGTCGATCTCGTCCTGTCGGCCGACCAGGAGAGGGGGCGTCACGCCGAATGTCGGAGTGAACGGATTGGATGGCATCCTGGGCAGCCCCTTTCGCGCGGTTCGGCCGAAGCTTAGTTGCAGATCACGCTGGGCTGGGACACTGGCTGTATGAACCGCGCGCAGATCGCCCTCGACCGCCTCGTCCGCGGGATCGAGGCCGAAGGGCTCGGAGCGGATGGGGCGCACGTCCTCATCGGAGACAACGCGGCCGCGCACCGCTGGACCCCCGATGTCCGCATCGACATCCAGTCCGTCGCGAAGGGCGTCTGCGTGCTCGCGGCCGGCATCGCCGCCGACGAGGGCGCCTTCGACCTCGACGCCCCGGTGGCCGCATACCTTCCGGACTTCGAGCTCGGCGCGGGCGTCGACGCCGTCACGACGCGGCACCTGCTGCGGATGTCGAGCGGCATCGACCTGCCGTGGTCGGAGACGATGTTCGAGGACTGGCCCGACCTCGCCCGAGAGTTCCTCGGCCGACCGTCGCGCGGCCGCGTCTTCCAGTACTCGAACGCCAGCACGTACACGGCGATGCGCGCGCTCGGCTCCGTCGTCGGCGACGTGCACGCCTACCTCGAGCCGCGCCTCTTCGCACGGCTCGGCATCGCCGACGCGGAATGGGACCGATGCCCACTCGGGTTCATCCGCGCGGGCGGCGGCCTGCACCTGACGATGGACGAGATGGCGCGCCTCGGGCGCCTCATCCGCGACCGGGGCGAGTGGGATGGCCGCGCCCTCGTCTCGAGCGGATGGATCGATGCCATGCACTCCGACTGGGTCGAGCGCGATGCCGGCCCCGGATACGAGCGCTACGCGCTGGCCGGATGGGGCGGGCCGTATGATGCGTGGCGCCTCCACGGCGCGTACGGGCAACTCCTCGTCTTCCGCGGCGACGCCGTCGTCACCCTCACCGCCCACGATCACATCGGCGGCGACCGGATGGCCGCGCTCGCGGTGGGGTCTTTGGCAGACTGACCGCATGACCTCGGCGCAGAGCGTTCTCGAGTATGTCGTTCGCGGCATAGAGCAGGAGCGCCTCGGCGCATATGGCCTTCACGTGCTCATCCGCGGTGACACTGCCGAGCATCGCTGGCGCAGCGATGAGCGCGAGAACATCTACTCCGTCTCCAAGGGCGTGTGCGCGCTGGCGATGGGGATGGCCGTGGACGAGGGGATCGCGCGGCTGGACGATCCGGTCGCGGACTACCTTCCGAACCTGGAACTCGGCGCGGGCGTCGAAGCCGTCACGCTGCGTCACCTGCTCACGATGACGAGCGGCATCGACTTCGAGTGGTTCGGAAACCAGCCCGCCCCCTGGCCGGACCTCGCGCAGGAGATGCTGCGACGGCCATCCGCCGGTCGCGTCTTCCACTATTCCGACGCGAGCACATACGTCGCGATGCGGGCCCTGGGCGCGCGGGTCGGCGACGTGCGCGACTGGCTCACGCCGCGGCTGTTCGACCCGCTCGAGATCCACAACCCGCAGTGGCACCGGTGCCCGCAGGGATGGATCGTCGGCGGCAGCGGCCTCGAGCTGCGCACCGAGGAGCTCGCCCGCATCGGCCGCGTGCTGCGGGACCGCGGCGCCTGGCGGGGCCGGCAGCTCGTCTCGGCCGAGTACGTCGACGCGATGCACCGCGACTGGGTGCGCGCCGAGGGCCCTGAGGACTTCCGGCGCTACGGGCTCGCCGTGTGGGACGGCCCCGGTGACGCATGGCGCCTCGACGGCGCGTACGGGCAGTACGTCATCGTGCATCAGGCGCACGACGCGGTCATCACGATCACCGCGCACGAGGAATCGCGCGACCATCGGCTGGCGGAGCTCGCGGTCGAGGCGCTCGACGGCTGACGACCATTCACTGCCCCGCGCGCGAGACGGCGCGCGCCTAGCATGGAGCCGTGGAACCCCTCTTCGACTTCCTCGGCAGCTACTGGTGGCTCGCCTTCCCGCTCATGGGCGTCGCCAGCGGCTTCGGCGGATGGTGGTCGAAGCAGTCGAAGGAGCGCCACAAGCGCCGCCTTGAGCTCATCAAGGCCAAGAGCGAGGCACGGTCGATCGAGATGCAGGCGCGAGCGCAGCTCAAGGCCGCGAAGGCGCAGGATGGCCCCGCTCACGACGTCGAGGCATCCGACGCCGCGAGTCGGCACGACCGGCTGAAGCGGCTCATGGCCACGCACGACGAGGTGATGCACCGGTGGCTCGACTACGAGCTCGACGTCGCGAAGCTCATCGCCTTCCCGACGATGAGCGACGGGCGGCAGCCGCTCACGGCCGCGTTCCTGCGGGCGAAGAAGGTGGCGGATGGCCTGAGGCCGCCATCCGCGGATGTGCGGATCGACGCGGAGACGCTCGCGGAGTACCGCGACGCCGTGCACGATTTCGAGGTCGCGTTCGACGTCGCGGAGCAGGACGCGCGGCGCGTGCGCGACAGCGGCTTCACGGAGACCGAGCGGAAGCGCCTCGACCGCGCGCAGCAGCTGCTGCGGACGGCGGTCGACCAGTCCGCGACCGCGGCGGAGCGGCAGGTGGCGTACAAGCGTGTGCGAGAGGAGCTCGACGGGCTCATCGTCCTGTCCGACGACGCGGTCGAGGTGCTGGAGAAGCAGGTCGCGCCCGAGCTCGAGGCCGGGAAGACGCCCCTGCAGCCGCCGCGCGCGGAGGCGTAGTCACAACTCGAGGGCGACGAACACCGGGTCCGCGAGGATTCCTGCGGAGACCGAGAGGACGCCATCCCTCGCCGTCGCCGACGGGACGAGGAAGGCGATGTTCCCGCTGGCCCGGCCATCCGTCGGTAGCGCGCCGCCGATGTCGAGCGCGTCGGGCACGACCGTCACCGTCTCCCACCCGCCGATGCCCACGCCATCCGGAGTGACGTACTGGAGCTGTACCTCGGCGGGGTAGCCCTCGGTCTCGCCGAGGTACGTGGTGGAGAGGTTCACGAGGATGTACTCCTCCCCCTGCGCGGGCTGCTCGTTGATCTCGTTCTCGGCGAGGACGGCGTCGGTCGCACCGAACTCGACGCTGTGGACGGTGACCGACCAGTCGGCGCTCGTGATCGTGGTGCCGAGGGGAAGGGGATCGGCCGGGGACCGGCCCTGCTCCACCACGCCGCTGTCGGGGCTTCCGGCGACCTCGCTCACGCCCTCGTACGTGCTGGTGAAGAAGAACGCGAGGGTCGCGAACGCGACGACGATGCCGATGATCGTGCCGAGGACGGAGACGACGAGGGCTGCGACGCCCGCGCGCTTCGGGCCGCGCTGGAACAGCGAGATGATCGCGAGCACGAACGCGATCGGCAACAGGCCCCATCCGATGACGAAGATGCCCGGGATCATCGCGAACAGGGCGCCGACGATGGCCGCGACGAGGGCGATCATCCCGAGCACGTTGCGCCCGCCGCCTCCGCCGCCCGGCATCGCCGGGGGTGCCGTCGGGTAGCCGTACGGTGCGACTCCGTACGGCTGCGCGGATGGCGGCGCGTGCGGCGGCTGGAACGGCGGCGCGTCCGCGGGCCGGTGCCCATACGCAGACTGGTCCGCGCCCGTGAAGGGCGGCGGCACCAGGGGTTGGGACAGCGGCGACGGCTCGTCCGGCGAGGAGTGCGGCGCCGGCCGCTCGGAGTCGGTCATGCCTCCACTCTCGCAGAGGCGACGGTCGCCGACGAGCTCCTACCGCGCACCCTCCCCCGGCGCTACCGTGTGGCCATGGCGGCGATCGAGACCACCGGGCTCCACAAGCGGTACGGCCAGCACACCGCACTGCACGGTCTCGACCTGCGCGTCGAGCCGGGCACGGTCTTCGGGCTCATCGGGCCGAACGGAGCCGGCAAGACGACGACCCTGCGGATCCTGCTCGACGTGATCCGGCCATCCGCCGGACAGGTGCGCGTGCTCGGCGAGGACCCGCAGCACGGCGGGCCGGCGCTGCGACGGCGCATCGGATACGTGCCCGGCGAGCTGCGGCTGGATGGCAGGGTCACCGGCCGCGGGATGCTCGAATTCTACGCGCGGGTGTCGGGGCCGGTGGCGCCGGGGCGCGTGGAGGAGCTCGCCGAGCGGCTCGGCCTCGACCTCGGGCGCCGCGTGCACACGCTGTCGAAGGGCAACAAGCAGAAGCTCGGACTGGTGCAGGCGTTCATGCACGAGCCCGAACTGCTGGTGCTCGACGAGCCGACGAGCGGGCTCGATCCGCTGGTGCAGCGGGCGTTCCTCGAGCTCGTGCGCGAGGCGCGCGAGCGGAGGCAGACCGTGCTGCTGAGCTCGCACGTGCTGAGCGAGATCCAGCAGGCGGCGGACGAGGTCGCGGTGCTGAGCGCGGGCCGGGTGGTTGCCTCGGGCGATGTGGCGTCGCTGCGGCTCGGATCCGTGCGACGAGTGCGCGCGGGGATCGCCGACGTCGAGGAGGGCGCGGTGCGGGCGCTGCTGGAGCCGCTCCGCGTGCACGATCTCTCGGTGACCTCCGCGGCGGGCGTGGTGCGGGTCGCCTTCACCGCGGAGGGCGATATCGACCCGCTCGTGAAGGCGCTCGCGCGCTTCCGGCTCGTGGACCTGACGGTCGAGGAGCCCGACCTCGAGGAGTCGGTGCTCCGGCTGTATGGCGAGCCGGGCCACACCGGGCTCGGGAAGCGGGACGGGTCTCGCGAGCGGGAGGGGGGCCATCCCGGCCGCCAGACGATGTCGTCTCATCCACGCGATACGGAAAGCCGCGACGAATCACGTCCCCTCGGTGAGACGACATCGTCTGGCGAGGAGGGCGGCGCGCCCAGGCTCCGGCGAGACCGACGCCGCGGCACCCCGCCCGGCGACGCCACGCCCCACGGGCGTGGGAGTGCGTCGTGATCGCCGTGTTCGTGCGGGCGCTGGCGGAGACGTGGCGCGCGCTGCTCATCTGGACGCTCGCGATCAGCGCCGTGATGATGCTCTACCTCTCGCTGTACCCGAGCATCGGGCTGGATGGCCAGATGATGAGCCTTCTCGAGACCCTTCCGCCCTCGCTCGTCAACACCCTCGGCTTCGACCAGATCGCGACGGGAGCCGGCTACGCGCAGGCGACCTTCTACGGGCTGCTCGGCTTCGTGCTGCCGACGGTCGCCGCCATCGGATGGGGTTCCGCGGCGGTCGCCGGCGCCGAGGAGCAGGGCCGGCTCGAACTCGACCTCGCGCACGGCATCTCGCGCAGCGGCTACGTCGCCGGCCAGGCGCTCGCGCTCGTCGCGCGCCTGCTGTGGCTGGGCGTCTACGCCGGCGTGCTGCTCGCCCTCGTGAGCGCTCCCTTCGAGCTCGACCTCGAGCGCGCGAACATCGTGCCGCAGACCGCCGCCGCGGTGGGGCTCTGGCTCTTCAGCGGATCGGTCGCCCTGCTCGTCGGGTCGCTCACCGGGCGTCGCGCCTGGGCGACCGGCGCCGGCGCGCTCGTCGCCGCTGCTGCCTTCCTCTTCAACGGCATCGCCAACCAGAGGGACGACTTCGACGCGCTGCGCGTGTTCTCGCCGTACTCGTGGGCCTTCCACGAGACGCCGCTCTCGGATGGCCCGTCCCCCGGCCTCTGGCCGCTGTGGATCGGCGTCGCCGTGCTGCTGGCGGGCAGCGTCGCGGCTCTCACTCGCCGGGACATCCGCGGCTGAGGCAGGGCGACCCCGCTACCCCTCCGCGTCCGCCTCCGCGCGCCAGCTCTCCAGCACCGCGCGCACGGCGCCATCCTGCTCGTCGACGAGCGCGGTCGCGTACGCATCCTGCAGCACCGCGTCCAGGCGCACGCGTCGACCCGTCGATGCCGACCGCACGGCGGCTTCCACCATGGCGAGGCTCGCGATGTTCGCGCGCGCGTCGGTCTCCGGGCGCTCGCCCGTGCGCAGCGCAGCCAAGAAGTCGGCGAGCGCACCGTCGATGTCCTCAGGCGCGGTGTCGAGCTCCTGCTCCGCGGCCAACCCGCGGATCTCCGCGGACGGCGCACCATCGCCATCCCATTCGGCCGCGCCATCCGCCCCACTCACGCGCCAGCGCCCGTTCCACGAGGTCTCGCGTCCGGGCGCGCACCAGCTGCCGCTGTACGTGTACCGGGCGCCGCCCTCGAACTCGAAGATCGCCGTCGCGTTCGCGTCGCCGCGGTACCAGCTCCAGCTCGGGTTGTACTCCTCCGCGTACACGGCGACCGGGTCGCGCTCGAGCACGAACCGCGCGGCATCGAAGTGATGGATGGCCATGTCGACGAGCAGCGCGTGCTCCATCTCCTCGCGGAACCCGCCGAAGTGCGGGGCGCGGAAGAACTCCGTCGCCGCCGCCCCGATGTCGCCGAGCCGCCGCGTCTGATCCCGCAGCGCGCGCAGCCCGCCGACGCAGCGTCGCGACTGGCTGATCATCAGCAGGCGTCCGTGCACCTCCGCGGCGGCGGCCTGGCGCAGCGCATCCGACACGGTGGGAGCTGCCGGCTTCTCGCACAGCACCGGATACCCCGCAGCCAGCGCCTCGACATTCACCGGAAGATGCGCGATCGGCACGGTGACGTTTACGACGACGTCGGCACCCGTCGCGTGCGCGACCTCGGTGAGCGACGTCCCGACGTGGACGTCCTCGATCTCCGCGTCCGCGAGCGCCTCGTGCGCGACGGTGACGTCGAGATCGACGAGCCCCACGAGCTCCGCCTCGTCCGATGCGGCGAGCGCGGCGATCCACGCCCGCCCCATCTCGCCCGCGCCGACCTGCACGACGCGCACCGGGCCATCCCCGAGTTCGGTCATCGCTCCCCCTCGCTGCCGTGCCCCGAGTGAATCACGTCGAGCGCCCGGATGGCCAGGGTCGGCCGCCGCGGATGGCCCGGGTCGGGTGGCCGGTCAGATCGCGTCGTCGGCCGCGAGGACGTCGATCGCCCAGTAGCGCACGCCCTCCTCGCCGGGCTCGTGCCGCGTGCGCGCCTCCTCGATCAGGTCGCCGATGCGCACGAGGAGGTCGCGCGCCTCGCCCTCCGTCAGCCACGCGGAGTGCTGGTTCAGGGTGCCGTGCACCTCGGCCGTGCGTCCGCTCGTGTACTCCGGCGCCCACTCGACGACGCGGCGCAGCAGGTCCTGATGCTGCGCGGCGATGCCGTGGAGCACGACCCCGCCCAAGCGCTCGTCCTCCATGGGATGCTCCGGCGTGCCGAGCTGCCACGTCTCCTCGACCGGCTTCCACACGCGGTCGCGGCGATCGCGCGCGTGTTCCGGCGCCTCCTCGATGAGCCCCGCGTCGGCGAGCACGCGGAGGTGGAAGCTCACCTGGTTCGCGGGAAGCCCCAGGTCGGATGCCAGATCGGCGGCACGCGCGAAGCCGCGGCGGGCGACGCCGTCGAGGATGTCCAGCCGCGCGGGATGCGCCATCGCCTTCAGCTGCTTCGCCGGGAGCGTCCGCCCGGAACGACGCTGCGAGGCCTCGGAATCCGCCATCCCCCCAGCCTAGGGCTTCCGCGCGAGAAATTGCGCAAGAGTACTTGCGCAACTCTCCTTGCGCATCTACCTTGACCTCATGACCGGCCACCGCCTCACCCGCAACCGCCCCTATCTGCTCTGGCTCGCGAGCGACAGCGCGACCGGTCTGGGCGCCACCCTCGTGGGCTTCGCCATCCCCCTGCTCGCGCTCGTCGCGACCGATGACCCCACGCAGGCCGGCGTCATCGCCGCGGTGGGCGTCGCGACCCGCGTCGTCGCGACACTGGCGGGCGGCGTCCTCGCGGACCGACACCGCCGTCTGCCGCTCACCCTCGCGGGCGCCGTCACGGGGCTCGCCCTGGCTCTCGTCTTCACCGCCGTCGCGACGGACAGCGTCACCTTCGTCTCCCTCCTCCTCGTGAACGCCGCCATCGCCCTGCGCAGCGGCCTCTTCGGCGTCGCGAGCGAGTCCGCCATCAAGGAGCTCGTCCCCGACGAGGCGATGGGCCGCGCGCAGGCCGCGAACCAGGCGCGCGACGCGGTCATCTCCCTCGCCGGCGCCCCGCTCGGCGGCGCGCTCCTCGTCGCGGGCGGGTGGCTCGTCGGGCTCGGGATGGCCGTGTGCCAGTCGATCGCGACGGTCACCTCCTGGGTGCTGGTGCGGACGGCGCCATCCGGCGAGGTGCGCACTCCTCAGGCAGCCGAGCCCCGGTCATCCGCCGTTCGGGAAGCGTGCGAGGGGATCGCGTGGCTTCTCAGCCGGCGGGACCTCCGCGGCGTGCTGCTCGTGACAACGATCGTGAACCTCGGGTTCAACGCTGCGACGACGACCACGGTGTACGCGCTGCAGCAGGACGGCGCCTCGGCGACGAACATCGGATGGGTCATGGCCGCACTCAGCGCCGCCCTTCTCGTAGGCGCGCTGGTCGCACCGCCGGTCGTGCGCCGGGTGCGGGCAGGCGCGCTGCTCGTGATCGGGCTGCTCCTGGCGACCGGCGGCACCGTGGCGCTCGCGTTCGTGGAGGATCCCGTCGCCGTGGCGGTCGTGCTGTCGATCGCGGTGGTGGGCATCCCCGCCCTGAACGCCGGCCTGCTCGGCTACTTCACGGTGGCGACGCCGAGCGAGCTGCTCGGGCGCGCGATCAGCGCCCTGCAGGTGTTCGCGACAGGGGCGATGCCGCTGTCGCCGCTCATCGCCGGCTTCGGGCTCGCCTGGATCGGCCGCGGAACGACGCTGACGTTCGCCGCTGCGCTGTGCCTGGTGGCGACGGTGCTCGCGGCGACGAGCCGTCCGCTGCGGCAGCTGCCACGGGAGGCGGAGTGGACCGCGCACGCTGCGCAGTTCGACGAGCGGCCGCTTCACCCGGAGGATCGCGCTTACCACGGAGCAATTCGCGGCTGACAGTCCTTCGCAACCGCCATCCTCCGGGATTCGCGGCACGCTCAGGCGATTCGCCCCGAACCCCTCTTGACGCAGTTCTCCTTCTGTGGTTCATTACTTGAGTAAGTAACCCACACACCGGAGGCCGCCGTGATCGAAGAAGGCAAGCCGCTGTTCGTGCAGATCGCCGAGCAGGTCGAGGACTCGATCGTTGACGGCAGCCTGGCGGAAGAGGCGCAGGCCCCGTCCACGAACGAGCTTGCCGCCTTCTACCGCATCAACCCGGCCACCGCCGCGAAGGGAGTGAACATGCTCGTCGACAAGAACGTGCTCTACAAGCGCCGCGGCATCGGCATGTTCGTCTCCCCGGGCGCCCGCGACCTGCTGCTGGAAGAGCGTCGCAGCGCATTCGCGGACCGCTACGTCCAGCCGCTGCTCGTCGAAGCCCGGAAGCTCGGGCTCGGCCCTGATGACGTCGCCGACATCATCCGCGCGCGCGTCGCGCACCCCACCTCATAACCCCGCCACCGCCATCCGGAAGGGACATCATGACCGCCGTGATCGAGGTTCGGAACCTCACCAAGCGCTATAAGGACAAGGTCGCCCTCGACAGCGTGAGCTTCGACGTCGAGAAGGACACCATCTACGGCTTCCTCGGCCGCAACGGCGCCGGGAAGACGACCGCCATGTCGATCCTCACCGCGCAGAACTTCGCCACGAGCGGCGAGGTCCGCGTGTTCGGCGAGGACCCGTACGAGAACGCGCGCGTGCTCAGCCGCATGTGCTTCGTGCGGGAGAGCCAGAAGTACCCCGACGACGCGACCCCGCGTCACGCGTTCGCGTCGGCGCGGCTGTTCTTCCCGAACTGGAGTCAGGAGCTCGCCGAGCGGCTCATCGACGACTTCCAGCTGCCGATGAAGCGCACCATCAAGAAGCTCTCCCGCGGGCAGCTCTCGGCGGTCGGCGTCGTCATCGGCCTGGCCTCGCGGGCGGAGATCACGTTCTTCGACGAGCCCTACCTCGGGCTCGACGCGGTCGCGCGGCAGATCTTCTACGACCGGCTGCTGTCCGACTACGCCGAGCATCCCCGCACGGTGCTGCTGTCGAGCCACCTCATCGACGAGGTCGCGAACCTCATCGAGCGGGTGCTCGTCATCGACGACGGCCGCATCATCATGGACGAGTCCACCGACGACGCCCGCGCTCAGGCGACGAACATCGTCGGCGACGCGTCGGCCGTGGAAGCGGCCATCCGCGGGCGCGAGGTCATCCATCGCGAGAGCCTCGGGCGGGTGACGTCGGCGACGTTCATCGGCCGACTCGACGCCTTGGAACGCGCCGCCCTCTCCGCCGCGGGGCTCGACCTCGCGCCCGTCTCGCTGCAGCAGCTCATCGTGCGCCGCACGCAGCACACCGCAGGCGACCTCTCGTCGTCATCCCCGGAAGGAGCACTCCGATGACCGCCATCGCCGCCGGTCCCGCCATCCCGCGGGGCCGCATCCTCAACGTCGTGCGTCTGCAGTTCGTCAACACGCAGACGTTCATCTGGGTTCCGCTGCTGGTCCTCGGGGGCTCGTGGGTTCTCTCGCTGCTGATCTTCTGGCTGATCAGCGGCGCCGCCGGCCCCGAGGCGTACAAGGTGGCGGGAGCCGCGCAGGCCCCGCTGTGGTACTTCCTCGTCATCGGCGTCTACGCCCTGACGATGTCGTTCCCGTTCTCGCAGGCGATGAGCCTCACGCGGCGAGAGTTCTACCTCGGCACCCTGGTGGCCGCGGCGCTCAGCGCGCTCGCCCTGTCGCTCATCTTCCTCGCGCTGGGTCTGTTCGAGCAGGCGACGGACGGCTACGGCATGACGGGGTACTACGCCTACCTCCCCTGGATGTGGGAGGCGGGGCCCGCCGCCGCGACCCTGACGTACTTCGTCGCGACGATGCTCGTCTTCGTGCTCGGATTCTGGGCGGCGACGATCTACAAGCGCTTCGGCACGCTGATCTTCACCGCGACCCTGTTCGCCATCGGCCTCGCCCTCCTCGGCCTCATCGCCCTCGCGACGTGGCAGGAGGCCTGGCCGGATGTCTGGCGCTGGTTCGCCGAGACCGGCGCCCTCGGGCTCACCCTCTGGGCCATCCCGGTCGTGGTCCTGCTCGCGGGCGGTTCGTATCTCACCCTGCGCCGCATGCCGGCCTAGGGACGCGGGGGCGGCGTGGGGATGGCCGGCGGCCCCGCGCTAGGACTAGTGCTCGGAGCACTAGGCCTAGCGCCGGTCGTCGAGGCTAGTGCTCCGAGCGCTGGTCTCGACCCCGAACGCTAGTCCTAGCGTTCGGAGCACCGCTCCGAGCGCAGGAAGCGCCGCTCCTAGCGTTCGGAGCACCACTCCTCGCGTTCGGAGCACCGACCTAGCGCAGGGAGCACTAGTCCCACGGCGCCGCGTAATGCCCCAGCGCGAGCGGATGGCGAGAGCCGCTTCCCGAGAGGGAGGCGGCTCTTCGCGTGCTCGCGTCAGTTCTGGCGCTGCTCCGCGGCCGCCGTGTGGTGGCGGATGACCTCCGCCACGACGAAGTTGAACCACTTCTCCGCGAACTCCGGGTCGAGGTGCGCGGCCTCGGCGAGCGCGCGCAGCCGAGCGACCTGCTGCTCCTCGCGCTTCGGGTCGGAGGCAGGGAGGTCGTGCTCGGCCTTCAGCTGCCCGACCTGCTGCGTGCAGCGGAAGCGCTCGGCGAGCATGTAGACGAGCGCGGCATCGATGTTGTCGATGCTGGCGCGCAGGCGCAGCAGCTCGGCGCGGGCTTCCTCGTCGTTCATGCTCATGCGTTCGAGAGTACCGGCGCGGCCATCCGCCCCGCGTCAGCGCGTCGGGAGGAGGTGGGTCGGCGATCCGACCGCCAGCCGATACCGCGGGCGGGCGGGCACGCCAGTGCGCGTGTCGAGCGGCAGCGACACGATCTCGTTCGATCCCTGGCCGGCGACGAGCACGGCGTCGCGACCGACGAAGTGATGGCGGGGCGTCGCGACCCCGGCTTCGACGAGCGCGACCTGATCGAGCACGCCGCCGTCGCCGCGCACCCGCAGCACGGCGATGGTGTCGCTCCCGCGCAGGCCCGCGTAGAGGAACTCGCCGTCGCGCGAGCGCGCGATCTCCGCGCCGGTGTCGCCGGGAAGCGAGGCCCCGGAAGCCGCGGTTCCGCTCTGCAGCGCCCACCGGCCATCCGGTCGTCGCCCGAGGACGAAGACCTCGCCCGAGAACTCGGTGAGCACATAGAGGTAGCCGCTCGGGTGCAGCACCAGGTGGCGCGGGCCGGTGCCGAACGGCAGCACGACCTCGTGGTGCGGCGCGAGGCCGCGCGGCGAATCGCGCCAGAACCGGACGAGGTCGTACCCGAGGTCGGTCGTCGCGACGAGCCCGCCGGGCAGGAACAGCGCCGAGTGAGCGCGGGATGGCCGCGGCTCGGATGGCGCGGGCGTCACCTTCTGCAGGATGTCGCCTTCGTGCGCGCGGGCGGCGTCGAGGATCCCACGGACCGCGGGGTCGTCGTAGGGGTCCGCCGCGCCCTGGCCGAGGGCGGCGAGGAGTCCGGCGAGGCCGTCGTCGGCGTCATTCCCCGCGAGCATCGCGGCGATGCGGGAGGGGTCGGCGTCGCCGTCGACGAGCGCGCGGAGGTCCATCGCACCGGACCAGTCCGTGCGCGTGGTCTCGCCGGCGAGCAGGGCGGCGATGTCGGTGGGGTCCGCTCCCTGACGCAGGAGGTCCTGGGCGTCGACGGTGCCCTCGCCCTCGAGCGCGGCGGCGAAGTCGGGCTCCGGGGCGGTGGCGTAGGGGTCCGCGGCGGGGTCGCCGAGGTTCGGAGCGCCGAGCGAGCCGTCGGCGCGCAGCGGGACGTGGACGACCCGACCGTCGCCCCAGCACGAGGCGACGAGGTGCGAGCCGTCTGCGGCGACCGCGATGTGGCAGACCGCCGCGCCGGCCTCGACGGCGTCGCCGTGGCGGGCGAGGGAGGCGTCGCCCGTGCGCGCGAACGCCGCGATCCGGCCATCCGCCTCGAGCGCGGCGTACACGACGTCGTGCGCGGGGTGCGCGGCGAGCCACGACGGCGATTCGGCCGCGGCGGCGAGCCCGCGGTGCGCGAGCATGCCGCCCGAGAGGGTCGACTCAGCCTCCCCCGCCGTGATGAGCGAGATGCCCTCGGACTCCCCGCCCTGCGCAGGGCCCCAGCCGCCGATCCAGAACTTCATGGGTTCATCCTCCCCCGGCCCCGGCCATCCGCCCGTCGCAAGCCGCCCGACGCCCGTCGCAAGCCGTCAGACGCCCGTCGCAAGCCGTCAGACGATGTCGTCTCACCGGCGCGACGCGGAAAGTCCCGGAAGATCGTGTCGCCTGGATGAGACGACATCGTCTGACGGCCCGGGAGCCCCGGCCCAGGACTGAGGGCCCAGGAGCGACGGCCCAGGAGCGACGGCCCGGGAGCCCCGGCCCGGGAGCCCCGCCCCACACGCCGCCTCGCCCGCAGCGCGCGGAGCCGCCCGCGTCAGACGAGGTCGTGGCGCACGATCACCTGGTCCCGGCCGGGGCCGACGCCGATGACCGAGATGCGGGTGCCGCTCATCTCCTCGAGCGCGAGGACGTAGTCCTGCGCGTTCTGCGGCAGGTCGGCGAAAGTGCGGGCGCCGGAGATGTCCTCACTCCAGCCCGCGTAGTGCTCGAGGATCGGCTTCGCGTGGTGGAAGTCGGTTTGGTTCACCGGCACCTCGTCGAAGCGCTCGCCCGCGACGTCGTATGCCACGCACACCGGGATCTGCTCGAGCCCGGTGAGGATGTCGAGCTTCGTCAGCACGAGGTCGGTGATGCCGTTGATGCGGGTCGCGTAGCGCGTGATCGGCGCGTCGTACCAGCCGACGCGACGCGGGCGCCCTGTGGTGGTGCCGAACTCGAAGCCCGCCGCGCGCAGCCAGTCGCCCTGCTCGTCGAAGAGCTCGGTCGGGAAGGGCCCGGAGCCGACGCGCGTCGTGTACGCCTTCACGATGCCGACGATGCGGTCGAGGCGCCCGGGGCCGACGCCCGAGCCGGTCGCGGCGCCGCCCGCGGTCGCCGAGGAGGACGTGACGAACGGGTAGGTGCCGTGGTCGATGTCGAGCATCGTGGCCTGGCCGCCCTCGAACACGACGACCTCGCCGGCGTCGAGCGCCTGGTTGAGGAGCAGCCCGGTGTCGCAGACGAGCGGCTGGAGGCGCTCGGCGTACGAGAGCAGGTCCTCGACGACCTCGTCGACGGTCGAGCCGCGGCGGTTGAAGACCTTCACGAGCAGGTGGTTCTTCTGCTCGAGGGCACCCTCGACCTTCTGGCGCAGGATGCTCTCGTCGAACAGGTCCTGCACGCGGATGCCGACGCGGTTGATCTTGTCCGCGTACGCCGGGCCGATGCCGCGGCCGGTGGTGCCGATCTGGCGCTTGCCGAGGAAGCGCTCGGTGACCTTGTCGAGCGTGCGGTGGTACTGCGTGATGATGTGCGCGTTCGCGGAGACGCGCAGCTTCGACACGTCGATGCCGCGGGCGGCGAGCGCGTCGAGCTCCGCGAAGAGCACCTCGAGGTCGATGACCACGCCGTTGCCGATCACCGGGTTCACGCCGGGGCTGAGGATGCCCGAGGGCAGCAGGTGCAGCGCGTACTTCTCATCGCCGATGACGACGGTGTGGCCGGCGTTGTTGCCGCCGTTGAACTTGACGACCCAGTCCGTCCGCTCGCCGAGCAGGTCGGTCGCCTTGCCCTTGCCCTCGTCGCCCCACTGGACGCCCACGATCACGATGCCCGGCATGGAATACCTCCTGGGTCGTTGTGCCCGACGGCCCGAAACGAGCCCCGGAGGAGTCGCACGATCACCGCGCCGCTCTCCCCGGCCATCCTATCGGCGGGCCGACGCGCGGCCGCAGCACCGCCATCCGACGTCATCCAGCCCTCGAAACCCGGCGTTCTCCGATACCGTCGAGGAGATGCGCACGAGGGAGATCGATCGGCAGCCGACGCGGATGGCGGTGGCGGCATGAGCGTGCCCCTCGGCCAGCAGACGGCGCGGCTTCTCCAGGAGATGATCCGCAACGCGGCCGTCAACGACGGCTCGCCCGATTCCGGGCACGAGATCCGCCAGGTGCGCACCCTGCAGGCGTTCTTCGAGGGCTCGGGGCTCGACGGCGTCGTCGTCGAGCCGCACCCCGGTCGAGGCAGCCTCATCATCCGCATCCCCGGCACCGACCCGCACGCGCCGTCGCTCGCGCTCCTCGGGCACACCGACGTCGTGCCCGTCGAGCCGGCCGGATGGGACCGCGACCCGTTCGGCGGCGAGATCATCGACGGCGTGATGTGGGGCCGTGGCGCCATCGACATGCTGAACCTCACCGCCGCGTACGCCGTGGTGACCCGCGAGATCGCGCGGCAGGGGTTCCGCCCGCGCGGCGACCTCGTCTTCGCGGCCGTCGCCGACGAGGAGAACGGCGGGGTGTACGGCGCCGGGTGGCTCACCGAGCACCGCCTCGACCTCATCGACGCGGACTACGTCCTCACCGAGTCCGGCGGTGCTCCAGCCGGCAGCCGGCCATCCATCGGCGTGATGATCGGCGAGAAGGGGCAGGCGCAGCGCACGCTGCGCGTCACGGGAGTGCCCGGGCACGGCTCCGCGCCGTGGGGGTCGCGGAACGCCGCGGTCATCGCCGCCGAGGCCATCGCCCGCATCGCGCGCTTCCGCACGCCGACGGTGATCACGCCGCAGTGGCGCGCGTACGCCGAGGCGCTCGAACTCGACGTCGACACCACCGCGGCGCTGCAGAGCCCCGAGCGGCTGTTCGAGGGGCTCCCCCAGACCGGCCTGCTGCAGGGCTTCGCGCACGCCTCCACGCACACGACGATCTCGCCGAACGTGCTCCGCGCGGGCGAGAAGCACAACGTCATCCCCGGCGAGGCCACGGTGCAGCTCGACATCCGCGTGCTGCCCGATGTCTCCCCCGACGACGTCGAGGGATATCTGCGCGAGGCGCTCGGCGACCTGATGGAGCACGTGCAGATCGAGGGCGACCAGTTCGTCGACTCGACGGTCTCGCCCACCGACACCCCGCTCTTCGACGTGCTGCGCGGAGCGGTGCGGCGTGCTCGCCCCGCCGCCGACCTCCTGCCGATGCTGGCCGCCGGCGGGACGGATGGCCGCTTCTACCGCCTGCGGGGCGTTCCGGCCTACGGCTTCGGAGTGCTCAGCGATCGCTGGGACTACGGCACATTCCGCACCCTCTTCCACGGGCACAACGAGCGGATCGATCTCGAGTCCTTGGATCTCACGGTCGACGCCCTGAACCACGTGGTGCGGGAGTTCCTCGGCCGCGACCACGGCGTGCGCGTGAAGCGCTGACCCCCGCCCACTGACTCCTCGGGTCTCCGGGCGCGTCGAGCACCATTTAAGGTGGAGGGTCGCCGGCTGGGCTCGAAGGGCCGGCTCACCCCGAGGAGATTCAGATCGTGCATCAGATCAGCGACCGCGCGCACCAGGTGCGCACGGCAGGTCGACGAGCGGGAGCGGGGCTCGTCGCATCGGCGATCGCCCTCGTCTCGCTCCTCGGCGGCGCCACCGCCGCCACGGCCGCCGAGGACACCCCGACCTACGTCATCGGCACCGACACCACCTACGCTCCGTTCGAGTTCTCGAACAGCGACGGCGAGCTCGTCGGCATCGACATGGACCTCCTCCGCGCCATCGCGGAGGACCAGGGCTTCGAGGTCGAGATCCGCCAGCTCGGATTCGACGCCGCCGTGCAGGCGCTGCAGTCCGACCAGGTCGACGCGGTCATGGCCGGCATGTCGATCACGCCGGAGCGCGAGGAGACCTTTGACTTCAGCGACCCCTACTTCACCGGCGGCATCCAGCTCGGCGTCCTCGAGGGCAGCGAGATCGACTCCTACGACGACCTCGAGGGCGAGACCGTCGCCGTCAAGACCGGCACCCAGGGGCAGACCTTCGCCGAGGAGATCAAGGACCAGTACGGCTTCCGCGTGAGCCCGTACCAGGACACCACCGACATGGTCGACGCCGTCAAGGCGCAGCAGGCCGTGGGCTACTTCGAGGACTACCCCGTCCTCGCGTTCGGCATCCAGCAGGGATCGGGCTTCGAGCTCGTCGGCGAGCCCGAGCTCGGCGGCGAGTACGGGATGGCCGTGAACAAGGGCCAGAACGGCGAGCTGATCGATATGTTCGACGAGGGGCTCGCGAACCTCAAGGACTCCGGCGAGTACCAGGAGATCCTCGACACTTACATCGGCACCGGCGAGTCCGCCGCCGCACCCGCGAGCATCTTCTCCGTCGCGGCGAAGTACTGGCCGGCCCTCATAGACGGTCTGTGGATGACCATCCTCGCCACGCTCATCGCGCTGGTGGTGGCCTTCGTCCTCGGCATCGTCTTCGGGTTCGGCCGCCTGTCGAAGATCGCGCCGTTCCGGTGGATCTCGTCGGCGTACGTCTACGTCTTCCGCGGGACGCCCATCCTCATCCAGGCGTTCTTCGTGTTCTTCGCCGTGCCGCAGCTGATCGACGGCGTGCAGTTCAACCCGTTCGTCGCGGGCGCGATCACGCTCTCGCTCAACACGGGCGCGTACATGACGGAGATCATCCGCGGCGGGATCCTGGCCGTCGACCCGGGCCAGACCGAGGCGTCGCGCTCGCTCGGCCTCGGGCACGGCAAGACGATGCAGAAGGTCGTGCTGCCGCAGGCGTTCCGCATCATGATCCCCTCGTTCGTCAACCAGGGCATCATCACGCTCAAGGACACCTCGCTCCTCAGCGTCATCGGCCTCGCCGAGCTCACCTTCCAGTCGCGCCAGATCATCGCGTCGACGTACCTGTCGGCGCAGGTCCTGACGATCGTCGCCGTCATCTACTTCGTCGTCATCACGCTGCTCACGGTTCTCGCGAACCGCCTCGAGAGGAAGTTCAACGCATGAGCAAGATCGCCGTGAAGGACCTCCACAAGTCGTTCGGCGACAACGAGGTCCTCAAGGGCATCGACCTCGAGGTGGCGGAGGGCGAGGTCGTCGCCGTCATCGGCCCCTCGGGTTCGGGCAAGTCGACCCTCCTGCGCTGCCTCAACAAGCTCGAGGAGCCCACGTCCGGTCACGTCATCATCGACGGTGTCGACCTCATGGACAAGAGCGTGAAGCTCGACGAGGTGCGTCAGCGCATCGGCATGGTCTTCCAGCACTTCAACCTCTTCCCGCACATGACGGTGCTCGAGAACATCACGCTCGCGCCCGTCGAGCTCGGCCGGGCCTCCAAGGCGCAGGCGAAAGAGCGCGCGCTGGCACTGCTCGACCGCGTGGGGCTCGCCGAGAAGGCGAACGCGCGCCCCGCGTCGCTCTCCGGCGGCCAGAAGCAGCGCGTGGCGATCGCCCGCGCGCTGGCCATGGACCCCGAGGTCATGCTGTTCGACGAGGCGACGAGCGCCCTCGACCCCGAGATGGTGGGCGAGGTGCTGCAGGTCATCCGCGACCTCGCCTCCGGCGGCATGACCATGGTGCTGGTCACGCACGAGATGGGCTTTGCGCGCGAGGTCTCGCATCGCACGGTCTTCATGGATGGCGGTGTCGTGGTCGAGTCCGCGCCCCCGGCCGAGCTGTTCGGGGCTCCGAAGAACGAGCGCCTCCGGGACTTCCTCTCCAAGGTCCTGTGATCGCGACGGCGATCCGCGGCGAGAGCCGGCACCCCGACGGGGTGCCGGCTCTCGCCCTATGCTGGCCGTCATGACCGTCGACGAGCTTCTCGACCCGCTGTTCCTCGAGGTCACGGACCCCGCCCTCCGCGACCTGCGCACGCTGCGGGAGGACCTCGCCGTCACGCCGACGCCCCTGCAGCCGCTGGATCGGCTGCGCGATCACCTCGGCGGCGGCCCGCGCCTCTGGGTCAAGCGGGACGACCTGACGGGGCTCGCACTCGGCGGCAACAAGACGCGCAAGCTCGAGTACCTCCTCGCCGATGCCCGCGCGCAGCGGGCCGACGTGCTCGTCACGGTGGGTGCCGGCCAGTCGAACCACGCCCGGCAGACGGCCGCGGCCGCCGCACGCGCGGGCCTCGAGGCCGTGCTCGTGCTGCGCGTCCCTCAGGACGCGACGCCCGAGTACCGGACGTCCGGCAACATCCTCCTCGACCGCGCCCTCGGCGCCGAGGTCGTGCTCGTGGAGGAGAGCGCAGACGATCCGCACCCCGAGCTCGCCGCGGCCGACGCCGTCGTCGCGCAGCTCCGGGCGGACGGCCTGCGCCCCTACCTCATCCCGACCGGCGGGTCGACGGCGATCGGCGCCCTCGGCTACGTCGAGTCGTATGCCGAGATCGTCGCCGCGGGCACCGCCTTCACCGAGATCGTCTTCGCCAACGGCAGCGCGGGCACACAGGCCGGCCTGCTCGCCGGGCGCGAGCTGCTCGCGGACAGCGACCGCCCGCGCATCCACGGCGTCGCGGTGTCCCCCGAGGCCGACGAGCTCGCGGCCGCGGCGACGGCGATCGCCACGGAGACGCTGGCGTTCTTCGGGCGGGAGCTCTCGGAGCCGGCCGTCGTCGACGACGAACATGCCGGCCCGGCCTATGGCGCGCTCACCTCGGGGGCGATCGAGGCCATCCGCCTGTTCGGCCGCACCGAGGGCATCCTGCTCGACCCGGTCTACACAGGAAAGGCCGCGGCGGCCCTGCTGCATCGCATTCGCTCCGGGGCATATACGGGCGACGAGGACGTGCTGTTCCTGCATACGGGAGGCGCCCCCGCGCTGTTCGCCCACGCTCCGGCGCTCACCGCCGCATTCACCGCCTGACCGGGTGTGCAGACCACCGGGCGTGAACGGCTAGAGTCGGAAAAATGACAGCAGCCGCGACCACGAGCGCGGTCAGGAAGACCCCCTCCCGCAGGTGGACGAACGCCTGGCAGATCGCCCGCGTCGTCATCGCCGTGGGTCTCGTGTCTGCCATGACCGTGCAGCTCGTCAGGACCATCGAAGACGCGCACTCGCGAGGGCCGGTGTTCGCGTCCCACATCCCGACGATCGTGGTGAACTTCTTCAGCTACTTCACGATCGAGTCCAACCTCGCGGCGGCCATCCTCTTCGTCGTCGCGGCCGTATGGGCCTGGCGGCATGGGCACGGGGCAGCGCAGGAGCCAGCCTGGATCTCGACGCTGTTCGCGTGCGTCTCGACGTACATGATCACGACGGGACTCGTGTACAACGTGCTGCTGCGCCCCATCGAGAATCCCGACACCCGCATCGGATGGGCCAACGAGCTGCTGCACGTCATCTGCCCGCTCTTCCTCCTGCTGGATGCGCTGGTCGCGCCGCACCGGCGGCCCGTGCCCTGGAAGGTGATCCCGGCGATCGTGTCGTACCCGCTCGTGTGGGCGGTGTACACGCTCATCCGCGCGAACTACGTGAGCGACCCGGTCACGGGCACGGCGTGGTGGTACCCGTACCCCTTCCTCGACCCGAACCTGCAGGGCGGGTTCGGAGGCGTGGTGTTCTACATCGTGGCAATCGCGATCGGCATCTGCGTCGTGGGCGCGGGGGTCATCTGGGCCTTCCGCCGTCGCGGCGCCGCCGAGCGGATGGCCGCGGCCGAGTAGGGCGGATGGCCACGGCCATCCCGCAGGTCAGCCCGCGAAGGCGAGGGCGGCCGCCCCCGCGAAGCCGAGCACGGTGGCGAGGCCGGTGACGTCCTTCGCGCGCTCCTGGGCCTCCGGCACCATCGAGTCGACGAGCATGACGAGAAGCGCCCCCGCGGCGAAGCCGCTGGCCGCCGCCCGCACGCCGTCCGTCGCGATGTCGGCGAGCAGGAAGCCGACGACCGTCGCCGCGGCGCAGACGACGGCGACCGCTCCCCACAGACTCAGCACCCGCCCGCGCGAGGTTCCCGCGTCGCGCATCTCGGAGGCCGATCCGATCGACTCCGGCAGGTTCGATACGACGATGGCGAGGACGAGCGCGACGCTGACGCCCTCCCCGGCGGCCAGCCCGATGCCGAGCACGAGCTGCTCGGGGATGCCGTCCAGCAGCGCCCCGATCGCGAGCGGTGCGCCGGCCGCACCGGAGCCGCCGCGACGTCGCGTCCACCGATCGACGACGCGGTCGGCGAGGAAGTAGGTGAGGGCGCCCGCGGCGACGCCGATGGCGAGCGCGACCGGTCCGCCGACGCGCAGCCCCTCCTCCCACAGCTCGTAGGCGATCGAGGCGATGAGCGCGCCCGCGCCGAAGCCGAGGATCACGCCCAGCAGCCGGGGCGGCCAGCTCCTGACACCCGCCAGCACCGCTCCCACGATCAGCGGCGCGGCGCCGACGACTCCCCACAGCACGCTCTCCCACATGCCTCCCACTTTCGCGCACCGCGCGGGGGGCGAGGGCGGCGAGAGGCATGGTGACGGGCGCGGCACGGCGCGCATCTAGGATGGAACCCATGTCGAAGGTCCTGGAATCCCTCCCCGTCGGCGAGCGCGTCGGCATCGCCTTCTCCGGGGGTCTCGACACCTCCGTCGCGGTCGCGTGGATGCGCGACAAGGGCGCTGTCCCGTTCACCTACACCGGTGACCTCGGCCAGCCCGACGAGGACGACATCGAGTCGATTCCCGGCCGCGCCCTCGCCTACGGCGCCGAGGCCTCGCGCCTCATCGACTGCAAGCCGCTGCTCGTGGAGGAGGGCCTGTCCGCCCTCGCGTGCGGCGCCTTCCACATCCGCTCCGCCGGTCGCACCTACTTCAACACCACGCCGATCGGGCGCGCCGTCACCGGCACCCTGCTCGTGCGCGCGATGAAGGAGGACGGCGTCGACATCTGGGGCGACGGCTCCACCTACAAGGGCAACGACATCGAGCGGTTCTACCGCTACGGCCTGCTCGCCAACCCGCGCCTGCGCATCTACAAGCCGTGGCTCGACGCGCAGTTCGTCGCCGAGCTCGGCGGGCGCAAGGAGATGAGCGAGTGGCTCGTCGCGCACGACTACCCCTACCGCGACTCCGCGGAGAAGGCGTACTCGACCGATGCCAACATCTGGGGCGCGACGCACGAGGCGAAGACCCTCGAGGAGCTCGACGTCTCGCTCGAGACCGTCGAGCCCATCATGGGCGTGCGCTTCTGGGACCCGTCGGTCGAGATCGAGACCGAGGACGTCACCGTCACGTTCGAGGCCGGCCGCCCCGTCGCCCTCAACGGGCAGGAGTTCTCCGACCCGGTCGCGCTCGTCTTCGAGGCCAACCGCATCGGCGGCCGCCACGGTCTCGGCATGAGCGACCAGATCGAGAACCGCATCATCGAGGCGAAGTCGCGCGGCATCTACGAGGCGCCGGGCATGGCCCTGCTCTTCATCGCCTACGAGCGTCTCGTCAACGCCATCCTCAACGAGGACACCCTCGCCACCTACCACGAGCAGGGTCGCCGCCTGGGCCGCCTCATGTACGAGGGACGCTGGCTCGAGCCGCAGTCGCTCATGCTGCGCGAGTCGATCCAGAAGTGGGTGGGGTCGACGATCACCGGCACCGTCACGCTGCGTCTGCGTCGCGGCGAGGACTACACGATCCTCGCGACGGATGGCCAGGGCCTGTCGTACGCGGCCGAGAAGCTCTCGATGGAGCGGGTCGGCGACGCCGCCTTCGGCCCCACCGACCGCATCGGCCAGCTCACCATGCGCAACCTCGACATCGCGGACTCGCGCTCGCGCCTGGAGGGCTACGTCTCGCGCGGCCTCATCGGCGGCACGACCGGCGAGCTCATCGGCGCCCTTGAGAAGGGCGAAGCCGACGAGATCAGCGCCGGCGGCGAGCACGACGAGGCGCTGGACGCCGCGGGCGAGTCCGCCGCGTTCGACACCGGCACCGACTGACGCGTTCCTCACGAAGGGCGGCCCCTCCTCGGAGGTGCCGCCCTTCGTCGTTCTCGTTCGGTGGCGGGGAGGGGGTCCATACGACCCGCATCACGCCAGAACCGCACCACCGAAACTCGCGCCATCCGACTCGGTGGTGTCGAAGTCGCCGATACAACCCCCATAACGCGAGAACCGCACCACCGAAACTCGCGCCATCCGACTCGGCAGTGCGGAAGTCGCCGATACGACCCGCATAACGCCAGAACCGCACCACCGAACCCCCGGCACACCAGCCTGCAGCGCCCTTCCGCGGCTCGGAGGGGCGTGCCATCCTCCGGACGAGCTGCGCGGCTTCTTCGACGCGCTCACCGCGGGCGGAACGGTCGTCGTGCCGTTCGCGCAGGCGCCCTGGGGCGACTCCTTCGGCATGCTCGTCGACCCGTTCGGCGTGCACTGGATGGTCAACAGCGCGACCTCCTGACGTCCACCGGGCTTCTTCGACACGCGATGCGGAGCTTCCCGGGTCTCGTGACTGTGAAAGTAATGTGAGCACACCGCGAAGACTCCGGGAGCCGCACTGCGACTTCCCGACGCGGCTTCCGACGATCACAGCGGTCGCCGGTTCCCACCTCCGGAGGAACAGTGAAGACACGCACCACCTGCGCGCTCGGCACGGCAGCGATCCTGCTGGCCGGCACGCTCCTTGCTCCCACCGCGGCATCCGCGGCCCCGGCCCCCCTGGAAGGCGCACAGGCCCACGAGCAGAGTCACAACCGCCCCGACCCCCTCGCCGAGAAGCGCACGGCGACGAAGCAGAAGGCGGCGCAGCTCGTCGCCACGGGAAAGGCCCAGGTCAAGAGCAGGGGCCAGGGCAAGCACAAGAGCAAGGTCGTCGAGCTGAAGCCCGGCGAGTACGTCGAATACGGCACGGCCGAGACCGCTCAGCTCTTCACGATCCTCGTGGAGTTCGGCGACACCGTCGACCCGCGCTTCCCGGATGCCCCCGCCGGCCCCGTCCACAACGAGATCCCCGAGCCGACCGCCGAGGACAACTCCACCTACTGGCTCCCCGACTTCTCGAAGGCGCACTACGAGGACATGTTCTTCGGCGAGGGCGAGTCGATGCGGGGCGTGTACGACGAGATGTCGTCGGGCCGCTTCGACCTCGAGGGCGGCGTCTCGGACTGGGTCCGGGTGGCGAACAACGAGGCGTCGTACGGCCAGACGGAGTCCGCCGACGACATGACCCGCTTCATCCAGGACACCGCGAACGCCTGGTACGACGCGCAGGTCGCGGCGGGGAAGACGCGCGACCAGATCGTCGCCGAGCTGCAGAGCTACGACGTCTGGGATCGCTACGACCTCGACGGCGACGGCATCATCAACGAGCCCGACGGGTACATCGACCACTTCCAAGCGCTGCACGCGGGCCCCGGCGAGGAGGCCGGCGCTCCGGAGTCCGCCATCTGGTCTCACCGCTGGTCGGTGGGGCAGGATGGCGTGGGCGAGTGGGGTCCGTCGGCCTACCTACCGCTCGGCGGCGTGCAGATCGGCGACAGCGACATCTGGATCCGCGACTACACCACCGAGCCGGAGAACGGCGGCCTCGGGGTCTTCGCGCACGAGTTCGGCCATGACCTGGGTCTGCCCGACTACTACGACACCGCGGGCGGCGACAACGGCACCGCGTACTGGACGCTGATGAGCTCGGGATCGTGGCTCGGCCACGGCGACGGCGCCATCGGCACCACCCCGAATCACATGGGTCCGAACGAGAAGCTGTTCCTCGGCTGGCTCGACTACGAGGTGGTGGAGCGCGGCACGAGCGAGAGCGTCGACCTCGGCCCGTCCTTCCACGCCAGCACGCGCGGCGCACAGGCCGCGATCGTGGATCTGCCCGAGGGCGAGGAGTTCATCGAGGTCGGCGACGCCGCTGAGGGCAGCAAGCAGCTGTTCTCGGGCTCGGGCGACGACCTCGACAACACCGCCACCAGCCCCGCCTTCACGGTGCCGGCGGGCGGCTCGCTCACGGCGCAGGTGAACTACGACATCGAGCAGGACTGGGACTACGCCTACCTCGAGGTGTCGACCGACGGCTCCACCTGGACGCCCGTGCAGACGAATCTCTCGACGAGCGAGGACCCGAACGGCCAGAACGCGGGCTTCGGCATCACCGGCGCCACCGACGGCTGGACCGCGCTCACCGCGGACCTGTCCGCCTACGCCGGCCAGACCGCGCAGGTGCGCTTCCGGTACTGGACGGACGTCGCGGCCACGCACCCGGGCTTCCGGGTCGACGCCATCGCCGTGGGCGACGCGCTCGCGACGGATGACGGCGCGAGCGACTGGACGCTCGACGGCTTCAGCGTGATCGAGGGCGGCGGCTACCTGCAGCCGTACAGCCACTTCTACATCGCGGAGAACCGCGCGTACGGCGGGTACGACGAGGTGCTGCGCACCGGGCCGTACAACTTCGGATGGCCGCTGACGAGCCCCGACGGGGTCGAGCACTTCCCCTACCAGGACGGCCTGCTCGTCTGGTACGTGAACGGCCTCTACGCCGACAACAACACCTCCGCGCACCCCGGCGGCGGGCAGGCCCTGCCCGTCGACGCCCGCGCGAAGGCGCTCACGTGGTCCGACGGCACGATCGCCCGCAACCGCATCCAGGCGTTCGACGCGACCTTCGGCAGCCAGAAGACCGATGCGATCTCGCTGCACCGCGAGACCGAGGCCGGCATGACGACGCTGACCGTGCCGTCGCAGAAGGCGATCCGGGTCTTCGACGACAGCGACCCGAACGCCTACTACGACGCCGCGAACCCGCAGAACTCCGTCATCGTCGGCGGCACCGGCACGACGATCGAGGTCAAGGGCGCCAACAAGAACAAGGGCACCATGACCGTGCAGGTCGACGCGGCCGGCTGAGTCCAGCAGAGAAGCGGATGGCCGCGTCCCCGGTTCCGGGGGCGCGGCCATCCGCTTCTGTCCGTCGGTCGCGGACGTCGACGGCTTACGAGCGCGTCAGCGGCGGAGGATGCGCCGCGCGAGCACGTTGCCGACCGCCTGGACGATCTGCGTGACGATGATGATGACGACGAGCGCGCTCACCGTCACGACCCAGTCGAACTGCCGGTAGCCGTAGGCGATGGCGTAGTTGCCGAGCCCCGTGCCGCCGATCATGCCCGCCACGGCCGACATGTCGATGATGGCGATCGTGGCGAACGTGTAGCCGAGCACGAGGGGGCCGAGGCCCTCGGGCAGGATCACCGTGAGGATGATCCGCCACGGGCCCGCGCCCGTCGACCGCGCGGCCTCGATCACGCCGGTGTCGACCGTGACGAGGTTCTGCTCCACGATGCGCGCGATGCCGAAGGTGGCGGCGATGGAGATCGCGAAGATCACCGCCTCGTTGCCGATGCCCTTGCCGACGATCGCGCGCGCGAGGGGCTGCAGAGCAGCGATGAAGATGATAAACGGGATGGGCCGGAACGTGTTCACGAGGACGTTCAGCACCCAGTAGACGACCGGCTGCTGCAGCACGCCGCCGCGGCGCGTGACGGTGACCGCGGTGCCGATGATGAGCCCGGCGATGCCGCCGATGACGAGCGCCGCGGCCACCAGCCACAGCATGATGCCCGTCTGCTCGAGCAGATCCGGGTAGATGTCGCCGACCTCGTCGATGATGTCGCTCATGCCGCCACCTCCGCCACGGTCACGCCCTGGCCCACCTCGGCGAGCGCGTCGCGCACCGCCTGCTCGTCTCCACGCACCGCGATGGTGAGGAGCCCGTAGACCCGGCCCTGGATGTCGTCCACCCCGCCGTGCACGAGGTTGAAGTCGACGCCCGCGCGGGCGAGCGCGCCGAACACGCGCGCCTCGGTCGCGCCCTCGTCGGTGAACGAGATGGTGAAGAAGCGGCCGTCGTGCTGCGCGCGGAGCGCCGCGAGCGCGTCGCCGTCGGGCAGCGCGCGGACGACCGTGCGCACGAAGCGCTTGGCGGTCTCCGTCTGCGGCCGCGTGAACACGTCGTACGTCTCCCCGGCCTCGACGACGCGGCCGCGCTCCATGACGGCGACCTTGTTCGCGATGCGGGCGATGACGTCCATCTCGTGCGTGATGACGACGATGGTGATGCCGAGTTCGCGGTTCACCCGACGCAGCAGGTCGAGCACCTCGTCGGTGGTCTCCGGGTCGAGCGCGCTCGTCGCCTCGTCGGCCAGGAGGATGCCGGGGTTCGCGGCGAGCGCTCGGGCGATGCCGACGCGCTGCTGCTGGCCGCCCGACAGCTGCTCGGGATAGGCGCCGGCCTTGTCGGCCAGCCCGACGAAGTCGAGCAGCTCCGCGACCCGCTTCGTCCGCTCGGCCCTGGCCATCCGGCCCACCTCGAGCGGATACGCGACGTTGCCGCTGATCGTCCGGGAGCGCAGCAGGTTGAACCGCTGGAAGATCATGCCGATCCCCTGCCGCACCTCGCGCAAGCGGCGCTCCGGGATGGCCGTGATGTCGGTCCCGTCGACGTCGATCGACCCGGCGGTCACCGGCTCCAGCCCGTTGATGAGCCGCACGAGGGTCGACTTGCCCGCGCCCGAGTAGCCGATGATGCCGAAGACGTCGCCGCGCTCGATCTCGAGGGAGACCCCGTCGACGGCGACCACGGCGTCTCCGCCCCGCCGCGGCGGCGGATAGCTCTTCGTGACGTCGGAGATCGTGATGTGCGGCATGTGTCCTCGGCTCGGTGGAAGCGCGATACGCGGGCGGCCTCGGGCCACCCGCGTATCGTACCCGCTGGGGTCGTGTCAGCCGGCGTTCTTCGCCTGCTCCTGGACCTCGGCCAGCGACGACTGGAGGTCCTCCTTGGGCGTCTGCACGAACTCGGCCGTGCCGCTCGCGGACTCCTGGGCGCCGTCGAGCACGTCCTGGTTCGTCTGGTAGATCTCGACGAGCTTGTTCAGCACCTCGTCATCGACGTCCTCGGCGCGGGTGGCGAAGATGTTGATGTAGGGGAACGCCGACGGGTCGGCCGGGTCGTCCGACGCGATCGCGTCGTCACCGGTGAGGTTCGCGTTCTGCAGGAAGTCGTTGTTGATGATCGCCGCGGCGACATCGGGCAGCGACGTGGGGATGAGCGAGGCGTCGAGGCCCTCGACCTTCACGCGGGAGGAGTCCTCGATGTCGTCGAGCGTCGAGAACGGGCTGCCGCCGTCCTTCAGCTCGATGAGACCGGCGGACTGCAGCACGAGCAGGCCGCGGGCCTGGTTCGTGGTGTCGTTGGGGACGATGACCGTCTCGCCGTCGGGGATGTCCGCGACGTCGTCGTACTTGTCGGAGTACAGGCTGAGCGGGTAGATCGCCGTGGAGCCGATGGGCTGCAGGTCGTCGCCGGCGGCGTTGTTGTAGTCGGCGAGGTAGAGGATGTGCTGGAACTGGTTCATGTCCAGCTCGCCCTCGCTGAGCGCGGGGTTCGGCTGCGTGTACTCCGTGAAGTCCACGAGGTCGACGTAGATGCCCTCCTCCTCGGCCGCGTCGACGAAGACGTCCCAGTACGGCTCGCTGGCGCCGACGACGCCGAGCTGCACGGGCTGCGCCTCGCTGCCGCGCTCGTCGGATGCGGCCGATGCGCCGGCGTCGGCGTCGCCGCCGTCGGATGCGCAGCCCGCGACGGCCAGGAGGCCGACCGCGAAGATGGGGGCCAGGGTGCGGATGCGGAATGCCATGTGAAGCTCCTCGGGTGCAGGGATTCCACGGTAGGCAGAGCGGCCGCCGTGACGCGAACCGAGCGACACAGAATGCAACACCTGCGGCGGTTTTCCTGCCACGATCGAGGGGATGGCCCACGAGGCCCGTTCGTCGAAGGAGACACCATGCGCATCGGCATCCCCACGGAGATCAAGAACAACGAGAACCGGGTGGCACTCACCCCGGCGGGGGCGGATGCCCTCGTGCACCGCGGACACGAGGTGCTCGTGCAGGCGGGCGCGGGAGCGGGCTCGCACTTCTCCGACGACGACTTCCGCGCAGCCGGCGCCCGCATCGTGTCCGACGCCGCCGAGGTCTGGGGCGACGCCGAGCTGCTGGTGAAGGTGAAGGAGCCCGTCGCATCGGAGTACGGCTACCTCCGCGACGACCTCACGCTGTTCGCCTACCTGCACCTCGCCGCCGACCAGCCGCTCACCGAGGCGCTCATGGCATCGGGAACGACCGCGGTCGCGTACGAGACCGTGCAGCTCGCCGACCGGTCGCTGCCGCTCCTCACCCCCATGAGCGAGGTCGCCGGGCGGCTCTCGATCGCGGTCGGCGCCTACCACCTCACCCGGCCGCAGGGCGGGCGCGGCATGCTGCTCGGCGGCATCGCGGGCGCCCCGCGCGCGCAGGTCGTCGTCATCGGCGGGGGCGTCGCCGGTGAGCACGCCGCGGCGAGCGCGCTCGGCCTCGGCGCGCAGGTCACCGTCATCGACGTGAACCTCGCGCGCCTGCGCGAGCTCGAGCACCGCTACGGCGGCGCGCTGCAGACCCGGCACTCCACGCGCTACGCCGTCGCCGAGGCGCTGCAGGGCGCCGATCTCGTCATCGGCTCGGTGCTCATCCCGGGGGCCGCGGCGCCCAAGCTCGTGACCGACGAGATGGTCGCGACGATGAAGCCCGGCTCGGTGCTCGTCGACATCGCCATCGACCAGGGCGGCTGCTTCGAGGGCTCGCACCCCACCACGCACGACGACCCCACCTTCCCCGTGCACGACGCGGTCTACTACTGCGTCGCGAACATGCCCGGAGCGGTGCCCGAGACGTCGACCCGCTCACTGACGAACGCGACGCTGCCCTATATCGGGGCGATCGCCGACCGCGGCTGGGACGGAGCGGCCGAGGCCGACCCCGCCCTCGCGAAGGGACTCAACGTGCGCGCGGGCGCGGTCGCGAACCCGGGCGTCGCTGCCGCCTTCGGGTTCGAGCTCGCGCGCTGACGGCGCCTACTGCGAGCGGCCGGCGTCCTCCGGTCGCTCGTCGTCGTCGGCCAGCTCGTCCGCGACGAGCGCGCCGGCGTCGATCGTGCGGTTGCGGTACGCCTGCCGCCCCACCATGTGCGCCGACAGCGGCGCGGTCGCCATCTGGATGACGACGATCGGCACGAGCATCGCCACCGCGGCCCACGACCGCAGCGACAGCCCTGCGGCGATCGCGATGAGCAGCAGCCCCAGCACCTGGGGCTTCGTCGCGGCGTGCAGGCGCGAGGGCACATCGCGGAAGCGCAGCAGGCCGATCGCAGCCGTCACGCACAGGAGCGCGCCGATGAGGACGAGCACGAGCGCGATCGTGTCGATGATCATCGGTCCTGCTCCTTCCGCGCGACGAAGCGGGCGACGGCGATCGAGCCGAACACGCCGATCGCGGCGATGATGAGCATGATCGGCAGCGTGCGGGTGTGCTGGTTGATGACCGCCTCCGCTCCCAACACACACAGCACGGTGGTGAGCAGCACGTCGCTCGCGACCGCGCGGTCCAGGATCGACGGGCCCACGACCATCCGGACGATCGTGAGACCGGCCGCAATCGCGAAGAGGGCGAGGATGGCGATGACGAGCGGGCTCATCGGGTCCCTTCCTGCGCGAGGCGCTGCTCGTACGCGGGAGCGCCCGAGCGGATGAGGGCGAGGTCGGCGCGGGAGCCGACCGCGCGCACGGCTCTGGCCTCCCAGCGGAGGGCGCTCTGGCGCTGGTGCTCGACGTCGTCCAGCGAACGCACGCCGATGACGTGGAGATAGAGCACGCGGCGCTCGCGGTCGGCCTCGACCACGAGCGACCCGGGGATGAGCGAGGTCGCCACGGCCGTGTGCGCCATGACGAGGTCGTCGTCGGTGCGCAGCGGCACGCGGATGATCGCCGCTCCCGGCTGCCCGGGCGTCACGGTCTGCCAGGCGACGGTGAGCGCGCCGCGGATGAGCGACGCCAGGAAGACGACGACGAAGAGCACGACGTGGCGCAGGCTGACGCGCCCCGACAGCTCCGCCGTCGGCAGGCGGAAGACCGTGGTGACGAAGACGGCGATGACGAGGCCGGTGACGGCGGCGAGCACCGTGAACTGGCCCCACAGCAGCATCCAGAGCACGACGAGCCAGAGGAAGAACGGCAGCTGCGTCCACAGCTGGCGCAGTCTCTGCCGCGGGCTGTCCGGGCTCATGAGTCGCCCTCCACGTCCTCGAGCTGCACGAGCGAGATCGGCTCGAGCAGCGACTGGCCGATGCGCTCGCAGACATCGTAGATCGGCCCCGCGAACACCGTCAGGCCGACCGTCACAGCCACCATGCCGACCGTCGCCGCCGTCATGATGTGCGGGATGGCCCGGCGCTCGCTCTCGTCGTCGGCCGCGGGGGCGTCGGCGAGGTGCTCGATGCGCGCCTCGGTCTCGCTGGAGTCCTCCTCCTCGCGCCAGAAGGCGAGGTTCCACGCCCGCATGAGCGCGTAGAGCGTCAGCAGCGACGTGATGATGCCGGCGGCGATGACGGTGAACATGAGGGGCGTGCCCACGCGCGCTGCGGCTTCGAACAGAGCGTACTTGCCGATGAATCCGGAGAACGGCGGGAGGCCGCCGAGGTTCAGCGCGGGGATGAAGTAGAGCGCGGCCAGCAGCGGCGCCGCGGTGAACAGGCCCTTCACGCGCAGGATGGAGGTCGACCCGGCGCGGCGCTCGATGAGGCCGACGGCGAGGAACAGCGTCGTCTGCACCACGATGTGGTGGACCATGTAGTAGATCGTCGCGCCGACGGCCTCCTCGGTCGCGATCGCGAGGCCGAAGATCATGTACCCGACGTGGCTCACGAGCGTGAACGACAGGATGCGCTTGAGCTCGGCCTGCGCGACGGCGCCCAGGATGCCCACGAGCATCGTCGCGAGCGCCACGATCAGCAGCGGCGTGTTCAGGTCGGACTCGTGGAACAGCTGCGTCTCGGTGCGGATGAGCGCGTAGACGCCGACCTTCGTCAGCAGGCCCGCGAACACCGCCGTGACCGGTGCGGGCGCCGTGGGATACGAGTCGGGCAGCCAGAACGACAGCGGGAAGACCGCGGCCTTGATCGCGAAGGCGAGGACGAGCAGAACGTGGATGACGAGCTGCACGTCCGACGGGAGCTCGACCATCCGCTCGGCGATCTGCGCCATGTTCACGGTGCCGAGGGCGCCGTAGATCACCGCGATCGACGACAGGAAGAGGATCGACGACACGAGCGAGACGACGATGTAGACGACGCCCGAGCGGATGCGCGCCTTGGTGCCGCCGAGCGTGATGAGCACGTACGACGCGACGAGGAGGATCTCGAAGCCGACGTAGAGGTTGAACAGGTCGCCCGCGATGAACGCGTTGAAGATGCCCGCCGCGAGGATGAGGTACGACGGGTGGAAGATCGACACCGGCGTCTCGTCGTCGCCGTCGGCCGCGCCCTGACCCACGGAGAACAGCAGCACCGCCAGGAGCACCGCGCTGGAGACCGCCACGAGCAGCGCCGCGAGCCGGTCGACGTACAGCACGATCCCGAAGGGCAGCGGCCATCCGGCGACCGACACCGCGAGCGGCGTGCCGAGGTCCACGGCGATGAGGAGCACGATGGCGAGCACGAACGTCACGCTGAGCGTGAGGATCGACACCGCCACCTGCAGGCTCCGACGGCGCCCGAAGATGAGCGTCAGCGCCGCCCCGAGGAGCGGGACGGTGACGAGGAGCGGGACGAGGTCGCTCACGGGGTGGGGTCTCCTCGGTCGTCGCGGTCGTCCCGCCCGCGTCGCGGACGGTCGACGGGTGCGTCGTCGTCGAGCGCGGACGCGTCGACGGCGTGCAGCAGCGTGATCGGCGACGCGTCGACGCCGACGAAGTCGGTGACCGACTCGTCGCCGGTCTCCGCGTCCTCCTCCTCGGCCTCGAGCGCGTCCTCGGTCTCGATGGCGACCGCGCGCAGCGAGACGTCGGACTCGTCGTCCTCGACCGTGTCGGCGCGGCCCAGCTGCCACGAGCGGTAGATGAGCGCGAGGAGGAACGCGCTCACGGCGAAGGTGATGACGATGGCCGTGAGCATGAGCGCCTGCGGGAGCGGGTCGCTCTGCCGCCCCTCGTCGCCGTGGAACGGCGACACGCCGGGGTACCCCATCACGGTGAGGAGGAGGAGGTTCGTGGCGTTGCCGAGGAGAAGGAACCCGATGAGCACGCGGGTGAGGCTGCGCTCGAGCATCGCGTAGACGCCGGCGGCGTAGAGCGCGGCCATGGTCGCGACGAGGGCGAACGAGGTGGTCATGTCGTCGCGCTCCCCTGCTCGGCGGCGGCGCGGCGCTCCTCGCGCAGCTGGCGGTCGACCTCGGCCCCGAGGCTGCGCAGCACGTCGAGCACGAGTCCGATGACGACGAGGTAGACGCCGATGTCGAAGATCGTGGAGGTGACGAATTCGACGTGTCCGAGCAGCGGCAGGTCGGCTTCCCAGACGCCTCGGGTGAGCGGATCGAGCCCAAAGAGCACCGGCACGACGGCGGTGCCGACGGCGAGCACCATCCCGAACCCCAGCAGCTGGCCGGCATCGCCGGGAGCGGCGACGCCGAGCTCGTATCGGCCGCCGGCGACGTACCGCATGACGAGGGCCATCCCCGCCACGAGGCCGCCCGCGAAGCCGCCGCCCGGCAGGTTGTGCCCGGCGAAGAGCAGGTAGAGCGAGACCACGATGATCGTGTGGAAGAGGATGCGGACGATCATCTCGAGGAGGATTGAGCGCGACTCCGCGCTCATCCGCTGGCCACCCACGAGCCACGCCCGCGGATGCTCGCGGTTCTCCGCGTTCTCCACCCGGATGCCGCCGGTGGTCTCCACGAGGAGGCGCCGACGCGCGGCTCGGCGCGCCGAGCGCGGCAGCCGCCGGGCGATGCGGTGCAGCGAGTCCGCGCGGTCGGTGACGAAGACGAGCGACGCGACGCCGGTGGCGGCGAGGACGAGCACCGAGAGCTCGCCCATCGTGTCCCAGCCGCGGAGGTCGACGAGGGCGACGTTGACGACGTTGCGGCCGTGGCCGATCTCGTACGCGAGCTCGGTCCATGCCGTCGAGACCGGCTCATGGATGCGCGCGCTGGAGGCGATGACCGCGACCACCGCCATGGTCACGCCCGCCGCGATCGCCAGGATGGCGCGGGCCACCGGGGCGACGGAGTCGTTGTGGGTGCCGAGGCGCGAGGGCAGCCGGCGCAGCACCAGGGCGAACGCGATGAGGGTGACCGACTCGACGAGCACCTGCGTGAGGGCGAGGTCGGGCGCCCCCTCGACGGCGAACAGCACGACCATCCCGAGGCCCGTCGCCGACACCAGCACGACGCCGGTGTAGCGCTTGCGCGCGCGGACGGCGAGGAAGCCGGCCACGATCATGAGCGGCGCGAGCGCGAGCTGCACCGGGTGCTGCCACGCGTCGAGCTCCGCGCGCCATTCCCCGCCCGCGAGGAGCACCGAGGCCTCGGCCGCGACGAGGACGACGAAGATCGTGCCGACGTACAGCGGCAGCGATCCGCGCTGGGTGAGCGACGTGACCGCGACCGAGAGCCGATCGACGCCGCGCGTGCTCGCGTAGTAGAGATCGGCGGCCTGGAAGGGGAGGACGCGACCGCGGACATCCCAGCGGGTGACGCGGACGAGCCAGAAGATCGCGGCGCCGCCGACGACCGTGACGAGCGACAGCAGCAGCGCCGGCTCCCACCCGTGCCAGAGCGCCAGGTGGTAGTGCCCCTCGCCGATCGCGGTGTCGGCGTAGTCGGCGAGCAGCGCGTCGAGCAGCGGCGCGACGAGCCCGCCGGCGAGCGCGAGGGCGGCGAGCACGAGCGGCGAGGTGAGGAAGCCGATCGGCGGGTCGGGCCACGGCGTGTCCTCGCGGAGCCTGCCCTCGGGGTCGCGCTTGGTCCAGAAGGCGCCCCACAGGAAGCGCAGCCCGTAGGCGAGGGTCAGCGCGGAGCCGATCACCACGCCGATGAGGGCCACGAGCGCCCAGGCGCTGCCCGCGAGCGCCTCGTCGAGGAGGGCTGTGAACGCGGCCTCCTTCGCGACGAAGCCCAGCGTGGGCGGCAGTCCCGCCATGGTGGCGATCGCGACCATGGACATCGCCGCCATCGTGGGGGCCTGGCGGCCCACGCCGCTCAGCCGCCGGATGTCGCGGGTGGAGAGCTGGCGGTCGATGACGCCGACGACGAGGAAGAGCGACGACTTGAACAGCGCGTGCGCGAGCAGCAGGGCGACGCCGGCGAGAGCGGTGTCGCGCCCGCCGTAGCCGATGATCGTCGAGATGAAGCCGAGCTGGCTCACCGTGCCGAAGGCGAGGATGCGCTTGAGGTCGGTCTCGCGCAGCGCCTGGACGCCGCCGAGGAGCATCGTCACGACGCCGAGCACGATGACGATCGGCCGCCACGGCCCCGCTTCGGCGAAGGTCGGCGCGAAGCGCGCGAGCAGGTAGATGCCCGCCTTCACCATCGCCGCGGCATGGAGGTACGCGCTGACGGGCGTGGGCGCGGCCATCGCGCCGGGCAGCCAGAAGTGGAACGGGAAGAGGGCGGACTTGCTCACGGCGCCGACGAGGAGGAGCACGAGCGCGACGTCGACGAGGGCGCCGGTCGGCGCGAGCTCGAGCATGCGGGAGATGCTCGTCGTGCCGGTCTCGACGATGAGGATGACCATCCCGATGAACATCACGAGACCGCCGAGGGTCGTGACGAGGAGGGCCTGCAGGGCCGCGCGGCGGCTGGCGGCGCGCGTGTGGTAGTGCCCGATGAGGAGGTACGAGAGGATGCTCGTCACCTCCCAGAACATGACGAGCATGACCGCGTCGTCCGTGAGGACGAGGCCGTACATCGCTCCCGCGAAGGCGAGGAGCACCGCCGAGAACTGCCCGAGCCCGGCGTCCTTGCCGCGGAAGTACACGCGGCAGTACGCCATGACGAGCGTGCCGACGCCGGTGACGACCAGCGTCAGGAGCCAGCTGAGCGTGTCCATCCGCATCGAGATGACGACGTCGAGCGGGCCGATCCAGCTGTATGACTCGAACGGAATGGAACCGTCGTGCGGGGTGATCGCGAGCGCGTGCACGAAGGCCGCGAGAGGGAAGAGCGCGCCGACCCAGAACACCCGCGCCCCGAGCCACTTAGCGAGCACCGGGAGCAGAAGCGACCCGCCCGCGAACAACGCCAGGAGTACGAGCATGGCTTCTCCTCTGGCTCGTCGCACGCGGCGGGTCAGGTGGGGGGTCAGCGTCCATTCTACGGGGCGGCGGGCTGGGGAGCGGCCAGATGACGCAAAATGCCGTCAACGGCATGCGTCGTGAGCGGTCGCGAGGCGAGGCGAGGCGGCTAGGCTCGTGCGGTGCGTCTCGTCATCGCCCGCTGCTCCGTCGACTACGCCGGTCGACTCCATGCGCATCTGCCCCTCGCCACCCGCGTGCTCATGCACAAGGGCGACGGGAGCCTGCTCATCCACTCCGACGGTGGGTCGTACAAGCCGCTGAACTGGATGAGCCCGCCCTGTCGCCTCGACGTCGTCTCACCCGACGAGGAGCTCGTCGCAGCCGGCGTCCTCGAGGTCTGGAAGGTCACGCACCAGAAGACGGGCGACGCGCTCACGGTGCGGATCCATGAGGTGCTGAGCGACACGCGTCACGACCTCGGCGTCGACCCCGGCCTCATCAAGGACGGCGTGGAGGCCGATCTGCAGCGGCTCCTCGCCGAGCAGGTGGACCTCGTCTCGGCCGGCGCCACGCTCGTGCGCCGCGAGTACCCCACGGCCATCGGCCCGGTGGACCTGCTCGTGCGCGACGCGGAGGGCGTGGCCATCGCGGTCGAGGTCAAGCGCCGCGGCGACATCGACGGCGTCGAGCAGCTCACGCGCTATCTCGAGCTGCTCGGTCGCGACCCGCACCTCGCGCCCGTGCAGGGCGTGTTCGCCGCGCAGGAGATCAAGCCGCAGGCGCGCGTGCTGGCGGAGGATCGGGGCATCCGCTGCCTCACCCTCGACTACGAGGAGATGAAGGGCATCGAGTCCGGCGTCCCCCGCCTCTTCTGAGCCCCGGGCGGAACCGCCCCCGCCGTCGAACCCGAGCTCACGCGGCAGCGGGCTCCAGCATCGCGCGCAGCAGTGCGGCGGGGGCGGACGCGGCGAGCGCCGTGCGCGTGGCCGGGGGCGCCTCGGTGAGCGCCCACTCATCGAGCCCGCGCAGGAGACCGAAGGCGGCCGCGGCGAGCGCGTCGACCGGCACATCATCGCGGACCGCACCGGATGCCACCCCCACGCGCAGCGCCTCGCGCACCCAGCCGTGGCCCGCCTCGAGCAGCGCGCTGCGGCCATCCGCCGTGCTGCCCGCGGGGAGGTAGAAGATGCGGCCGAGCATCTCCAGCGCGCGATCCGCTGCGGCGAGCGCGGTCAGCTCGGCGAGGACGTGCTCGACGAGCGGCCAGAAGTCGGCCCCCGCGAACTGCTCCGGCGGCGGCGGCGTCCAGCGGGCTCGCACGTCTGCGATGAGCGAGGTCACGACCGCATCGAACAGCTCCGCCTTCGATCCGGCCGCGTGATAGAAGGAGCTCTTGCTGATGCCCGCCGCGCGGACGATGCGATTCAGCGAAGCGCCCTCATACCCCTGCGCCGCGAACTCCGCGACGGTGGCCTCGATGAGGGCGTCGCGGTGGGGTCCCGTGAGCTGCGCCATCCGACGAGCGTACTGGACCAGCTGGTCCAGCCGGAGTAGCCTCGACTGGACCACCTGGTCCAAAGGAGGATCATGCTCACCGGCACCCCGCTCTCCGTTCAGCTCGCCGCGCAGCGCGACGACCGACTGCGCGTGCTCGTCGTCGGCGCGGGCATCGCCGGGATCACCGTCGCGCAGCTGCTTCGCCGGCGCGGCCTCCACCCAGTGCTCGTCGACCGGATGCCGGCGATGACGCATCCCGGCTACATGCTCGCGCTGATGCCCACCGTGGACCAGGCCCTCATCGACCTCGGCGCCCAGGAGCGCTACCGCGCCGCCAGCACGCCGCTCGCGCGCTACCGCTTCCACTCGCACCGCGGCCATCCGCTGCGGACGGACGCCCTCGGCGAGCAGCTGCGCGTGCACGGCGACTACAACGGCATCTCGCGCGGTGCCCTGATCGACGTGCTCACCGCCGACGGCTGCCCCGTGACGTGGGCGACGACGCTCGCGCGGGTCGACGACGGGGTCGCGCAGCTGGCGGATGGCGATGGTGCGGTCCGCGCGGAAGCCTCGTTCGACCTCGTCATCGGCGCCGACGGCGTGCGCTCGCGGATGCGCACCGTGCTCGGGGCCGCTCCGCCCGACGTCGTCGACCCCGGATGGTCGGGGTGGGTCTCGTGGACGGAGGACCGCGGCGAGCGCGGACTCGGCGAGGAGCTCTGGGGCGATGGCTTCTTCCTCGGCGTCTATCCCGTGAAGGACCGTCTCGGGGTCTTCCTCGGCGGCCCCGATGACGACCTCGCGGCGGGGCCCGCAGCGTTCGCCGCCTCCGTCCGACGTCGCGTCGACGCCCTCGACCCGCGACTGGCGGCGGCTCTCGACGCGGTGGTCGCGGATCCCGACCCGTACCTGTGGCGCCTGCAGGACGCCCGCACGCCGCGCTGGGTGATGCCGCATGGCATCCTGCTCGGCGATGCCGCCGCGGGGTTCCTGCCCACGGCGGGGATCGGGGCGGGGATGGCGATCGAGTCGGCTTGGATGCTCGCCCGCATGCTCGCCCACGCCGATCGCGGCACCCTGAGCGCCGTGCTCGAGGCCTGGGAGCGCATCGAGCGCCCGCGGGTGGAGCGGGCGCAGGCGAACTCGCGCGCACTGGCGAAGCTCATGTTCCGCCGCGGGGCGACCATCGCCTGGCTGCGCGAGACGACGATGCGCCTCTTGAGCGTGCGCGCGGCCCTCGGCCCGATCCTCCGGCTGCTCGACGAGCGCCCCGACCCCGATGCCGCCGCGCGCGCCGCCCTCGACCGCTGACCGGAGATGGGGATCTAGCGCGCGGGGACGAGGCGCAGGGTCACCAGCTCGAACGGGCGCAGGGCGAGCGCGAGCGGATCCGCGGGCTGATCGGGGAGGGCGCGCTCGAGCAGGTCCGTCCGCACGGCGCTCGCGATGTCGAACCCCAGCACGAGGCGCGCCGTCGCCCGCCCGCCGCGCGCCTCGTACACGCGCACGACGACGTCGCCCGAGCCGTCCTCGGCGAGCTTCACCGCCTCCACGAGCACCGAGGGCGCACCGTCCACTCGCACGAGCGGCGCGACGGCACGACCGCGGCGCACGCGGGGCGGCACGTTCAGGCGGTGCCCCTCGGCGACGGCGTCGAGAACGTCGCCCGTCGACAGCGCGTGCCGGAACACGTGCACGCCACGGTCGGCTTCGGGGTCGGGGTACACCGGCGCGCGCAGCAGCGACTCCCGCACCCGCGTGAACGCGCCGCCACCCGGGCGCGGCCGCCGCGTCACGTCGTGGCCGTACACGCGGTCGTTGGCGACGGTCGCGCCGAAGCCCGGCTCGTCCACGTGCACCCACCGGTGCGCCACGGTCTCGAAGCGCGCGGCGTCCCACGAGGTGTTCGCCGCCACCGGCCGCCGGATGTGCCCGAACTGGATCTCCGACGCCGCCGTCTCCGCCAGCAGGTCGAGGTCGAAGCCGAGCTTCAGCAGCTTCTGCCGCTCCCGCCAGTCGACGATCGTCTCGATGTCGAGCGCGCGGCCGTGCGGCGCCAGTCGCAGCCGCTGGTGCACGGTCGACGCGCCGATCTCGCGCGCCACGACGAGCACGTCGCCCTCCGCGCGCACCGCGACGACGCGGGCGGCCGGCAGCGGCGTGCGGGCGTAGTGACGGTCGATGTCCCACGCGTCCCACTGGTTCGGGGTGTCGCGGAAGAGCGCGAGCACGTTGGCGCGGCCCTCCGGCGGGATGGCCTCGCGAGCGGTCCGCAGGTCGACGAACGACGTGATCTCTCCCGCGTCGTCGACGACGACCCGCACCGCGTCGCTCTCGAACACGAAGCCGCGGCCATCCCGCCGAAGCGAGCCCCGGCCATCCGCTCGCGCGACCGCGGCGCCGAGGGCCGGAGCACCGTCGAGCGGCACCGAGGCCGCATTCCACACGACCTCGTCGTCGCCGTCGCCGCCGAGCACGGCGAGCGCCTCGTCGATGATCGACTCGAGGGCGGCGGCGACCTGCGCGTACCGCTCCTCCGCCTGGCGGTGCACCCACGCGATCGACGAGCCGGGCAGGATGTCGTGGAACTGCTGCAGCAGCACCGTCCGCCATGCCCCCTGCAGCGCCGCCGCGGGGTAGGGCGCACCGTGCCGGATGGCCGCGGTCGCGGCCCAGAGCTCCGCCTCGCGGAGGAGGTGCTCGCTGCGCCGGTTGCCCGCCTTCGTGCGCGCCTGCGAGGTGTACGTGCCGCGGTGGAACTCGAGGTAGAGCTCTCCCGACCACGTCGCCGGGTCGGGCAGCGCGGCCTTCGCCGCCGCGAAGAACGCATCGGGCCGCATGATCTCCACGCGCGGCGACCCCTCGAGGTCGCACTTCCGGCGCGCGGTCTCGAGCATCTCGCGTGTCGGCCCGCCGCCCCCGTCGCCGAAGCCGAACGGCACGAGCGAGAGGTCGCTGATCCCCCGCTCGGCGTTCTGGCGCTCGGCCCGATCGAGCTCGATCGCGCCGAGGTCGGAGCTGTACGTGTCGACGGGCGGGAAGTGCGTGAACACGCGGCTGCCGTCGATCCCCTCCCAGAGGAACGTGTGGTGCGGCATCGCGTTCGTCTCGTTCCAGGAGATCTTCTGCGTGAGGAAGCTGTCCGATCCCGACGCCCGCACGATCTGCGGCAGCGCCCCGGAGTAGCCGAAGGAGTCCGGCAGCCATACCTCGGTCGTCTCGACGCCGAGCTCCCGCAGGAAGTACCCCTTGCCCGCGACGAACTGCCGCACGAGCGCCTCCCCGCCCGGCAGGTTCGTGTCGGACTCCACCCACATCCCGCCGACGGGCACCCACCGCCCCTCCACGACGCGCTCGCGGATGCGCGCGAACACGTCGGGGTGATGCTCCTGCATCCACGCGTACTGCTGCGCGGACGAGGCGGCGAAGACGAGCTCGGGATGGCGGTCCATCAGGTCGAGGACGTTGGAGAACGTCCGCGCGCACTTGCGGATCGTCTCGCGCGTCGGCCACAGCCACGCGGAGTCGATGTGCGCATGCCCGACCGCGGCGACCCGATGGGCCGAGCCGGCCGCCGACGCGGCGAGCGCGGGCGCGAGCACGTCGCGCACGGCGGCCACGGACCCCGCGATGTCGTCGGGGTCGAGGACGTCGACGGCGACCTCGAGCGTGCGCAGCAGCCGCGCGCGCCGCAGTGACCGCTCGGGCAGCACGGCGAGGAGGCCCTCCAGCACCGCCCAGTCGCGCTCGAGCGCGGCGACCTCGAGATCGCGCAGAGCGAGGTCGATGCCGCCGAAGGAATACAGCGGCTCCTCCCCCGCCGTCTGCGGATGGCCGAGCGGCGTCTCGCGGAACGTCCACTCCTGCGCGATGTCGGGATTCGACGCCGCCTCGAGGAACACGTCGAACGCGGCACCCTCGCTCGCGGCGCCGTCGATCGGGACCCAGTCGTTCAGCGGCTCGATCCCCTTCACGACCCGGCCATCGGCCATCCGCACCAGCGCCTCGGCCTGGAAGCCGGGCTGCCCGCCACGGAAGCCCAGGTCGACGGCGAGCTCGACCGCATGCGTGCCGGCCGCCACGCGACGACGCCACTCCTCCGGAACCTCGCCGCGCACGCGCATCCAGGTCGTGCCCCACGCGCGGCCCCACCACTCCCCGCGCGCGAGCGGTCGGTAGGACCGGTCGCGCGCCTCCTCGAACGGCACCGGCTCGCCGGGCGCCTCCCAGGCCGCGACCGCCAGCGGCAGCCGCTCGGCGCGGACGGCCGGGACGACGCGGTCGCGATAGGCGCGGGCGATGCGGCGGACGAGCAGAGCGGAGTCGTCATGCATATCGGGAGACAAGCACGAGCGGATGGCCGACCGCGGGCGGCGCGCAGGGATCGCGGCAGGCCGCCCATCCGGGCCGTCGATAGGGTGGCTTCATGGCCTCGCCCGAGAACTCCCCCTGGTCCTGCATCCTCTGGGACGTCGACGGCACAGTCGCCGACGCCTCGGCGGGCATCCTGCCGCGCATCACGCAGGTGCTCACCGACCTCGGTCGCACCCCGCCGCCGGTGGAGGAGCTGTCGGCCTGGATCGGCCCGCCGATGCTCGAGTCCTTCCAGGTGCGCGGCATGCTGAGCCCCGACGAGGCCGTCGACGCCGTGGCGCGCTACCGCGAGCTCGCCGCCCGCGAGGGCTATGCGGAGTCCGTCGCCCTCTACCCCGGAGTCGCCGACCTCATCCACGCCGTGAACGCGGCCGGGGTCCCGCAGTCGACCGCCAGCACCAAGCCCGAGAACCAGGTGCAGGCCATCCTCGAGCACTACGGCCTCGATGGCTGCTTCGTCTCGATCAACGGGGCGTCGTCGGACGCCGACGTCCTCGACACGAAGTCGACGGTGCTCGCGAAGGCGCTGAAGCGCCTGAAGGAGGCCGGCGTCGACACCTCGCGTCCGGTGCTCGTCGGCGACCGGCACCACGACGTCGATGGCGCGGCCGAGCATGGGGTGCCGGTCGTCTTCGTGCGGTGGGGCTTCGGCACGCCCGGCGAGGAGGAGGGCGCGATCGCCGTCGTCGACGACATCGATCAGCTGCGCGCCGTGCTGATCTCCGAGCACCGCGACGCGGCGTAGTCCTCCCGCCGTGCTGGACATCGACATCGAGCTCGAGGACGTGCTCGTCTGGCTGGTGCCCGCCGCCATCGTGTTCGCGGGCGCCGCCCTCGTGGTCGTGCTCACGGTCTGGATCGTCAAGCGAGCGCGCCGCGGGCGCCGAGCGCGCGCGAAGGCCGGCGCCGCGCTCGACGCGGTCGGCGCCACCCTGGTGCGGCTCGACGACGACCTCGACGAGCTCGAGCTGGAGCTGTCGCTGTCGGGGGCTCTGTACGGCGGCGATCCGCCCCCGGCGCTGCGTCGCGCGCGCATGACCGCGCAGCACACGCGAGACGACGCGTTCGCCGCGTACCGCGACCTGCGGGAGTCGACCGACCTTCCCGCGCGGATCCGGCGACGGACGCGCGCCCTCGCCGCGCGCCTCGATTCGGCCCTGCGGTCGCTCGCGGCGGCGCGGACCGCGCACGACGCGTGGATCGAGGCGAACGTGACCGCGAGCGCGCAGATCGACGCCGCCCGCGGGCGCCTGACCGAGGTCGAGGGTCTGATGGGCGATCCGGCGATCCTGCTGCGAGAGCTCGCGGAGCACGCCGACCCCGAGGAGTGGACGGATGCGGCGGATGCCGCGACCGCGGCCCGCGCCGCGCTGGACGACGCGGCATGCCGGCTCGATGCGGCCGCGCGCTGCGCCGAGGATCCGACGCAGTCGCCGCTCGACGACCTCGCCGAGGCGGAGCGACGGCTCCGGACGGCCGAGCAGCGCAGTCGCGCCCTCGAGGAGCGCCACCGGATCGTGCTCCAGGCCGCGCAGGCGGTGCCGGACGAGCTCGAGGCCGCGGCCGCGGCCATCCGCTCGGCGACGGCCATGCGCGCCGCCCTCGAGCCGGCCGACGCGGAGCGCCTGGGCGAGGAGATCGCGCGGGCGGCAGACGAGCTCGACCGGCTGCGCGCGCAGGCGGGTCGTCGCCCCGTCGCGACGAACGAGGCCATCGCGCGCCTGCGCGACCGCCTCGACATGGCGCTCGCCGACGCCCGCACCGCGCAGCAGCGCCTCCTCGGCGCACGCAGCGCCCTGCCCGGGACCCTGGCCGCCGCACGGAGCGCCCTCGCGCGCGCGGAGGCGGCCGTGGGCCGGGGATCATCGCTCGACGCACGGGTGCGCCTCGACGCCGCGCGGACACAGCTCGCCCAGGCCCGGCAGACCGCCGACCCGGTGGAGGCTCTCGACGACGCGCGGCGCGCCATCCGTCACGCGGAGGACGCCAAGGCGCTGGCCGACTACGACGACCTCGCGCGCGACCGGACATGACGATGCCCGGGCGACGTCCACGAGGGAGGCGGCCCGGGCATGGGAAAGGCCCGCGCGAACTGATCGCGCGGGCCCCCGAAGGCTGAGGTTTACAGCGGTCGGATGTTCTCCGCCTGCAGGCCCTTGGGGCCCTGGGCGATCTCGAACTCGACCCGCTGGTTCTCTTCGAGCGAGCGGTAGCCGCTCGCGGTGATCGCGGTGTAGTGCGCGAAGACGTCGGAGCCGCCCTCGTCAGGAGCGATGAAGCCGAAGCCCTTCTCCGAGTTGAACCACTTGACGGTGCCCTGCGTGCTCATGTACTGCCGTTCTATTTAGAGGTACCGGCGCAGATTTCGCACCGGCTTAGGCCCACCGTACGGGAGTGCGGGGCAAAAGGATAGGCCTGCGACCGCGAATGACGAGATGGTCGGCAGATCGCCAGAAACGAGATCAGCCCTCATCGACCAGGGGGGATGGCGATGAGGGCTGGACGACCGAGAGGTGCGTCTGAGAAGAGACTACGGCATCTGTCCCCCATTTGGGGGACAGATTGGCGAAATCGGCGAAAAAAGCCATTCAGGAGCATGAATACGCGGACGCCCGCCGCGCCGACCGGAGGCGCGACGGGCGTCTGCGTCGCTCAGAGGCCCTGCGCCACCCGGTAGTAGACGGCGTTCCAGCGGAGCTCGCGCTCGAAGCCGTGGAGCGTCGTGTCGTCGTCGATCGTGACGAGCTCGATGCCCGACATGGTGGCGAAGTCGCGGAACACCTCGACGCCGACCTGCGTCGACATCACGGTGTGGTGCGCGGCGCCCGCCGCGAGCCACGCGGCCGCCGAGGTGTGGAAGTCCGGCGCCGGACGCCACAGGGCGTGCCCGACGGGCAGCTTCGGCATCGGCGCGGGGAGATCGACGTTCTCCACGACGTTCGCCACGAGGCGGAAGCGGTCGCGCATGTCGCTCATCGCGACCACGACGGCGGGGCCGGCGTCGGTGGTGAAGACCAGGCGCACCGGGTCCTCACGGTCGCCGATCCCCAGCGGGTGCACCTCGAGGCGCGGCTTCGTCGTGGTGAGCGACGGGCTGACCTCGAGCATGTGCGCGCCGAGGATGAGCTCATTGCCCGCCTCGAGGTGGTACGTGTAGTCCTCCATGAGGCTCGCGCCGCCGGGGAGGCCCGCGCCCATGACCGACGCGAGGCGCACGAGCACCGCGGTCTTCCAGTCGCCCTCCGCGCCGAAGCCGTAGCCGTCGGCCATGAGCCGCTGCACCGCGAGGCCCGGGAGCTGACGCAGCCCGCCGAGGTCCTCGAACGAGGTGGTGAAGGCGCTGAAGCCGCCCGCCTCGAGGAAGGAGCGCAGGCCGATCTCGACCTTCGCGCCGTAGCGCAGCGAGTCGGCCCGCTCGCCGCCCGGACGCAGCTCCTCCGCGACGTCGTAGAGGTCGAGGTACTCCTCGATGAGCGCGTCGACGTCGGCCTCGCTCGCGGCGTCGACGGCCTCGACGAGGTCGTTGACGCCCCACGTGTTCACCTGCACGCCGAGGCGGATCTCCGCCTCGGTCTTGTCGCCCTCGGTCACGGCGACGAAGCGCATGTTGTCGCCGAAGCGCGCGAGCTTCAGCCCCTGCGCGGCGGCGCGGCCGGCGGCGGCGCGGGCCCAGACGCCCACCCGGGCGGTGACCTGCGGGTCGCTGACGTGGCCGACGACCGTGGTGCGCGGCACGCCGAGGCGCGTCTCGATGTACCCGAACTCGCGGTCGCCGTGAGCGGCCTGGTTCAGGTTCATGAAGTCCATGTCGATCTCGGCATACGGGAGCTCGACGTTCACCTGGGTGTGCAGGTGGAGGAGGGGCTTCTGCAGCGCGTTCAGGCCGGCGATCCACATCTTCGCCGGGCTGAAAGTGTGCATCCATGCGACGAGGCCGATCACGCGGTCGTCGGCGTTCGCCTCGAGGATCAGCCGGCGGATCTCGTCCGACCCGGTGAGGACCGGCTTCCAGACGACCCGCACCGGGACATCCGGCGAGTCGACGAGCCCCTGCGCGACCTGCTGCGACTGCTCGGCTACCTGGCGGAGCGTCTCCTCGCCGTAGAGGTGCTGGCTCCCGGTGAGGAACCAGACCTCCTGCTGTGCGAGATCCGGGATGATGCTGCGGCTCATCGGTTCATGCCTCCCTGGGGCGTCTGTCCGTACACGTTCTGATAGCGGTTGTAGAGGTGGTCGATCTTCTCCTGCGGGATCGCCACGGGCTCGCCGAGCTGACGGGCGATGTGCACGCTGCGCGCGGCGTCCTCGACCATGACGGCCGCCTTGACGGCGTCCTTCGCGTCCTTGCCGATCGTGAAGGGGCCGTGGTTCTTCATGAGCACCGCCCGCGAGCGGTGGCCCCGCAGCGTCTCGACGATGCCGCGGCCGATCGAGTCGTCGCCAATGACGGCGAACGGGCCGACCGGGATCTCGCCGCCGAACTCGTCGGCCATCCCCGTGATGACGCAGGGGATCGGCTCAGCGCGCGCGGCCCAGGCCACGGCGTAGGTGGAGTGCGTGTGCACGACGCCGCCGACCTCGGGCATGTTGCGGTACACGTAGGCGTGCGCCGCGGTGTCGCTCGACGGGCTCCGGTCGGACCCGGGGGTGCCGGGGATGACGTCGCCGTCGAGGTCGCAGAGGATCATGTTCTCCGGCGCCAGATCGTCGTAGCTGACGCCGGACGGCTTGATGACGAACAGGTCGGCGCCCGGCACGCGACCGGACACGTTGCCGCCGGTCCACACCACGAGCCCGTAGCGGGTGAGCTCGCCGTGGAGCTTCGCGACGTCGGCGCGCACGCGGTCGATCGAGGCCTGGACCTCGGGGCTGAAGTCGGTCATGACGATCCTCACTCTCGGGGGTCTGAGCTGGGGACGGCGGAGACCGCCGCGGCTTCCACCGCGAGGCCGCGGCGCCAGCGCTGCAGGTAGGTGTCGAAGGCGGCGACGTCGGCCGCCTCGGGGACGACGGCCTCGGCGGCAGCGTCGGCGAAGAGCTCCTCGTCCAGCCAGGACGACAGGTCCCGGCCATCCGCCGAGCCGTCGAGCACCGCGCGCCGGTACTGGCCGAGCACGGCGATCCCCCAGGCCCCGCCCTCGCCGGCCGTCTCGGCGACGGAGACCGGGGCGCCGAGGGCGGCCGCGAGGATCCGCTGCGCGACGCCGCGGGTGCGGAACATGCCGCCGTGCGCACGCATCGCCTCGATCGCGACGCCCTCGTCGGTCAGCGTGCGCATGCCGAGGCTGAGTGCGGCGAACGCGCCCTGCAGCTGAGCGCGGGCGAACGACGCGAGCGAGAGGCGGGACCCGGGCGTGCGCACGAAGAGCGGCCGCCCCTCGTCGAGGCCGGCGATTGGCTCGCCGGAGAGGAAGTTGTAGACGAGCATGCCGCTGTCGGCCTCGGCCGTGAGCGCGGAGCCGAGCAGCGCCTCGAACACGGCGTCGGGGGCGGCGGGGTGCCCGAGCGCGGCGGCGAACTCGCCGAAGACATCGGCCCAGGCGTTCAGCTCGCTAGCGCCGTTGTTGCAGTGCACCATCGCCACGGCGTCGCCGGCCGGCGTCGTCACGATGTCGATCTCCTCGTGCGGGGTGCGCGGCCCCTCCTCGAGCACGACCATGGCGAAGATGCTGGTTCCGGCGCTGACGTTGCCGGTGCGCGGGGCGACCGCTCCGGTCGCGACCATGCCCGTTCCGGCATCCCCCTCGGGCGGGCAGAGCGGAGCGCCCGGCTGCAGCGAGCCGGTCGGATCGAGGAGCGCGGCCCCCGCAGCCGTGAGCTCGCCGGCGTCCTCCCCCGCGCTGCGCACCTCGGGCAGCAGATCCGCGATGCGCAGACCGGCGGCGCCGTGGGCGGCAGCGCGCTCGTCGAACGTGGCGAGCATCGTCGCGTCGTAGGTGCCCGTGGCGGTGTCGATGGGGAACATCCCGGAGGCGTCGCCGACGCCCAGCACGCGGCGCCCGGTCAGCAGCTCGTGGACGTAGCCGGCGAGAGTCGTGATGGCGTGCACGCGGGAGACGTGCTCCTCGCCGTCGATGATCGCCTGATGCAGGTGCGCGACGGACCACCGCAGCGGGATGGCGAACTCGAACGCCTCGCTGAGCTCGGCAGCGGCCGCGCCCGTGTTCGTGTTGCGCCAGGTGCGGAACGGCACGAGCAGCTCGCCGGCCTCGTCGAACGCGAGGTAGCCGTGCATCATCGCCGAGACACCGATCGCGGCGAAGGAGGTCGGCTTCGCGCCGTGCTCCCGCTCGACGGCGTCGGCGAGCTCCGCGTACGCGGCCTGCAGGCCCGCGCGCACATCGTCGAGCGAGTAGGTCCACAGCCCGTCGACGAGCTGGTTCTCCCACGTGAACCCTCCGGTGGCGAGCGTCGTGCCATCCGGTGCCACCAGGCATGCCTTGATGCGGGTCGAGCCCAGCTCGATCCCCAGCGATGCCTGCGCGATTGCTTCCGACATCCGTCCTCCTCGACCATGTGAGCGCTCACATCGGGCGCCTCGGCAAGATTACCGGCCGTTCCGCCGCGCCGCAATCGCGGATGCGCGGCGAGGCGGGACACGTCGCAGGAGATCCGGCGCCGCCGAGGCGGTCGGGCCGCAGGATGGCAGGGGTTCGAGCCCGGGAAGGCCCGGGATCTCCTGCGCAGTGTCCCGCCCGGGCATCCGCGGGAGGAGCCTCAGGCGCGCGGCGCTGCGGTCGACCGCCGCACGACGAGGCGCGGGGCCACGGCCTCGAGCGGCGGGGCCGACGCGCCGTCGAGCCGCGCGACGAGGCGGGCCACCGCGCGGCGCCCGATCTCGGCGAAGTCCTGGTGCGCGGTCGTCAGCGGCGGCAACGAGTGCGCGGCCTCCGGGATGTCGTCGAACCCCGTGACGCTGACGTCCTCCGGCACGCGCACGCCCCGATCGGCGAGCCCGTGCACCACGCCGAGCGCCATCTGGTCGTTGCCGGCGACGACCGCCGTCGCGCGCGGGTCGAGCGATGCCGCGAGCGCGTAGCCGGCGTCGGCGGTCCAGTCGCCCGCGAGCACGGGCAGCAGCGGCAGCCCGCGCTCGCGCGCCGAGCGCTCGAACGCGTCGCGCCGCAGGTCGGCCTCGATGTATCCCGCGGGTCCGGCGATGTGCTGGATGGCCGTGTGCCCGAGGGCGCGGAGATGGTCGACGAGCGCGTCGATCGCGGCGGACTGGTCGACGCTCACCGCGTCGAGCCCCTCTCCCCCGCCCTGCAGCGTGAGGAAGGGGAGCTCCAGTCCCTCAAGCTCGGCCACCATGACGCGGTACGGCGTGATCGCGACGAGCGCCTCGACCGCGTGGTCGAGGAGGAACTCCACTCCCGCCCGCACGGCATCGGGCTCGGGGACGACGCTCGTGACGAGCGGCCGGTAACCGGCCGCGCGCACGGCATGCTCGACCGCGAGCAGGGTGCTCACCGGACCGAACCCCGCCGTCGCGGGCGTCAGCACGCCGATGGACCTGGTGCGGCTCGTCGCCAGCGTGCGGGCGGCGACGCTGCGGCGGTACCCCAGCTCGCGGATGGCCTCGAGCACGCGCTCACGGGTCGCCGGCCGGATCCCCGCGTAGTCGTTGAGCACCCGCGACACCGTCTGATGCGAGACCTGCGCGCGCTGCGCCACGTCGTAGATGCTCGGCCCGCGCCGCTGATCCGCCATCGGTCCTCCCGGGGCTCCACGCTAGCGGCACCGGGGCGGCACCCGTGGCGGATGTCGGAGACCGGGGATACCGTCGCTGCATGAACGGGATCGTGCCGCCATACCTGCTGGAGCGCCTCACCACCCACGCCGACGAGCGCGTGTCGGCCTGTGCTGCGCGCACCCTGACCGTCGACGAGACGCTGCGCGTGAAGCGCGCCGTCGCCGTGCCGACCGTGCGCGCCACCCTCGTCGCGCCTCATCCGCAGCGGACGATCTCCGACGCCGCGAACACGACCGCCCTCCCCGGCACCACCGTGCGGCGCGAAGGCGATCCCGCCACCGGCGACGTCGCGGTGGATGAGGCGTACGACGCGCTGGGGGCGACATGGACGCTCCTGCAGGAGGAGTACGGCCGCGATTCGCTGGATGGCGCCGGCCGGCCACTGCTCGCGACGGTCCACTACGGCGACCGGTACGACAACGCCTTCTGGGATGGCGAGCGCATGGTCTTCGGGGATGGCGATGGCCAGGTCTTCCGCTCATTCACGTCGGCGGTCGACATCGTCGGGCACGAGCTCGCGCACGGATTCGTGCAGGCGACGGTCGATCTCGTGTACCAGGGCCAGTCCGGCGCGCTCAACGAGTCGGTCGCCGACGTCATCGGCAGCCTGGTGAAGCAGCGGCTGCTCGGGCAGACGGCGGCGGAGGCGGACTGGCTCATCGGCGCGGGCATCTTCACGGACCAGGTGCAGGGCGTCGCCCTGCGCTCGCTCGCCGCTCCCGGCACCGCGTACGACGACGACGTGCTGGGCGCCGACCCGCAACCCGCCTCCATGGCGGACTACGTGGACACGACGACCGACAACGGCGGCGTCCACATCAACTCCGGCATCCCCAACCGCGCCTTCCACCTCGCCGCGACGGGCATCGGGGGCTACTCGTGGGATGGCGCGGGCCGCGTCTGGTACGACGTCCTCGAGGGCAGGATGGTCGCCTCAGACGCGGACTTCGCGGCGTTCGCGACCGCGACCATCCGCGCGGCCGGCGAGCGCTTCGGCGACGGCTCCGCGCAGCAGTCGGCGGTGGCGTCCGCGTGGGCGGAGGTGGGTGTCGCACCGGCGGAATCGGGGGCCGGCTCTCCCGCGGACGCGGACACCGTGCGGGTGGAGCGCTCGGGCGGTCTCCTCGGCCGGGTGCACGTCGCCGAGGTGCCGGAATCAGCACTCGCCCAGCCCGAGCGCGACCGACTGGTCTCCCTCGCCGAGACCGTCGCCCCCGAGGCGCGCCCCGTGCCCGACGGCTACACCTGGCGCATCGAGATCTCCCAGCGCGTCGACATCACGGTCGGCGAGCAGGGCCTCCCCGACGAGGTGCTCGCGCTGCTGCGGGACATCCTCGAGCGCGGCGAGCGCGGCTCGCAGCAGGAGGGCTGAGCGCGCCGAAAGGGCTGAGCGCACGAAGAGGCGGCCACCCTCTCGGGCGGCCGCCTCTCCGCGACGGTGCGAGCGTCAGTCGTTGTCGCGTCGGATCTCGCGGGCCTTCGCGACGTCCTTGCGATGTGCTTCCGCGGCCTTCTCGATGCGCTTGTCGTCACGCAGGGGGAGCTGGATGCGCTCCTCCGCGGGCAGACCCGCTTCGAGCTCGCGGCCGCGCTCCATCTCCGCATCGAACTCCGCGCCGATGAGCAGCGCGATGTTGGCGATCCACAGCCACAGCAGGAACACGATGACGCCGGCGAACGAGCCGTAGGTGCGGTTGTAGTTGGAGAAGTTCGCGACGTAGAAGGCGAAGCCGATCGACGCGATCAGGAGGATGACGATCGCGAGGATGGCGCCCATGCTGATCCAGCGGAACTTCGGCTGCTTCACGTTCGGCGTCGCGTAGTACAGCATCGCGATGAGGAGCACGACGATGGCGGCGAGGACCGGCCAGCGTGCGATGTTCCACACGGTCACCGCGACGTCTCCCAGCCCGATGGCATCGCCGATCGCCTGCGCGATCGGGCCCGAGATCACCAGCAGCACGGCGGCGAGCGCGATCATCACGACGGTGATGAGGGTCACGAGCAGCTGCAGCGGCTTGAGCTTCAGGAAGGGGCGGCCCTCGTCGACGCCGTAGATGCGGTTCATCCCGCGGGTGAACGCGCCGACGTATCCCGAGGCCGACCAGATGGCGAGCACGAGACCGCTGATGAGGGCGAATCCGGCTGCCGGCGAGTTGGCGATGTCGGTGACCGGGCCCTCGAGCATGTCGACGGTGTCGCCCGGCGCGATCGAGCCGATGATCCCGAGCACGGCGTCCGCTGCCTGCTGCCCCTGCCCGACGACGCCGAGAAGGGAGAAGACCGCGAGCAGGCCGGGGAACAGCGCCAGGACGCCGTAGTAGGTCAGGCTCGCGGCGATGTCCTGGCATTGGTCGGCGAGGAACTCGCGGAAGGACTTCCGCGCGACGAACGCCCACGACCTCTTGTCGATCTGGGTCGGGGAGTCCGGCTGATCCGGATGCTCGGGCGCTGACGTGTGGGCGTCGTCCGGATTCTGGGCGGTTTGCGATGGCGTCATGTCCGTGCCTTTCTCGTCTCCCCTCGATGTAACGCGGCTCAGGCCGCTCCTGCGCACGGGTTGACCCGTGCGCCCCGGTATGCAAGCCCTCCAGATGGCCGCGGAGGGCGCGAGGATAGGGGGCCGATCGGACCCTGACAACCCGAGGAGTTGAGCGGACGGGTCCCCTAGCGTTCACGGCGTGACTGATTCTCATGGGGATCGGCGCGGGGCACGTCGGCGAACCCGTCGACGCCCTCTCCGGAGAAGAAAGCGAGAACGATCGAGATGATCAACGAGCAGAACCTCAACAGCCTCAGCGGTGCGAACGTCGTCGACAGCGACGGGCACAAGATCGGCACCGTCGGTCAGATCTACGTGGACTCGGACTCGGGTCGTCCCAGCTGGGCCACCGTCAAGACGGGTCTCTTCGGCACGTCCGAGTCGTTCGTCCCCCTCGAGCAGGCCGAGGAGACCGGAGGCGACCTCCGCGTCCCCTTCTCGAAGGACTTCGTGAAGGACGCTCCGCGCATCGAGAGCGACGGCGAGCTCTCCGAGGCGGAGGAGGACGAGCTCTACTCCTACTACCGCGACTCGAGCCGATCGGGCGGAGCGGGCGACGACTTCGCCGAGAACGGCACCGGATCCGACTTCGGCGCGGGCACCGCAGGCACCACCGGTGTCGGCACGGGCACGACCGGCCGCACCTTCGTCGATGACGCTGACCGCGACCGCGGACGTGGCGTCGGCGGCGACGACGCGATGACCCGCTCGGAGGAGCGGCTCAACGTCGGCACCGAGCGCGTCGAGACGGGCCGCGCGCGCCTCCGCAAGTACGTCGTCACCGACCACGAGACGGTCACCGTCCCCGTCGAGCGCGAAGAGGTCCGCCTCGAGCGCGAGCCCATCACGGACGGCAACGCGGGCGACGCCCTCGACGGCCCCGACATCAGCGAGGCCGAGCACGAGGTCGTCCTGACCGAGGAGCGTCCGGTCGTCGACAAGGAGACCGTCCCGGTCGAGCGCGTGCGCCTCGACACCGAGACGGTCAGCGACACCGAGCGCGTCGAGGCCGACGTGCGCAAGGAGGAGGTCGAGCTCGACGGCGACGCCGACGGGCGCCGCGGCGTCTGACTCCGGGCACGAGAAAGCCCCCGGTCGATCCGACCGGGGGCTTTCTCCTGACATCCGCTGTGCGCGAGGGGGGAGTTGAACCCCCACGCCCTTTCGGGCACTGGCACCTGAAGCCAGCGCGTCTGCCTATTCCGCCACTCGCGCAGAGTCCGAGACCTCCGAACCCAACTTCCCGAGAATAACACGACCGACGGGGCCTCGCGAAAGCGGGATCACGGGCGCGTCGCGCCCCCGACGCCGTCCGTCGTCAGGATGACGGCCATCCGCCTGCAGACGTCTTCTCGCGCAGGGCGTCCGCGTTTCCAGACGTTCTGGCTACGATGACCCTGACCAGCCGCCCTGCATGAGGAGCCCAGTGGGACTACTTGACAGCTTCGAGAAGGGGCTCGAGCGCGCCGTGAACAGCGCGTTCGCGAAGACCTTCCGCAGCGGGCTCCAGCCCGTCGAGATCGCCTCCGCCCTGCGCAGCGAGCTCGACAAGAAGGCCGCCATCGTCACGCGCGACCGGGTGCTGGTGCCCAACAGCCTCACCGTCCGGGTGAGCCCCGCCGACGGCGAGCGGATGGCCGCGCTCGGCCCGGCGCTCACGAACGAGCTCGACGAGGCGGTGCGCGCGCACGCCGCCAAGCAGGGCTACAGCTTCCCCGGCCCGGTCTCGATCTCCCTGCGGCCCGACGAGCAGGTGGCCACCGGCACGATCGCGGTGGACTCCGTCACGGCCGAGGGGCGCGTCGAATGGCGGGCCGTCGTCGAGATCGCCGGCCGCCGCCATCCGCTCTCGCGAGCGCGCACGGTGATCGGCCGCGGCAGCGACGCCGACATCACCGTCGCCGACCCCGGCACGAGCCGCAAGCACGTCGAGGTGCTGTGGGATGGCGAGCGCGCCATGGTGCGCGACCTCGGCTCCACGAACGGGTCGAAGCTCGACGGCGTCCCCGTCGGGCAGGCCGCCCTCTCCAACGGGCAGGTCATCACGATCGGCCGCACCGACATCGTCTTCCGCCTCGTGCCGCTCGCGGCGCCACCGCAGCGCGTGTCGCGACATGACGCAGCCACCGAGCTGTACGACTTCCGCGGAGGGGACCGATGAACCCGCTCACCCAGCTCCTGCTGCAGTACGGCTTCCTCCTCGTGCTGTGGCTGTTCGTGTTCGCCGTCGTGTTCTCGCTGCGCGCGGACATCTTCGGCGTGCGCGTGCGCAAGCTGCCGGGGAGCGGCGCCGCGGCGGCGACTCCCGCGCCTGCGGCACCCGCTCCCGCCGCAGCGCCGGCGCCCGCCCAGAGCGCACCGTCGTCCGGCGGCGCGGCCACCCGCATCGTCATCACGTCGGGTCCCAAGGCCGGCCTCGAGCTCCCCCTCGGCCGCGATGCGCTGACGATCGGCCGCTCGAGCGAGTCGGGCCTCGTCATCCGCGACGACTACACCTCCAGCCATCACGCTCGCCTCCTCCTGCGCGGCGAGCAGTGGCTGCTGCAGGATCTGCAGTCCACCAACGGCACCTTCCTCGACGGCCACCGCGTCTCGCCGGACGCCCCCGTCCCGGTGCCGTTCGGGGTGCCGGTGAAGGTCGGCGCCACGACGTTCGAGCTGCGGAAGTAGCCGCCGCCCGATGGTCTTCACCGGCTCCAGCGCCGCCATCTCCCACACGGGGAAGGTGCGATCGAACAACCAGGACTCCGGCTACGCCGGGTCCAACCTGTTCGTCGTCGCCGACGGCATGGGCGGCCACGCGGGCGGCGACGTGGCCTCCGCCGTCGCCATCCAGAAGCTCGAGCCGCTCGACCAGGTCTACGCCTCGCCGGCGGAGGCCGAGGACGCGCTCAAGCACACGATCTCCTCGACCGCGGGCGACCTCATCCAGATCGCCTCGCGCCGCCCCGAGCTCGCCGGCCTCGGCACCACGGTCAGCTCGATCATCATGGTCGACGACTACGCCGTCATCGCCCACATCGGCGACTCGCGCATCTACCTCTACCGCGACGACGAGCTCACGCAGATCACCGCCGACCACACCTTCGTGCAGCGCCTGGTCGACTCCGGCCGCATCACACCCGAGGAGGCGCGCTACCACCCGCGCCGTTCGGTGCTCATGCGCGTGCTCGGCGACATGGACGCCCACCCCGAGGTCGACACGTTCGTCATGCCGACGCACGAGGGCGACCGCTGGCTGATCTGCTCGGATGGCCTCTCCGGCGTCGTCGACGAGACGCACGTCACGAAGGCGCTGCGGCAGGGATTCGCCCCCGGCCGCACCGCGGACATCCTGCTGAAGTACGCCCTCGACGGCGGCGCCCCCGACAACGTCACGATCGTCATCGTCGACGTCGGCGGGCAGCATCCGCTCTACACCGGCACCGCGACGATCGTGGGCTCGGCCTCCAACCCGCAGGGCATCGTCGCCGACGCTCCGCTGAGCCGGCCCGTCCTGCCGACGAGCTGGTTCCATCCGAACCGCGCGGCCGCGAACGTGCCGACGCACTTCGAGCCCGAGCCGGAGTACCTCCAGGAGCTCATCGCCGAGGACCGCCGCCGCCGCGGCCGTCGGCGCCTCGGTGCGATCGTCGCGCTCCTCGTCCTCGTGGCGGCGATCGCGGCAGGCCTGGCGGCGTTCTTCAGCTGGACGCAGACGCGCTACTTCGTCGGCGCCGACGACGACTCCGTCGTCATCTACCAGGGCATCCAGCAGTCGCTCGGGCCCGTCTCGCTGTCCGAGGTCCGCGAGGACACCGACGTCGTCCTCGCCGATCTGCCGCAGGCGTATCGCGCCCAGGTCGAGCGCACGATCACCGCGCGCTCGCTCGCCGACGCCGAGGCGATCGTCGAGCGCCTGCGCTCGTACCGGCTCGCCCCGGGTGAGATCGACGAGACCCTCGATGAGGACGAGAGCGCGAGCGAGGATCTCTCGACGCCCACACCCACGCCGACGCCGGAGGGCGAGGAATGACCGCCGCCGACACCCAGATCCACAAGGCCCTGCGCCGTGTGCGGAGACCGCAGCCGCTGCGCAACCGCGAGCTGCTCCTGCTGCTGTTCGCCCTCGCCGTGTCGGCAGGGGCCGTCGTGCTCGTGCAGTTCGGCGCCATCGGGGAGCTCCGCCCCGGAGTCCTCATCGGCTTGGGCGTGGTCGGCGCGCTGACCCTCGTGCTGCACATCGTGATGCGCATCCAGGCATCCCAGGCCGATCCGTTCCTCCTGCCCATCGCGACCCTGCTGACGGGGCTGGGCATCGCGATGATCTACCGCATCGACATCCAGAACGACTCGGATGGCCTCTATGCGACGGCCTATCAGAACCAGATCGCGTACGCGGCCGTGTCGATCGTGCTCGCGATCCTGCTGGTGTGGCTGCTCGGCAACTACCGCGTGCTGTTCCGGTACACGTACATCTTCGGCCTCACCGGCATCGTCCTGCTGATGCTGCCGTTCGTGCCGTTCCTGCACGGCGGCGGCAACGCCGACGTCTGGATCAACATCTTCGGCTTCAACTTCCAGCCCGGCGAGCTCGCGAAGATCTGCCTGGCGATCTTCTTCGCCGGCTACCTCGTCCGCACCCGCGAGAGCCTCGCATCGACGGGCCGGAAGATCCTCGGGTTCAGCTTCCCCCGTGCCCGCGAGTTCGGCCCTCTCATCGTCGTATGGCTCATCTCGATGGCCATCATCGTCTTCCAGCGCGACCTCGGCACCGGCCTGCTCATCTTCGGGATGTTCGTGGCCACGCTGTACGTCGCCACCGGCAAGACGGGGTGGATGCTCATCGGCGTGATCCTCGCCGTCGGCGGCGCGATCGGCGCCTCCTTCGTCCTGTCGTACGTGCGCGGGCGCTTCGAGAACTGGCTCCACGCCTTCGACCAGAGCGTCATCCAGGCCGACGGCGGCAGCTTCCAGCTCGTCAACGGCATCTTCGGCCTCGCGCACGGCGGCCTCTTCGGCACCGGACTCGGCCAGGGCCGGCCGTACCTCACGCCGGTCTCGCAGAGCGACTACATCTTCCCCAGCCTCGGCGAGGAGATCGGGCTCGTGGGCCTGTTCGCCGTGCTCTGCCTGTACCTGGTCTTCACCGCGCGCGGCCTGCGGATCGGCGTGCTCGGCCAGGACGACTTCGGCAAGCTGCTCGCGACCGCGCTGTCGTTCACGCTCGCGCTGCAGGTGTTCATCATGGTCGGCGGTGTGACCCGGGTGATCCCCCTCACGGGTCTCACGACGCCGTTCCTCGCCTCGGGAGGCTCGTCGCTGCTGGCGAACTGGCTCATCGTGGCGCTCATCCTGCGCATCAGCGATGCGGTGCGCCAGCAGCCCAGGGCGGTGATCGGATGACCAAGGAGCTCCGCAGGCTCAGCATCATCGTGCTGTTCATGTTCCTCTCGCTGTTCGTCGCGACGAGCTGGATACAGGTCGTCTCGGCGCCCTCGCTCAACGCGCACCCCGACAACCGCCGCACCCTCTACGACAGCTTCGAGGTGCAGCGCGGCTCGATCATCGCCGGCGGCCAGGAGATCGCGACGTCGAGCGCGTCCGACGACGTCTACGCGTGGCAGCGGCAGTACGCCGACGCGCAGCTGTGGTCGGCCGTGACCGGCTGGATGAACCCGGCGCTGCAGTCCGTCACGCAGCTCGAGCGCGAGATGAACCAGGAGCTGTCGGGGCAGGCGGCGTCGGCGTTCTTCCAGCGCCTCGACCAGGTCATCTCCGGTCAGGACCCGCGCGGCTCGAGCATCGAGCTGAGCATCGACCCCGCTGTCCAGCGCACGGCCTACGACGCCCTGACGAACCGCGGCTTCACGGGAGCCGTCGTGGCCATCGAGCCCGACACCGGCCGCATCCTCGCGATGGTGTCCACGCCCGGCTACGACACGAACCAGCTCGCGGCGCACGACGCCGAGGCGGCGAACGCGGCATACGACCAGCTGCAGGCCGATCCCGCCCAGCCGTTGCAGAACCGCGCGATCGCCGGCGATCTCTACCCCCCGGGGTCGACGTTCAAGCTCGTGACGGTGTCCGCCGCGATCGCGTCGGGCGACTACACGATGGACTCCACGATGCCGAACCCGGCGTCCTACACGCTCCCCAACTCCTCGAGCGTGGTGCGCAACTCGACCGGCGGCACCTGCGGTGGCGGCGACGAGGTCACGCTGCGCACGGCCATCCGCCTCTCGTGCAACGTCCCGATGGCGGAGCTCGCCGTGAAGCTCGGCGACGACGCCATCCGGAAGGCGGCCGAGGCGTACGGGTTCAACGAGAGCTTCGAGACGCCGCTCGTGTCGACGCCCTCCTCCTACCCCGACCTCGACGACAAGGCGCAGACCGCGCTGACCGGCTTCGGGCAGGGTCAGGTGCAGGCGACGCCGCTGCAGATCGCGATGGTCTCGGCCGGGATCGCCAACGACGGCGTCGTCATGAACCCCTGGATGGTCGACGACGTCATCGGCAGCGACCTGTCCGTGCAGGACACGTTCGAGCCGACGCAGTTCGGGCGCGCGCTCGATGCGGATCTCGCCGACGCGCTGACCGAGGCGATGGAGGCGAGCGTCCAGGATGGCGCCGCGACCAATGCAAGAATTGACGGGGTCGACGTGGCCGGCAAGACCGGCACGGCCGAGACCCCGAACGACGGCCCGTACGACCTCTGGTTCACGGGATTCGCTCCGGCGGACGACCCGCAGGTCGCGGTCGCCGTCGTGGTCGAGGATGGCGGTGGCCAGGGCCAGTCTGGGAGCGGGAACACGATCGCGGCTCCCGTCGCGAAGGAAGTCATGGAGGCGGTGCTGGGACGATGAGGCCTACACGAGGTGTTTCTTTCGGCGGCCGCTATGAGCTCAACTCGCGCATCGCCATCGGCGGAATGGGCGAGGTCTGGGAGGCGACCGACCACGTCATCGGACGATCGGTCGCGATCAAGATCCTCAAAGACGAGTACATGGGCGACCCCGGGTTCCTCGAGCGCTTCCGCGCCGAGGCTCGGCACGCCGCGCTCGTCAACCACGAGGGCATCGCGAGCGTGTTCGACTACGGCGAGGAGAACGGCTCCGCCTTCCTCGTGATGGAGCTCGTGCCCGGCGAGGCGCTGTCGACCATCCTCGAGCGCGAGGGCGCGCTGCCGCCCGAGCGCACGCTCGACATCACCGCGCAGACCGCGGCGGCCCTCCAGGCCGCGCACGCGGCCGGTCTCGTGCACCGCGACATCAAGCCGGGGAACCTCCTCATCACGCCCGACGGGCGCGTGAAGATCACCGACTTCGGCATCGCGCGCATCGCCGACCAGGTGCCGCTGACGGCGACCGGCCAGGTGATGGGCACGGTCCAGTACCTGTCCCCCGAGCAGGCATCCGGCCATCCGGCGAGCCCCGCGACCGACACGTACTCGCTCGGCATCGTCGCGTACGAGTGCCTCGCGGGCAAGCGCCCCTTCACGGGCGAATCGCAGGTCGCGATCGCCATGGCGCAGATCAACGAGCAGCCCCCGCCGCTCCCCTCCGACGTGCCCCAGCCGGTTCAGAACCTCGTCATGGCGATGATCGCCAAGAAGCCCGAGGAGCGCCCGGCGTCGTCGGCCGCCGTCGCCCGCGCGGCGAATGCGCTGCGCCGCGGCGACATCGCCTCGGCCGCCGCCGCGGTGCCCGCGATCGCCGCCGGGTCCGCCGCGGCCGACGACGATCTGACGCAGCTGCTGGGCGTCGGCGACGACGCCACCACGCGCCTCATGAACTCGACCCGGCCCATCCCCTTCGACGCGCCGCCCGCGGCCGTCGCCGAGGAGCCGCGGAAGAAGAAGCGCAGCCCGTGGACGTGGCCGCTCATCGCGCTGATCACGCTGCTCGTGCTCGTGCTCGGCGGCACGGTCGCCGCGTTCTTCCTCAACCAGGACGACGACCCGAGCACGGCGGAGAGCCCGACGCCGTCGGCGAGCGCGCCCAGCCAGCCGTCGACGACGCCGACGCCCGTGGAGACCGGCCCCGCCCTCGTGAACGTGGACGGGCTGAATCTCGTCGGCATGACGTACGACGACGCCGTGAACGCCCTCAGCGCCGCCGGCCTCGCCGCCGCCCGCCAGGACGGCTCGCAGGCGACGAGCGCGGAGCAGGTGAACACCGTCGCCGAGGTCTCGCCGCGCGGCAACATCGCGGAGGGGTCGACGATCACGCTGACCGTCTACACCGCCCCGAGCATGCCCGAGGCCGGACCGCTCGCGTTCGAGTACAACGGCACCGCCCCGAGCAGCGTGCCCGCGGGCAGCTCGTTCGTCGTCCGCTGGGACCGCTACTCCTGCCCGGAGGGCTTCGGCGACGCGACCTACACGGTGCAGCTGTCCGGCGCGAACTTCCAGGACTCCGGTGCGCCGACCCGCGACCCCTTCCTCGTCGACGAGACGAGCGCGGTGATCGTCGCGACCGCGGGCCCCGGCGAGAGCGTGAGCGCGACCTCCACCATCTCGTGCAGCGGCATGCCCGACAGCACGGTGTCCGCGTCGAGCCCCACCGTCACGATCGAGGCGGAGCCGACGGAGGAGCCCGAGCCGACGCCCACCGAGACGCCCGCCACGCAGAACGGCGCGAACGGCACGGGCAACGCCGGCGGCAACGGCGGCGCGGGTGCGGGCAACGGCGGCGGGCAGACCGGAGACGGCACGCAGACCGGCGCGAACGGCTCCGGCAACACCGCCGGCTGACGGCGGGGGCCTGCCGGGCCGACGTTCAGCGGGTGAGGCTAAGCTGACCCCGCCTGCTTCTCCAGGGGGGTCCATCCGTGAAGGCCGAGACACGCGTGCTCAACGACCGATACCGGGTCGACGAGCTGATCGGCCGAGGCGGCATGGCCAGCGTCTTCCGCGGCTACGACGAGAAGCTCGGCCGCACGGTCGCGATCAAGATCCTCGAACGCGATCTTGCGAGCGACAGCACGTTCCGCACCCGGTTCCGGCTCGAGGCGCAAGCAGCCTCCCGGATGGCGCATGCGTCGATCGTGCGCGTGTTCGACGCCGGCGAGGACAGCGAGACCGATGCGACCGGCACGCTGCGCCCCGTGCCGTTCATCGTCATGGAGCTCGTCAGCGGAACGCTCCTCAAGGACATCGTCGCGCGCGGCCCGGTCGCGCCGACGGTCGCCATCCGGTACGTCGACGGGATCCTCGAGGCGCTCGAGTACTCCCACCGCGCAGGCGTCGTGCACCGTGACATCAAGCCCGGCAACGTCATGATCACGGAGTCCGGCCAGGTGAAGGTCATGGACTTCGGCATCGCGCGCGCCGTGTCCGACTCGTCGTCCACGGTCGCCGAGACCACCGCCATCCTCGGCACTGCGTCGTATTTCTCTCCCGAGCAGGCGAAGGGCGAGGCCGTCGACGCACGCGCGGACCTCTACTCGGCGGGGGTGGTGCTCTACGAGCTGCTGACCGGTCGTCCGCCGTTCCGAGGCGACTCCCCCGTCGCGGTCGCGTACCAGCACGTCAGCGAGACTCCGGTGACGCCCTCCGCGCTCAACCCCGAGCTGCCCCGCGCTCTCGACGCCGTGGTGCTGCGCGCGCTCGCGAAGGACCCGTTCCAGCGCTATCAGGACGCCGCCCGCTTCCGCGAGGCGCTGGACGCCGCCCTGGATGGCCGCGCGCCGACGCAGCGCGAGCTCGACACGCTCACCAGCGAGCTCTACGGGCCGAGCCCGCGGCAGGCGCAGGAGACCGCGCAGACGCTGCGGCAGCTCTCCAGCGACACCACCATGCCGCGCACGCAGTCCGGCCCGCCGGTCGCCTGGATCTGGTCCGCGGTCACGCTCATCGCGGTGCTCATCGTCGCCCTCGTGTTCTGGCTCGCGACCATCCGCCCCTGGGACGGCACGCCGGCGAGTGCGCGCATCGTGCCCGACGTGGCGGGGATGACCTACGAGCGCGCGGTCGAGGAGCTCGAGGCGGCGGATCTCGCGCCGGTCCGCCGCGACGAGGCGAGCGACACCGTCGAGGAGGGCATCGTCATCGAGACCCAGCCCGATGAGGGCTTCTCGATGAGCCCGGGGCAGCAGGTGGAGGTGCACGTCTCCGACGGACCGGAGGTCGCCGCGCTGCCCGCGCTCGTCGGCATGACCGAGAAGCAGGCGCGCGACGCCATCGCCGCGGCGGGTCTCTCCCTCGGCGCGATCCTCCCCGTGGACGACGCCGAGCACGCGGAGTCGACCGTCCTCAGCGTGCACTCCGACGGCGACACGGTCGCCGAGGGCGACGAGCTGCCCGCCGGCGCCACCGTGGACCTCGAGGTCGCGACCGGGCGGGTCCAGGTGAACGACCTCCGCGGCTTCTCGCTGAAGGCCGCGGAGAGCGCGCTGACCCAGCTCGGGCTCACCCCCGAGGTCGTCGAGGACGACACGTGCGAGCCGTCGTCGCAGCCGGGCGTCGTCTCGCAGTCGGCCATCGGCTCCGTCCCGATCAAGTCGACCATCCGCCTCGGCGTGTGCACGGGCGAGGAAGCCACCCCCTCGCCGACGCCCACTCCTCCCAAGCCCACCGCCGACGCCGCGCGCCGCTAGCGGCGGAACCGCTCGGGCGTCCTAGTAGACTCCTGCCCATGGCACGAGCATCCCAGGGCGACGAACCCCTCGAGCAGCCCGAGACCGGCAAGGGCCCGAACCCCGTCTGGTTCAAGCCCGTCATGGTGGCCTTCATGCTCATCGGGCTGGTGTGGATCCTCGTCTTCTACCTCTCGGGGATGGCCTTCCCGATCCCCGACATCGGCGCATGGAACCTCGTCATCGGCTTCGGGATCGCCTTCGTCGGCTTCCTCATGACGACGCAGTGGCGGTGACGGCGCCGCACCGCGCGCTCGCCTGAGGCGGGCCCGACCTTTCCTGTTCGATGACCTCGCGCGCGTCGTTCCCGGCGCTGCTCCTCCCCTCGGCGGAGGCCGCGGTCGCCGACGATCTCGTCGCGGCGCTCGGCGGCCCGGAGCGGCTGTGCGTCCTGCGCGACCTCCACGATCCTGGCAGCGTCCTCGCACATTGGGTGGCGCGAGCAGACCACGCGGGCACGGCGATCGTGTGGATCGACGGCGAGTCTGCCGCCCCGACGGCGGCGGCGTTCTGGCTGCGCGCCCTCACGCAGGCGCACGCCCGCGGGCTCCTCCCCGACGCCGTGCTCTACCGCGAGATCACCGCGCTCTCCGAGGCCCCCGAGATGGCGGTCGCCGCCCTCATTCGCGCGCTCCGCGAAGCCGACCCGCCCGTGACGCTGGTCGTGAACGGCTTCCCGCGCGACACGACCGTGTCGGACCGGATCGCCGCCGACCTGCTCGAGGTGCTGGGAGAGCTCGCCACGATGCGCTGCGTGGTTGCGACGCGCTCCGCCACCGCGTTCGAGACGCCGAACACTGCGGTCTCCCGCCGGGTCATCGCGCAGCAGGACTTCGCGTCGACCGCGTCCGCCCTCGCGACCACTCCACTCGAGGTCGCGGAGCGGATGGGGGAACCGGGCCTGCGCCGCCTGGTCGCGGAGCTTGCTCTCGCCCCCGCCGTCAGCGCCGCGCTCATCGCCGAGGTGACGGGGCGAGGCGATGCGGAAGCTCTCCTCCGCCGTCTCGAGCAGGCCGGCGCGGGTCATCGAGGCGAGGCGGGTGACGGGACGCAGCTCTTCCGCTTCCGCACCGCAGTGCGCGAGCAGGCGCTTGCCGACCTCAGCGCGCAGGACCCGCGCCGCCTCGCCGAGCTGCGGCGCCTGATCGCCCGCTGGCTCTTCGACGAGCTGAAGGACGACCTCTCCGCGCTGGAGTACGCGCTCGAGGCGCGCGACCTGGAGTTCGCCGCCCACGTCGCGCTGCGCGCCTTCCCCTTTCGGCGGGAGGAGGGCTCACGGGTCGTGGCGCTCCTCCGACGCATCCCCGCGGTGCAGATCCACCGCCATCCGCTGCTCGCCCTCTGGTACGGGCTCGTGCTCAACGCCGAACCCGCGACACAGCGACGCGCTCCCGAGTTCTTCGCATCGGCGGCCGTGATGTCGCGCGTGCAGGCTCGCAGCCTCGGCCCCCTCGAGACCGCCGTGCACCGCGGGCTGGAGAGCCTGGTCTGGCGGATGCTCGGACAGGAACGGCGGATGGCCGAGGCCGCGAGACGCTGCGTCGATCTGCTGGACGGCCTCCCGTCCGATCCCCGACTGGCCGAGATCGTGGGCACGGTCCTGTGCCAGAGCGCGATCAGCGCGCTCTACGCGCGCGACCATCCGACCGCCCGCCGAGCGTTCGCCCTGCTTGTGGAGTTCTCAGAACGGCACGACTTCCGGCATCGTCGGAACGCGGCGCTGGCGGGCCTCGCGCTCCTGGAGACGCTGGAGGGACGAGTTCACGCGGCACGGCGCAGTCTTGCGGCGATCGTCGACGCCGACTGGCCGGAGACCTGGCGCGATGGCTACATGGGCGCGCCTGCGCGCATCGCTCGCGCGTGGACGATGATCGACGACGCCGACCCGGCGGCAGCCCTCGCCGAACTCGACGTCCTGGATCCGCACCTGCAGACCATCGAGCACTGGGACCTCATCCTCACACCGCGGGTGATCGCGAAGACGATGCTGCGACGTCGTCAGGAGGCCGCCCACCGCTTCCAGCGCACCTGCAGCACACGCGTGCGGCGCTCGACGCTGCCCGCCGCGCGGGAGCGCCTCGCGGTGACGAGCGTGCTCCTGGACCTCCTCGCCGGGGCGGCACCGGAACCTCCGCGCGCCGGCAGCCGCAGACCGTCATCGCTCCTGCGCACGCTGCTGTCCCTGCAGACCCCGGCGGACGGTCCGCTGCCGGCCGCGGGGGCCCATCCGATCGAGGAGATGCTCGCCGCCATTGCGGACGTGCGGCGCGCCCTCCGCAGCGGGGAGGCGCGCGCCGCGCACGAGGCCGGCGCGCGCATCGCCGCCACGGTGGCGGAGCATGAGCTGCGGTGGCCTCTGCAGCTCATGACGGCGCCCGATCGCGAGCGACTCCTCGCGCTCCTCGTCGCGGCGGATGAGCGCGGCACCGCCGAGGTGCTCCGCCGAGACTTCGACGCCTTCGACGCGCGCCCCGAGCCGATCGCCGAGGACCACGCGCATCCCGTGCTCAGCCCGCGCGAGGCGATCGTGCTGCAGGCTCTCGCCGAGACGGCGAGCCGCGCGGAGATCGCGGAGCGCCTCTTCGTATCCGTCAACACCGTGAAGGCGCAGCTGCGTTCGCTCTATCGGAAGCTGGGTGTGACGACGCGCGACGAGGCTCTGGCGCGAGCGGCGGTCCTGAGACTGCTCGACCCGCCCGAGGCGCGATGAGACGGATCCTGCTGCTCGCGATCGCGCAGTGCGCAGTGCTCGGCTCGCTCACCGCCCCCGCCGTCGTCGGGCTCTCCGTCCTCACGCGCGACCTCGTCGGAGACGACGGCGCGCCATCCGCCCTCGCGGCGATCATCGCGGCCGGCTCCGCGACGGCGATGGTGGCCAATCCGCTCTTCGGCTGGGCCGCCGATCGCAGCCGGACCGGGCGACGGGGCTGGCTGGTCGGTGGCGCCGTGGTCGGTCTGCTCGCCTCCGGGGCGCTCATCAGCGCGACGCACATCGCCTGGCTCGGCGCGGCGTGGATGCTCGCGCAGGCGGCCTACAACGCGTGCTTCGGAGCCATCAACGGCCTCCTCTCCGCACGGCTCGCCCCGGCCGACCGCACGCGCGCGGCCGGTGTCTTCTCCGCGGCGTCGTTCGTCGGGACGCTCCCCGGGCTCGCTCTCGCGGCGCTCCTCCCGCACAGCCTGACCGGGATGATCCTCACCGTCCCCGCCCTCGCGACCGCGGCCATCCTGCTCATCGTGCGTCGTCTGCCGCGGGACGACGCCCCGTCCACCGCCGCCGCGACCGGTGGCCGGCCGGCCATCCGATCGGTGCTGACGCGCGCCTTCCTGGCCGCATCGCTCATCCGCTTCGTGCTCGCGGTCGAGCTCGCGGCCGGCCTCACCTTCGGGCTGTATCTCTTTCTCGATCGGTGGCACCTGTCGGAGGCCGACGCCGTGCGCATGGTGTCGCTGGCCACGCTCCTGGGCGCGGTCGCCGTCACCGCGACTGCGAGCGCCATCGCCGCGACCCCGCTCTCGAAAGCCGACCCCCGCAGGCTCCTCGGCGCGGCGCTGGTGCTGGTCGCGGCGGCGATGATCGGGCGCGGCATCGCGACGGCGATGGGGCCGTTCCTCATCGCGACCGCCGTCGCCGGGGTCGGCGTGGGAGCGGGATACACCGCCACCCGCTCGCTCGTTCAGGCTGCCCTGCCGCCCGAGGCGTCGGCCTTCGGCCTCGGGGTCTTCAACGTCGCGAACACGCTGGCGCCGGTCGTCGCGCCGCTTCTCGCGGGGGCGCTGCTCCTGCCGAGCCCCGCGTCATGGCTGCCCGACGCGTACGGGGCGATGTACGTCCTGCTCGCGGTGCCCGTGCTGGCGTGCGGCGGCGTGCTGCCGTGGCTGCGCTACTCGACGGGCTCGAGGCCGATGAACTTCATGCGGTCCTCGCCGTAGAAGCACGACTGGAGCGCGAACTCGCCCTTCAGCCCGACGAGGTCGGCGGTCGAGGACCAGATCTTCGAGGTGTAGCGGATGTCCACGATCTCGTAGACCTGGTCGCTGCCCTCGATGCGCAGGCGCTGGCCCTTCTCCCACGGCAGGATGACGTCGCCGCCGCAGTTGTTGTGCGCGGCCCAGACCGGTGGCACGCCCTCGCGCTCGTACGAGAGCATCTCCGTGAAGGTGCCGTCGCACCAGTCGAGCTCGGTCTTCCCGCCGGACGCGCCCTTCTTGACGCTGGGGAGCTCCTCGAAGACCTCCTCCTGCACCTCCTGCACCTTCTCGGCCACACTGACCTTGACGGTGCCGTAAGCGTGTTCGACGGCCTGCGGCGCCAGGAGGGTCGAGGCGCCGATCGCCACTCCCCCCACGAGGAGGAGGACGCCGAAGATCGTGAGAACCGCGGTCCACGCGCCACGGCGCTTCTTCGCGGTGCGCTTGGCGCGCCGCGGGGAGTCGTGCTCGGGGCCGAGCTGCAGCGGGTCGGTCATCGCAGATCCTTTCGCGCTCGAGAGCGAGCCTACGCCAACGAGGTTTCCGGCAGGAGAACGGGCGGGGGTCTCTACGGCGTCTCACGGGATCCGTGAGCGAATGACAACCGTGTGATTCATCCCCAGGGCCGCCCACAGCTGTGAACAACAGCCGTGTAATTCATCCCCAAGTGGGGATAACGCTGTGGATAACTCGGTGGAGAAGTGGGGAAATCAGGTGGAGAACCCGGTGGAGAGCCCGTGCAGAACGCCGGGTTAACCGTGGAGAACCTCCCCACAGCTGTGGAGAACCTGTGGAGAACTCCGCCGGGAGAACGACGAAGGGCCGGACCCCGAGGGGTCCGGCCCTTGTGCGAGAGAGGCCTGCGTCAGGCGAACGCGGCGGGATGCAGCACCGGCGGGAGTGCCAGCAGCGCGAGGAGTCCCACGAGGACGAGGGACAGCAGCGCGATGCGGAGCCCGCGTCGGCTGCGCTCGCTCGTGCGCGCGAGGATGAGCCCCACGATGAGGCCGGTCACGAGCCCGCCCACGTGCGCCTGCCAGGAGACGTTGAAGCCCGGCACGAATCCGATGACGAGGTTGATCCCGAGCACGACGAGGATGCCGCGGATGTCCCCGCCGAGGTGCCGGCCGATCACGAGCAGCACGCCGAGAAGCCCGAACACCGCCCCGGAGGCGCCGACGACGGGCGTCGAGAAGGCCAGGAGCGCCACCGCCACGGAGCCGCCGATCGTGGACAGGGCGTACACGGCGAGGAACCGCGCGGTGCCGATGATCGGCTCCAGGATGCGTCCGATCATCCACAGCGAGAGCAGGTTGAGCCCCACATGCCAGAAGCCGCCGTGCACGAGCGCCACCGTGGCGAGCCGCCACGGCTGGAACACGGCCGTGAGGTCGGGGTACAGCGCCGGCGCGTAGAACATCAGCCAGTACTGCACGCCGAGGGCGCCGCCGAGCGCGTAGGTGTCGAGCATCTGGAGGAGGTAGACCGCGGCGGTGACGCCCGCGATCCAGCCCATCGCGCGCGGGCGACCGCCGACCGCGGAGACGGACCGGCCGCCCCAGCGGCGCTCAGCGCGTCGCTGCGCGCTCGTGCGGCTCTTCCGCTGCTCCTTCATGCACTCCGGGCAGACCACGCCGACCGGCCCCTGCGTCTGGCACTCCGCGCAGATGGTGCGCAGACACCGCTGACACAGGACGAAGCTCTGCCGATCGGGATGCCGGTAGCAGAAGTCGTCCGTATTGCGAGGACGGTCGGCGGCGGTCACGCGGTCAGACCGACGCGATGTCGATCGACGAGATGACGACGTCCTGGCGGGGACGGTCGCCGGCGCCGGTCGGCACTGCGGCGATCGCGTCGACGACCGCACGGGAGGCGTCGTCGGCGACCTCGCCGAAGATCGTGTGCTTGCCCTGCAGCCACGGCGTCGGGTCGGTGGTGATGAAGAACTGCGAGCCGTTGGTGCCGCTCATCTTGCCCGTGATCGCGTTGGGGCGCTTGCCGGCGTTCGCCATGGCCAGCTTGTAGGGAGCGTTGAAGTCGAGCTCCGGGTGGATCTCGTCGTCGAACTGGTAGCCGGGGCCGCCGACGCCCTGGCCGAGCGGGTCGCCGCCCTGGATCATGAAGTTCGGGATGATGCGGTGGAAGATGACGTCCTGGTAGAGCGCTCCCTCGCCGGGCTTGCCCGTGCGGGGGTCGGTCCACTCCTTCGAGCCGTCGGAGAGCCCGACGAAGTTCTCGACAGTCTTGGGCGCGTGGTCGCCGAAGAGGTTGACCACGATGTCGCCGTGGTTGGTGTGGATGGTCGCGACGGCGGTGTGCTGAGTCATGCGCACATTCTCGCAGAGTCCGCAAGGGCGGCGCTGATCCGCGGCACCATCTGGCAGGATGGTCGAAAGCAGACCCCATCGACGCGGGAGGGCACACGTGAGCCTCGACCTCAGCAAAAAGCAGAAGAAGGAGCTCAAGAAGCTCCAGCAGTCCGCGGCGCATGTCTGGGAGGCACAGCAGGTCGTCGCCGCCAGCGCTGCAGAGCTCGCCAAGCAGGCGGGCCGCCAGCTCGAGACGTTCGGACGGCAGCAGGTCGCTCCGACGGTCGAGGAGAAGTACCACGAGCACGTCGGACCCTACGTGGACCGCGCACGTCCGTATGTCGATCGCGGCATGAGCGCCTCGAAGAAGTTCGTCCAGCTCTCGCTGCTGCCGGTCGCCGGCACCGTTGCGGGCAAGGCGCTCTCCGCGTGGGACGCTTCGGCCGACGCGCGCGCGAAGCTCGCCCACCTGGGCTCGGCTCCCGTTCCCCCGCCGAAGAAGAAGTCGAGCGCCGGTCCGGTCATCGCCCTCATCCTCGGCATCGGCGCCGCGGTCGGCGTGCTCTACGCCGCATGGCAGACGCTGCGTGCCGACGACGAGCTGTGGGTGGCGGACGACCCGCTGGCCGCGCCCGACGCCTGAGCCGCGCCTCGTCCTTCCCGCATCAGACGATGTCGTCTCACCGAACCGACACGCAATGCCGCAGCCGGCCGTGTCCCCTCGGTGAGACGACATCGTCTGGTGATATGGGCGCGCCGGGATGGCTCGGGCTGACTCCCCGATGACCGCCGACGACGCCACGCGCCGCGTGCGCGAGGCCGCCGACGCGCGCGGCCTGGACATCGACGTGCAGGCGTCGCCCGCCGCGGATTCCCTCGAAGAGGCGGCGGCGCTGCGCGGCATCGCGCCCTCCGACATCGTCAAGACGCTCGTCGTCAAGGGCAAGGGCGATCAGTACTACTTCGCCCTCGTGCCGGGCGACCGCGCGATCTCGTGGGGCAAGCTCCGCTCGGTGGTCGGCGTCAACAAACTGCGCCTGCCCGAGCCGCCACTCGCCCTCGCCGCGACCGGCTACGAGCGCGGCACCATCGTGCCGCTCGGCTCCGCGAACGACTGGCCCGTCTACGCCGACGAGCGGATGGTCGGAAAGCGCGTCTCGATGGGGGCGGGAGCCCGCGGCTACACCCTCTATGTCGACGCCGACGCCCTGATCGCGGCCTACGGCGCCACCGTCGCCGACATCACCGACCCGATCGCCGCCATCCGCTGATCTCAGCTCGCGAGCAGGGCCGCGATCCGCTGGACGGCGAAGACGTACCCCTGCACGCCCGCTCCGACGATGACGCAGCTCGCCACGTCGGAGAGGTACGAGTGGTGCCGGAACGGCTCGCGCGCGTGCACGTTGGAGATGTGCACCTCGACGAACGGCAGGTGCACGCCGGTGAGCGCATCGCGCAGGGCCACGGACGTGTGCGTGAAGGCGCCGGGGTTGATCACCACGGCGTCGCAGTCCTCGCGCGCGGCGTGGATGGCGTCGATGAGCACGCCCTCGTGATTGCTCTGCACCGCCCGCACGGCGAAGCCGAGCTCCGACGCCGTGCGCTCCACGCGGGAGACGACGTCGTCGAGCGTGTCCGAGCCGTAGATCTCCGGCTCGCGGGCGCCCAGGAGGTTGAGGTTCGGTCCGTTGACGAGCAGGATCCGGTTGTGCACGGGGCGCTCCTCTCTCACAGCAGCCCCGCCATCCGCAGCGCCGTGTCGACGAGCGAGACGCGCTCGATCGACCGCACCCGCGACAGCGGGATCCACTCGGCCATGTCGGTGGAGCCGTCGATCTCGTAGGCGAGCGATCCGCCGGTGATCGTCGCCCGGTAGATGATCCGCAGCGCCTGGAGGTCCCCCACTCCGGACAGCCGCTTCCGCGCGGGGATCACGGCGGAGTCGACGCCGAGGACGCCGCCGAGCGCCACCTCGTAGCCCGTCTCCTCGCGCACCTCGCGGCGGCAGGTGTGCTCGGGGTGCTCCCCCGGGTCCATGCCGCCGCCGGGGAGCGTCCACGCGGGCTTCGATCCCTCGATCCAACGCGAGAGCAGCAGGCGGTCCTGGTCGTCGACGATGACGGCGTACGCGGCGACTCTGAGATCCATGGCGCCAGCCTACTGACCCGGAGCAGCGGCCCCCGGCTCACCCTCCTCGCGGCGCGGCACCGCGACGATGCGCCCCGCCCCCGCGGCGGCGCGCGGCCGCGCGGTCGTCCGGACGCGCATGCGGACGCCGTCGAGCGAGGCGCGCAGGGGCGATCCGATGAAGAGGCCCAGCGTCGCGCCCGCGGCGAGGGCGATGCCGATCATCCCGGCGGTCACGAGGGCCTGGGCGGCGACGATGAGCCGCCCGGTGTCGTCCCCCGCCTCGACGAACCCGAGGAGCCCGCGGAAGACGGCCGAGCCGGGCACCAGCGGCACGATCGCGGCGGTCGTGACAGCGACGGATGGCACGCGCAGGCGGTAGGCGATGAAGGCTCCGAAGAGGCTGGCGGCGAAGGCGCCGACGAAACTCGAGGCGGCGGCGTCGATCCCCGCCGTGGACGGGATCGCGTACCCGATCCAGCCGATGGCGGCGAGCACCACGCTCACCACGACGATGCGCAGCCCCGCGCCGTTCACGACCGCGACGGTGACGGCGACGAGGATGGCCCCGATGATCTGACCCGGGAAGGATCCGAGCGGGAGCGCCTCCGCTGGCAGCTGCAGCCCGACGCCCAGCGCGCTCGCGAGCTGCAGGCCGACCACGATCCCGAGCACCACGCCCAGGGTCTGCAGGGTGAGCTCGAGGATGCGCCCGCCCGCGGTGAGCGCGAAGCCGTCGATGGCGTCCTGCGCGGCGCCCACCACCGCGAGGCCGGCGAGCATGAGGACGATCCCCGACGACACGACGATGGTCGGTCGCACGTCGGTGAAGGGCTCCACGCCCATCTGCGCGAGCACGGCCGTGATCACCGTCGCGATGGTCAGGACGAAGGCGCCGGAGATCTGCGTGAAGAACATCGGCACGCGCAGCTTCGCGAGCCCCGCCTGCGATCCGGCGACGCCGAGCGCGGCGAGGAACGTCACGACGAGGACGATCCACGACGCCCCGAACATCACCCCGACGCCGACGGCGAGCATGGCCTGCGCGAAGATGACGACCCCGGGTCGATAGAGGAACGGCGTGCGGCGGATCTCGCGGAAGCGCGTCCGCGCCTCCCGGAGGTCCAGGCCCTCCTCAATGTCGGTGACGAGCGCCTGCAGCCGCTGGAGCTTCGCGTGGTCGGGCACGGCCGACCGGACGACCTGCATGAGGGTGACGGGATGGCCGTCGCCGCCGCGATGATCGGAGACCGTCACCGAGTTGTACGTCACGTTGACGTGAACGCTCTTCAGGCCGTAGGCGCCGGTGATGCGGAGCGCGGCGAGCACGACCTCCTTGGCCGATGCGCCGACCGACAGCATCACCTCGCACACGCGCATCGCGAGGTCGATGATCCGCACGACCATGGCGTCGTCGATGACCGTGAGCATCTCGGTCGGCGCCGCGTGGGAGGAGTCGCTCCAGAGCGCTCTGCGCACGCTCTCCATGACGCGGCGGTGACGATCCTGGGCCATGGCATCCATCCTCCGGCACGCCCCCGCCGAACGCGAAAAGCGAGCGGCGGGGGCGTGCGGATGGTCCGAACGGCATGCAATGAGGGGGTGGATGCCGCTCTCGGAATATGAGCCGGAGCGGCGTTTCGCCCCGCTCGCTCAGCGCCCGCCGGGGCGCAGGGTGGCGTCGCCGGCGGCGAGCTCCACCTGGATGCGGTGCGGCGACGCCGATGAGACGTCGAGCTGGTTGTCGAGGTCGCCGGCGGCGACGTCGGACGTCACCGCGTACTCGACGTCGGGCAGCGCGAGGTCGAGCGAGCCCGCGCTGACGTCCACCGAGACCTCGGTCGGGGCTTCGTCGCGCATCACCGCGTCGACGCGACCGGCGGCGATGGAGAAGTCGGCGCGCTCGACCCCCGCGAGCGTCACCTCGGCCTGCCCGGCGCTGAGGTCGAGGTCGAGGGAGCGGGCGGCTCCCTCGAGGCTCAGGTACCCCGCGCCGACATCGGCCTGCACGTCGCCGAAGGTCCCCTCCGCCGTGAGGCTGCCGCCCCCCAGCGAGAGGTCGGCGTCGAGCGATGCGTCGCGGAGCCCCTCGGGCAGCGTCAGCACGGCCGTGTCCTCGCCGTCGCCGAACCAGTCGCCGAACGACCATCCTCCGAAGAGCCCGCCACGTCGGTCGACGATCAGCTCGCCGCCGCGACGCGACAGCGACCATCCGCCGCCCGCGCCCGCGGTGACCTCGAGCACCGCCTCGTCGACGTCGGCGTAGGCGACGGAGAAGGACGACGCCGATGCGTCGACGGAGAGGGCCTGGACGCCGCGGGCATCCGCGGTGAGCAGTTCGTCGCCTGCGGCGGCGCCGCGAGCGGCGGAGACCCCGGCGCCGACGGCGGCCCCGAGAAGCGCCACACCGCCGATCACCGAGACGACGATGGCGACCGTCTTGCCGCCGGACGGAGGGGCGGATGGCCGTTCCGGCGCCGGCGGACGGGCCGCGGTCTCGAACGGCGGCGGGGTGGTGGGGGTGCTCATCGTGTCGCTCCTGTCTGGGGCGTTCCGCCCGTGTTCTCGATGTGGGCGAGGGCCGCGAGGACGCGGCGGTTGCCCGATTCGCCCGGCTCGAGGCCGAGCTTCTGGAAGATGGCGGTCACGTACTTCTCGACGCTCGCCTCGGAGACGAAGAGCACGCCGGCGATCGCTTGGTTCGACTTGCCCTCCGCGATGAGCGCGAGCGTCGCGCGCTCGCGCTCCGTGAGCCGGGCCATCCGCTCGTCGCGGGTGCGGCGGCTCAGCAGCTGCGCGACCACCTCGGGGTCCAGCACGGTCGCGCCCTGGGCGATCCGCGACACGGACTCGAGGAAGTCCGCCACATCGGCGACGCGGTCCTTGAGCAGGTAGCCGATCGCCGCGCCGTGCGCGCTGATGAGCTCGCTCGCGTACCGCTCCTCGACGTACTGCGACAGCACGAGGACGGGGAGCTCGCGGTGCGCGGCGCGGACGGCGATCGCCGCGCGGATGCCCTCGTCGGTGAACGTGGGCGGCAGGCGGACGTCGAGGATGCACAGCTCGGGCACCGACGCCGCGACCGCCCCGAGCAGCTCCTCTGCGTCGGGCAGAGCCGCGACGACTTCGTGGCCGGCGTCTTCGAGGAGGCGGACGAGGCCCTCACGGAGGAGGACGGAATCCTCGCAGATCAGGATGCGCACGGGACGCTCACCTCCAGGGCGGTGGGGCCGCCGTTCGGGCTGTCGAGGCGGACGGCGCCGCCAGCCGACAGGATGCGGTTCGAGATGCCGTCGAGGCCGCCGCCGGGGAGCACGCGGGCCCCGCCGATGCCGTTGTCCTCGACGCGCGCCCACAGCACGCCGTCGTCGCGGCGCCGCACCGTGACGCGGCACTCGGCTGCCCGCGAGTGCTTGGCGGCGTTGGTGAGCGACTCGGCGATCGCGAAGTACACCGCGGCCTCCGCCTCGCGGCTGCAGCGGCCCTCCATGCGCACATCGAGGTGCACGGGGATGTGCGAGCGCCCCGCGAGGGCCGACAGCGCGGCGTCGAGGCCGCGGTCGTCGAGCACCGAGGCGTGGATGCCGCGGGCGAGCTGCCGCAGCTCGGTGATGGCGGCCTTCGTCGACGTGTGCGCCTCCTCGATGAGCGAGCGGGCGGCATCGGGGTCGCTGTCGATCTTCTGCTGAGCGAGGCCGAGCGTCATGCCGACCGAGACCAGGCGCGGCTGGACGCCGTCGTGGAGGTCGCGCTCGATGCGCGTGCGCTCCACCTCGGAGGCGCGGACCGCACCGGCTCGCTGCGCATCGGAGGTGCGGGCCTGGGCGGCGAGCTGCTCCTCCTGCGACGGCACGAGGATGGCTCGGCTCAGCACGCCGTGGAGCAGCGCGAGCCCGATGATGCCGGCCGCCGACACCACCGCACCGAGGATGCCCACGGGGATGGCCCACGCGGTCGCGATCTCGAGGCCGAAGACCGTCCGCACGGTCTCGGCGCCGGCGAGCGGCGCGAAGCACGTCACGATCGACGCGACGAGGGCGCGGAGCAGCGTGAGGACGAGCGCGCCGAAGAACGTCGCGATCGCGAGGTTGGCGAGCGCCCGCCACATGCGCGGGTCGACGGCCTGGCGCAGCAGGGTGCGCAGGTAGCCGCCGAAGCCGGGGCCGACGCGCGGCCGCCAGGTGAGAGCGGGGAGCCCGAAGCCGTACAGGCCGTCGACCCGGGCTGTCTCGAGCCATGCGACGCCGTAGAGCAGGTAGACGAGGCCGACGAGGAGGAGGAGGCCGATCCCGATGACCGGGACCAGGCCGATCCCGACGCCGAGCAGCGTGAGGAGCACCGTGAACGCGACGGCGCCGAGGAAGGCGAGTGCCGCGAGATGCGCGACGGCGCCCGCGACGCGCAGGAGCGTCGACGTCCGAGCGGTCGTCGCGGGGGCGAGCTGTGTGGTCATGCCTCCACGCTATGGCGGCGCCCCCTCGGGCGCCGCCGAGTCAGCCGGAGACCTTCTTTCGGGTTTTCCATAACCCGTCGTCGTCACACGCGCACGGCCATCCGCTCGCCCCGCGCGCGAGTGCGAGCGAGCGGATGGCCGTGCTGCTCAGGCGAGCCGGCTCAGGCGAGCGACTCCTGCAGGGCGCGGTCGGCGTCGCGCAGGACCTTCGCGGCGACCTCGAGGCCCTCGATGCGGCCGAGCTCGACGTCCTCGTGCTCGATGTTCACGCGCATCTCGGGGTCGACCTCGTGCAGGGCGCGGAGGAACTCCGTCCAATACGCCGTGTCGTGGCCCTTGCCGAGTGCGACGAAGTCCCAGGCCGCCGGCTTCGGCCACTCGTTCGCCCACTCGTCGCCACCGAGGTTGGTGCGCGGCTCCGAGGGGTCGAGGCGGCGGAAGCCGTTGTCGAGCACGCCGTAGAGCTTCGCCGTCTCGGGGTTCACGCGCACGTCCTTGGCCGCGGCGTGGAAGACGAGCTCGCCGAGCTCGCGGACGACCGCGACGGGGTCCATCTGCTGCCAGAACAGGTGCGACGCGTCGAGCTCGACGCCGACGTGCGTGGCGCCGGTGAGTTCGACGAGCTTGCGGACGTCGCGGGTGTTGAAGACGATGTTCTGAGGGTGCAGCTCGAGCGCGACCTTCACGCCGTGATCGGCCGCGAGGCGGTCGGTCTCACGCCAGAAGTCCGCCGCGACACCCCACTGGTAGTCGAGCACGTCGAGCGCGGCGGAGTTCCACGCGTTGACGATCCAGTTCGGGTACTTCGCCGTCGCGTCCGAGCCGGGCAGGCCCGACATCGTCACGAGACGCGTCTGGCCCAGGCGCTCGGCGAGGCGGATGGAGCGGCGGATGTCCTCTGCGTGCTTCTCGCGGATCTCCTGCTTCGCGTGCAGCGGGTTGCCGTTGGCGTTGAGGCCGGCGATCTCGACCCCGGTGCCCTCGAAGAGGCCGAGGAAGTCATCGCGCGCGGCATCCGAGACGAGGATGTCGTCGAACGTCGGGATGTGCACCGCCGGCAGGAAGCCGCCGGAGTTCAGCTCGATGCCCGTGAGACCCAGGTCGGCGACGACCTTCAGGGCCTCGGGCAGCGAGCGGTCGTGCAGGATCGCGTTGTAGACGCCGAGCTTCATGCGAACACCTCCGTAGTGACGTCGACGGCCTCGCCGCGACGGGATGCGGACTCCGCGACCGCGCCGAGGAGGCGCATGTTGTGCACGCCCTCGTCGAACGTCGCGCAGCGGGGAAGAGAGGATTCCGCCGGGAGTCCGGCGACCTCCTCGAGGAAGGCGCGTGCCTGGTAGACGAAGCCCTCGTTCTGGCCGAAGCCGACCGTGGTGGCATCCATCGCCAGGCCGCCGCGGATGTAGGGGTGCTCGGGGCCGAGCAGCACGCGGCGGAACCCGCGCTGGGCCGTCGGGCCCTCGTTCAGCATGAGGCCGATCTCGGTCGGGTTGCGGAAGTCGAACGTGGCGGATCCGTTCTCGCAGAACACCTCGAGGAAGAGCGAGTTCGCGTGGCCGGCGGCGACGCGGGAGACCTCGATCGCGCCGGCACCGCCATCCGCGAAGTCGAACGAGAACGCGGCGTAGTCGTCGTTCTCGACCGTGTCGAGCTCGTCGGAGACCGCGCCGTGCTCGTGGCCGATGACGGCGCCGAGGGGCTTCGGACGCTGGGAGATGACGGTGGCGAACCGTCCGCCGGAGACCTCGCGGATGTCGCCGCCGATGAACTCGGCGATATAGCCGAGGTGGCTGCCCACGTCGGCGAGGGCGCCCGAGCCGGGGGCGCCCTTGAAGCGCCAGCTGATCGGGATGTGCGCGTCGGCGGCGTAGTCCGTCCAGTAGCGGCCGCTGAAGTGCAGCACGCGGCCGAGAACGCCCGACTGCACGAGGTCGCGGATGTAGGCGATGCCGGGCGAGCGGCGGTAGGTGAAGCCGATGCGCGCGATGCTCGAGGCCGAGCGCGCGGCATCGGCCATGGCGATCGCGTCGTCGAGGCTGTCGCTTAGCGGCTTCTCGCACAGCACGTGCTTGCCGGCGGCGAGGAGCCCTTCGACGATCTCGCGGTGCAGGTGGTTGGCGACGACGACGCTCACGACGTCGATGTCGTCGGCCTCGGCGATCGCCTGCCACGAGGTGTCGTTCCGCTCGTAGCCGAAGCGGCGCGCGGCCAGGCTGCCGAACTCGGCGTTCACATCGCCGATCGACACGAGGCGGATAGGCGGCAGGGTGCTGTCGTAGACGGTCGGCGCCGTGCGGTACGCGGCGGCGTGGGCGCGCCCCGCCATGCCGGCGCCGATGACGGCGACTCCCAGCGATTCGGGCATCGGATCTCTCCTTCGAGGATGGGGGGTGGCGTCCGTTGGAGCGGTACAACGGGTAGACTAGGTCACGACTTAATGTCCTGTCAAAGACTTTCGCAAGGGGGTGTCGGATGGCCGGTGCCGGCAGACCGACGATCTACGACGTCGCCGTGCGGGCGGGCGTCTCGAAGTCGCTCGTCTCCCTCGTGCTGCGCGGGTCACCCAAGGTGGGTGACGAGAGCCGCGCGGCCATCCACGCGGCGATCGAGGAGCTCGGGTATCGCCCGAGCCGCGCCGCGACGGCGCTCGCCGGCGTGCGCACGCGCAACATCGGCCTCGTGATCGACGACTTCCGCAACCTCTGGTTCGTCGACCTGCTCGACGGCATGCGCGACGTGCTCGACGAGCGCGGATTCCAGGTGAGTGTGGCCGATCTGCGACGCGACAGCCACGCCGTGGACGGCTTCGTCGCCACGCACGCCGAGGCGATCGTCATCGCCGCCGAGCCCGACGCCGCCGCCGCGCGCGTCCCCGTGCCCGTCGCCCTGGTGGGAGGGCGCGCACAGGGAGTGCCGGGTGCCGACACCGTCGCGAACGACGACGCGGAGGGGGCAGCCCTCGCGACGCGGCACCTCCTCGATCTCGGGCATCGGCGCATCGGGCACCTCACGGGCGCTGGCGGCTCGGCCACGCTGCGCCGCGACGCCTTCGTAGCCACCGCGCGCGAGGCGGGCCTCGAGCCGCTCGTCGCGGGCGGGCAGGACGAGACGACGGAGGAGGGCGGCTTCCAGGCCGCACGGCGCCTGCTCACCGACCACCCCGATGTCACCGGGGTCTTCGCCGCCAACGACGTCATGGCGCTGGGCGCCGCCGCCGCGCTCCGCGAGCACGGGCACCGCATTCCCGAAGACGTCTCCCTCGTCGGCTACGACGACTCCCCTCTCGCCAACAGCCGCTACCTCTCCTTCACGACCGTCGACGACCGCAGCCGCGAGGTGGGTGCCGCAGCCGCTCGCGCCGTTCTCACTCGCATCGACGACGCGTCGGCCGAGCCGCAGCACGTGCTCATCCCGCCGACCCTCATCGAGCGCGGAACCACGGCCCCGCCCCGAGGCCGACGTTCAGGAGAATAGAACGCAGCACCGAGACAATGTCGGGGTATCCGCGTACGCTTCTAGAACATTGGTTCTCGGAGGTTCGTCATGCGCATCGCACCCGCTCCCGTCCCCGTCGCCGTCTGGGCGGACCCGGCCGGCTGTCCGCAGCGCCTCGTGCTCGACGGCGAGCGCTGGCGGGTGGTGGACCGCCCCACCGCTCTCGGCTCGGCACCCCGCGTCGACGGCCGCCCGGCCGGGGACGGCTGGCGTGCCACCATCCGGCGGGCGAGCGACGGTGTGACGGAGGTCGCGGATCTCGCCGTCGACGACGCCGGACGGTGGCTCGTGATCCACCGCTGGCGGTGAGCCGCGGGTCGTCCAGCCCGGATACGAGGAAAGGCCGCCCGCGGGCGGCCTTTCGAACTGTGGAGCCTAGGAGATTCGAACTCCTGACATCTTGCTTGCAAAGCAAGCGCTCTACCAACTGAGCTAAGGCCCCGCGAGGAGATGGAGTGGGGCTACCAGGACTTGAACCTGGGACCTCTTCATTATCAGTGAAGCGCTCTAACCGCCTGAGCTATAGCCCCGTCTCATCGAGAACCGAAGTTCTCAACCTGCAAGAGCATACCGGAACCGCTCCCCCTGCGCCAATCGAGGCGGTCCGCCCGGGGGTGTCGCAGATCCGACACCCCCGGACGTCACGCGGTCAGCCCAGCGCGATGGCGAGCTCGTTCGGCGCTGCGTCGAGCTCAGCGGACGCCACGGTCTCCCCCGTCGTCAGGTCGACGGCGTGCACGGCGTTCGCCGCGGGCTCGGTGACGTACGCGATGTCGCCCGACACCTTGATGGCCGGGTGCGGGTCCTGCCACTCCGCCGGGCCCTCCCACGGAGCGACGACCTCGAAGGCGTCGGTCAGCCCGCCCGTCTCGGGATCCAGGACGTGGATGCGCCCGTCCGTCGCGAGGATGTACGCGAGGTCCTCCGGTCCGCGCGCGACGTCGCGGTAGGTGAACTGCACGTCGTCCGGCAGATCGACGACCTCGTAGGTGACGGCCTCCGTGTCGACGAGCGTGAGCGCGTTCAGCAGGTAGCCCTCCGCGTCGGGGTCGCTCTTGTAGTCGCCGACGACGATCGGGCTCGTCTCGGAGACGTACGCGTTGCCCATCCGGCCGTAGTCGTCGGGCGCGGTGAGCTTCGTGAAGGCGCCGTCCTGGAAGAGCAGGGCGCCGTCCTCGCAGCCGAAGATGACGGCCTCGCCGGCCGCCGTGCCCTCGCCGTGGATGCCGGGGCACTGGTCGCTCGAGGCGGCCTCGTCCCAGTGATCGTCATGCGCGTGCAGGGCGACGGCGCCGGTGCGCGCGGTCTCGTCGCCCACCGTCGTGACGAGCGTGCCGTCGTCGAGGACGATCGAGACCCCGTGATGCGCGGCGTCCGCGACGTAGGTCTCGCTCTCGGGCAGGCCGTCGTACCCGCCGCCGAACGCGTCGGTGTCGAGGATGGTCGTGGTGCCGGTGCCGTCGTCGAACAGGACCGTCTTCCCCTCGTGGATGACCACGTGCCCCGGCGTCGTCGCGTCGAAGACGAGGTCGGTCAGCGCGGGCTCTGCGGTGTCGAGCACCTGGAAGCCCTGCGAGGTCGTGACCACGACCGTGCGCCCGTCGCCGAAGGGGTTGAGGCGCGTGAACTCCTCGGTCTCGAAGCGGTCCACGACCTCCAGCGTCTCGCCGTCCAGCACGGCGAGACCGTTCTCGTACGCGACGGCCAGTCGCCCCTCCGCCGCAGCGCCCTCGGTCGTGCTCTCCGGCGCGGCCTCGGGCGCCGCCTCTGCAGCGGACTCGGGTGCGCTCTCGGACGTGCTCGCGCACGCCGTCGCCAGCAGCGACACTCCCGCGACCGCGAGCGCGGCCATCCATCTCGTCTGTCGTCTCATGCTCTTCCTTTCGATCCGGCCTTCAGTCCTTGAGGCCCTGGGTGATGCGCTCGGTGTTCGCGCGCATCATGGTGAGGTAGGTGTCGGCGCCGCCGCCGGGTTCCGTCAGCGACTCCGTGAAGAGGACGTCGACATCCACGTCGATGCCGACCTCGTCGGCAAGCACTTGCACGAGGCGATCCGGCTGCGACGACTCGGCGAAGATCGTGGAGACGCCGGCGTCTTCGATGGCCGTGGCGAGATCGCGCAGGTCCGCCGCGCTCGGGGCGGCGAGCGTCGTGCCGCCCGGGATCACCGCGCCGACGACGCGGAAGTCGAAGCGGTCGGCGAGATACCCGAACACGTGGTGGTTGGTGACGAGCGCGCGCCGGTCCGCGTCGATCTCCGCGAAGGCGGCCGTCATCTCCTCGTCGAGCCGCTGCAGCTCGCCGACATAGGCGTCCGCATGTCGGCGGATGGCCTCGGCATCGATCCCGGGGATCGTCGCGATCTCGCCCTCGAGGGCTGCCACCACCTGCACCATCCGCTGCGGGTCGGTCCAGAAGTGCGGATCCGGTGCGCCGTCGGCGTCGCGGTACGCCAGTACGTCGATCGCGTCGCCGGCGGCGAGCATCCGCGCGCCGTCGGCGGCCGCGCGGTCGAGGTGCTGCTGCAGCCCCTCTTCGAGGCCCAGGCCGTTCGACACGACGAGTTCCGCATCGCCGAGAGTGGCGGCCTCCTGCGCGGAGACCTCGAACGAGTGCGGGTCCGCGTTCCGCTTCATGAGCGTGATCACCTCCGCCTCGTCTCCGACGAGGTTCTCCACGACGTCGCCGAGGATGTTGGTGGTGACGACGATCTCCGGGGCTTCGGACGACGAGGGCGCGCACCCGCCCAGCGCCAGCGCTCCTGCGAGCGTGACGAGCGCGGCGACGGCGGGCATCCGCCTCATCGCCCGACCTCCGCGAGGAAGGCGGGCTCCGTCGGCGTCTCGAGCGTGCGGGCGATCCGGGCGCCGTCGGCGTACGCGATCTCGTAGGCCACGCCCTCCGTCGGTGCGCTGAGGTACGCGCGCTGCGCGTCGACCGTCAGCGAGACGCCCGTCAGCGCGTCGGCGTCGAGCGTCTCGGGCAGCAGCGGCTCGGTGACGGCCACCTCCTCGCCCGTCCCGGCCAGCAGCACGCGCACCCGCCCCTCGGTGTCCAGGGCGACGACGTGCCCGTCCGCATCGTCCACGGCCGCGACCCGCAGCAGCGGCGCGTCGGTCTCGACGAGCGTCCACTCCCGCTCACGGGTGTCGAGCAGCCAGAGCCCGGCATCTCCCGCGATGGCGGCGACGGTCGGCCGCCCCTTCCGGCCGTCGAACCCGATGGCACGCTCGGCCGTGGCGTCGGCGGGGTACGGGATCCGCTCGAAGACGGGCTCGCCGCGGTCCATCGTCGCCAGCACTGCGCCGTCCGCGCAGCCCACGACGAGTCCCACGCGGGTCGTGATCGAGCCCTGTGCGTCCACGCACTCCGTCGTGCTCGGCGTGACTGCGCCGTCCGCCTCGTGGAACCGCAGCATGCCGCCGTCCTCCCCCGGTGCGCTCACGAGCGCGCCACCGCCCAGCGGCGCCGCCACTCCCTCGGGGGCACCCGTCTCGATGCGGAACAGCTCGTCGATCCGCCCGTCGCCGAGCGCGGCGTTGTCGAGCAGCACGGCCTGGCCGCTTCCGGAGAGGAAGATGCCCGTGGCCCCCGCCGTCGAGAGCAGCCCCGTCGACACGGTCGCCGGACCGGCGCCGTCGACGGTGCCGACGGTCCGTGGCTCCGCCCGGTAGTAGTGGAAGTGGTCGACGTGATCCCAGGTCCAGGCGCCGCTGTCGACGATCTCGACGCCGGCATCGGTCGTGACGAAGAGGTAGCGTCCGTCGGACGCCAGCGCCTCGGGCGCACCGACCCGCGCGATCTCGGCCGTGGTGCCATCCAGCAGGTCGAGGGCGCCGAGCGCGCCGGACTCGTCGACCGACACCAGCTGCAGCGGCGGCTCGGCGACCTCGGCCGCGCCCGCGATCTCGCCGTGTCCGGCGGCCGCGGACGGAGCCGCGGAGGTCGAGGGCCCCGCGACCGGGTCGATTGTCGCGCAGGCGGGCGTGATGAGCAGGATGGCGGTGGCCGCGGCGAGGCGGACGGGACGGCTTCGAGGGGACATGCGTTCCTTTCGGGAGGTCAACGTGGGGCGCCCGCGCGAGCGGCCGGGGCCATCCGCTCGGCCGGAGCGTGCGAAGCCCCCGCGGATCGGATCCGCGTGAGCGCAGCCGACGTGGTCGCGGAGAGGGCGGCGAGCAGGATGGCCGTGCCGGCGACGGATGCGCCGGCGGCCGTGCCGGCGTTCCACGACAGCAGCAGGCCGAGGAGGACGGCGAGGACGCCGAAGGCGCTGGCGAGCGCCATGATCGCGGGGATCCTGGCCGTCCAGGGCCTCGCGGCGACGGCGGGAGCGAGCAGCAGTCCGACGACGAGGAGCGAGCCCACGGCCTGGTACGACGCGACCACGGCCAGCGTCACGAGCCCGACCAGCGCGAGCTGCGCGCGGCGCGGTCGGAGTCCGAGCGTGTGCGCGATGCGTCGGTCGAAGGCCGAGGCGACGAAGGCGCGGTGGAAGACGGCGGCCACGACGAGCGTCACGACGAGCGCCCCGGCCATCACCGCGAGGTCGCCCTCGTCGACGGCGAGGATGTCGCCGAAGAGCATAACGGTGGCGTCGGTGGCGAAGCTGCGCGAGTGGGAGACGACGATCACCCCGAGCGAGAGCATCCCGACGAACAGCAGCCCGATGCTCGTGTCGTACGACAGTCGACCGCGTCGCTGCAGTGCGCCGATCGCCGCGCTCATGGCGACCGCGCTGACAGCGGCGCCGGCGAGCGCGGGGAGACCGAGCACGGTGGCGAGAGCCACGCCGGGAAGCATGCCGTGCCCGATCGCCTCGCCGAGGAAGGCCATCCCGCGGATGACGACCCAGGTGCCGACGATGCCGCAGATGACCGCGACGAGCGCGCCGCCGCCGAGGGCGCGCAGGACGAACGCGGTGGTGAGGGGGTCGATGAGCCAGGACACGAGCGCCGAGCCTAGCGTCAAACGAGAATGATTATCAATTGCTAGACTGGGGCGGGTGTCCCCTGCACCCGTTCTCATCGCCCGATCGCTGTGCTTCGCCTACGGCGACCGAGACGCTCTGCACGATGTCGACGTCGCGCTCGTGCCCGGCGAGGTCGTGGCCATCGCCGGCCCGAACGGCTCCGGCAAGTCGACGCTCGTCGAGCTGCTCGCCGGGGTGATCGCACCTCGGGCCGGGGAGGTCGTCCGCGAAGGGGATCTCGCCCTGGTCGTCCAGCGCGTCGAGGCGCCCGACGCGCTCCCCCTCACCGTGCGCGACGTCGTCGCGATGGGCACCTGGGCGGGCGGGCGCCGCTCTCACCGCGCCGCGGTCGACGAGGCGATCGCCCGGGTGGAGCTCACGGGGCTCGAGACCCGCCCCCTCGCGGAGCTCTCCGGCGGCCAGCGTCAGCGCGCGCTGCTCGCGCAGGGCATCGTGCGGCGTCCGGCCATCCTGCTTCTCGACGAACCCGCCGCGGGACTGGACGGGCGCAGTCGCGACCGGACCCGCGCCATCCTCGCCGAGGAGGCCGCACGGGGCGCCGCCGTCGCATGCGTCACCCACGACGACGCGTCCATCGCGGTCGCCGACCGCGTCATCCGCCTGGAGGGCGGACGCCCGGTGCCCGAGAACGACGCAGCGCCCCGGCCGGTGAGCCGGGGCGCTGCGTGAAGGGGTGCGATCAGCTCGAGGTGAAGCCCACGAGCAGGCCGCCGGTGATCTTCACGGCGAGGTTGTAGATGCCGGCGACGACGGCGCCGAGCACCGTCACGACGATGAGGTTGAGGATGGCCACCACGGCGGCGAACGCCATCACCTGGGGCAGCCCGAGGAACGACGACAGCGACAGCTCGCCGTCGGAGAACATCGTGAAGAACTCGTCGGCCTGGCCGATGAGCCCGGTCGTCTGCACGACCATGTAGATGAGGAAGAACGACACGATCGTCACGACGGCCAGCGCCACGGCCGCCAGGAACGACAGCTTCACGGCCGACCAGAAGTCGATGTAGACCAGGCGCAGCCGCACCTGCTTGGCGCTGGTCTTATGCGCCTGCTTCTGGGCGAGCTTGTCCGCTACGGTGCTCATGCGTCAGTCGTTCCTTCGGAGATGTCGGTTGCCGGGGCTGCCTCTTCGGGCTCCTCCCCGATCTCCTCGCTGATCCGCCGCTCGGCATTGCGAGCGATCGCGAGGATCCGGTCGTTCTTGTCGGGCCGTGCGAAGACGACTCCCATGGTGTCGCGCCCCTTGGCGGGCACCTCGGCCACGGCAGAGCGTACCACCTTGCCCTTTTCGAGAACCACGAGGACCTCGTCATCCGCCTGGACGATGAGTCCGCCCGCGAGCACGCCGCGATCGTCGTTGAGCTTGGCGACCTTGATGCCGAGACCGCCGCGCCCCTGCACGCGGTACTCGTCCACGGCCGTCCGCTTGGCGTAGCCCCCGTCGGTGACGACGAAGACGTACGAGTCCGGCCAGACCAGCGACGCCGACAGCAGGTCGTCGTCCTCGCGGAACGACATGCCCTTCACACCGCTCGTCGAGCGGCCCATCGGACGCAGCGCCTCGTCGGTCGCCGAGAAGCGCAGCGACATGCCGCGGTGGCTGATGAGGAGGATGTCGTCGTCGGCGTTCGCGGTGAGCGCGCTCACGAGCTCGTCGCCCTCGCGCAGGTTGATCGCGATGATGCCGCCCTGACGGTTCGAGTCGTACTCGGTCAGGCGCGTCTTCTTCACGAGGCCGGTGCGCGTGGCGAGCACGAGGTACTCGGCGTCGTCGTACGACTTCAGCTCGATGACCTGGGCGATCTGCTCGTCGGGCTGCAGCGCGAGGAGGTTCGCCACGTGCAGGCCCTTGGCGTCGCGGCCGGCCTCCGGCACCTCGTACGTCTTGGTGCGGTAGACGCGGCCCTTCGTCGTGAAGAAGAGCAGCCAGTGGTGCGTCGTGGTCACGAAGAAGTGCTCGACGACGTCGTCCGCGCGCAGCTGCGCGCCCTTCACGCCCTTGCCGCCGCGGTGCTGCGAGCGGTAGTTGTCGCTGCGGGTGCGCTTGATGTAGCCCTCGCGCGTGATGGTGACGACCATCTCCTCCTCGGCGATGAGGTCTTCGATGGACACGTCGCCGTCGAAGCCGTGGAGGATGTGCGTGCGCCGCTCGTCGCCGAAGCGGTCGACGATCTCGGTGAGCTCGGTGCGCACGATGGCGCGCTGTCGCAGCTCGTCGGCGATGATCGCGCGGAACTCCGCGATCTGCGCCTCGAGCTCGTTCGCCTCGTCGATGATCTTCTGACGCTCGAGCGCCGCGAGACGGCGGAGCTGCATCGAGAGGATGGCGTCGGCCTGGATGTCGTCGATCTCCAGCAGGTCCTTCAGACCCTCGCGCGCATCGTCGACGGTCGGCGAGCGGCGGATGAGCGCGATCACCTCGTCGAGGGCGTCGAGCGCCTTGAGGTAGCCGCGCAGGATGTGCATCCGCTCCTCCGCCTTGCGCAGGCGGAAGCGGGTGCGGCGCACGATGACGTCGAGCTGGTGCGTGATCCAGTACTGGATGAAGCCGTCGAGCGGCAGCGTGCGCGGCACGCCGTCGACGATGGCGAGCATGTTCGCGCCGAAGTTCGTCTGCAGCTCGGTGTGCTTGTAGAGGTTGTTCAGCACGACCTTGGCGACGGCGTCGCGCTTGAGCACGACGACGAGGCGCTGGCCGGTGCGGCCCGAGGTCTCGTCGCGGATGTCGGCGATGCCGGTGACCTTGCCCTCGCGGGCGAGCTCGCCGATCTTCACGGCGAGGTTGTCCGGGTTCACCTGGTACGGCAGCTCGGTGATGACCAGGCACGTGCGGCCCTGGATCTCCTCGATCTCCACGACCGCGCGCATCGTGATCGAGCCGCGGCCGGTGCGGTACGCCTCGTGGATGCCCTTGCTGCCGAGGATCTGCGCGCCGGTGGGGAAGTCCGGTCCCGGGATCCGCTGCATCAGGCCGCCCAGCAGCTCCTCGCGCGGCAGGTCGGGGTGGTCGAGCGCCCAGAGCGCGCCGTCGGCCACCTCGCGCAGGTTGTGCGGCGGGATGTTCGTGGCCATGCCGACCGCGATGCCGACCGAGCCGTTGACGAGCAGGTTCGGGAACCGGGCCGGCAGGACCGTGGGCTCCTGCGTCTCGCCGTCGTAGTTGTCCTGGAAGTCGACGGTCTCCTGCTCGATGTCGCGCACCATCTCGAGGGCGAGCGCGGCCATCTTCGTCTCGGTGTACCGCGGTGCCGCAGCGCCCTGATTGCCGGGCGAGCCGAAGTTGCCCTGACCGAGCGCGAGCGGGTAGCGCAGCGACCACGGCTGGACCAGACGCACGAGGGCGTCGTAGATCGCGGTGTCGCCGTGCGGGTGGTACTGACCCATCACCTCGCCGACGACGCGCGCGCACTTCGAGAACTTCTTGTCGGGACGGTAGCCGCCGTCGTACATCGCGTAGACGACGCGACGGTGCACGGGCTTCAGCCCGTCGCGCACGTCGGGCAGCGCGCGACCGACGATCACGCTCATCGCGTAGTCGAGGTAGCTGCGCTGCATCTCCGACTGCAGGTCGACCTGGTCGATCCGGCCGTGGTTGTGCGCGTCGTCGATGTCGGGGCGGACTTCGTCAGTCATCTTCTCTTCATCTCACTTGTGCGGTCGCGTCGAGGACGTCTGGTCACCGCGTTTCGGCTCGCTTCGCTCGCTCAACGACCGGGGGCGGCTCGCTGCGCTCGCGGAGTACTAGATGTCCAGGAAGCGGACGTCCTTCGCATTGCGCTGGATGAACCCGCGGCGGGACTCGACGTCCTCCCCCATCAGCACGGAGAAGATCTCATCGGCCGCGGCCGCGTCGTCGATGGTCACCTGACGCAGGGTGCGCGTCTCCGGGTTCATGGTGGTGTCCCACAGCTCGGAGTCGTTCATCTCGCCGAGACCCTTGTACCGCTGGATGCCGGCGTCCTTGGGGATGCGCTTGCCCGCCGCGGCGCCCTCCTTGAGCAGCGCGTCGCGCTCGCGGTCGCTGTAGACGTACTCGTGCGGCGCGTTCGACCACTTGAGGCGGTAGAGCGGCGGCATCGCGAGGTACACGTAGCCGGCCTCGATGAGACCGCGCATGTAGCGGAAGAGCAGCGTCAGCAGCAGCGTGGTGATGTGCTGGCCGTCGACATCGGCATCCGTCATCAGGACGATCTTGTGATACCGCGCCTTGGCGAGGTCGAACTCCGGCCCGATGCCCGTGCCGAAGGCCTGGATCATCGCCTGGACCTCGCGGTTGCCCAGCGCCTTGTCGATGCGCGCGCGCTCGACGTTGAGGATCTTGCCGCGGAGGGCGAGGATCGCCTGCGTGCGCGGGTCGCGCCCGCCCACGGCAGAGCCGCCGGCGGAGTCTCCCTCGACGAGGAACACCTCGCTGATCGAGGGGTCCTTCGACGTGCAGTCCTTCAGCTTGTCGGGCATCGCGGCGGACTCGAACACGCTCTTCCGGCGAGCGGTCTCACGGGCCTTGCGCGCGGCCATCCGCGCCGACGCGGCGTCGATCGCCTTGCGGATGACGTTCTTCGCCTGCTGCGGGTTGCGCTCGAACCAGTCGGCGAGCTGGTCGTTCACGACCTTCTGCACGAACGCCTTGGCCTCGGTGTTGCCGAGCTTCGTCTTCGTCTGACCCTCGAACTGCGGCTCGGAGAGCTTGACGGAGATGACGGCGGTCAGGCCCTCGCGGACGTCGTCGCCGGTGAGGTTGTCGTCCTTGTCCTTGAGGATGCCGTTCGCCCGCGCGTACCGGTTCACGAGCGAGGTGAGCGCCGCGCGGAAGCCCTCCTCGTGCGTGCCGCCCTCGTGGGTGTTGATCATGTTCGCGTAGGTGAAGACGTTCTCGGTGTAGCTCGTCGTCCACTGCATCGCGATCTCGACGGCCATCCGGCCGTCGGGCTGCTCCTGCTCGAGCACGACGATGTCCTCGTTCACGCGCTCGGCCTTGCGCACCTTGTTGAGGTACTCGACGTAGTCGACGAGGCCGCGCTCGTAGTGGAAGACGTTGTGGCGCTTGACGATCTCGGTCGATCCGTCGGCGGTCTCGACCTCCTCCGCCGACGACTCGCGCTCGTCGGTCAGCTCGATGCGGAGGCCCTTGTTGAGGAACGCCGTCTGCTGGAAGCGAGTGCGGAGCGTCTCGTAGTCGAACTCGACGCCCTCGACGAAGATCTCGGCGTCGGGCCAGAACGTGATCGTCGTCCCGGTCTGCTCCGTCTCCTCCCCCTGCTCGATGGGAGCCATCGGCACGCCGCCGTTCGAGAACGACTGGCGCCAGACGTAGCCGTCGCGCATGACGACCGCGTCCAGTCGCGTGGAGAGCGCGTTCACCACCGACGAGCCGACGCCGTGGAGACCGCCGGAGACGGCGTATCCGCCGCCGCCGAACTTGCCGCCCGCGTGCAGGACCGTCAGCACGACCTCGAGGGTCGACTTGCCCTCGGTCTTGTGCATCCCGACGGGGATGCCGCGGCCGTTGTCGACGACGCGCAGGCCGCCATCCGCGAGCAGGGTCACGGCGATGGTGTCGCAGTACCCGGCGAGCGCCTCATCGACGGAGTTGTCGACGATCTCGTACACGAGGTGGTGCAGACCGCGGGGTCCCGTCGAGCCGATGTACATGCCCGGGCGCTTGCGCACGGCCTCCAGTCCTTCGAGGACCTGGATGGCATCCGCGCCGTACTCGTTCTCGACCTTCCGGGGGGCCGGTGCGGCGTCGCCCCTCTCGTCGTCCCGACCGTCGTCGATCGGCTCGGACTCGTTCTGAGGGGTTTCGCTCGTCATAGGAAGAAGTGCTCCACATCTGGGATCGGCAGCCTTCCCATTCTATCGTGCGCGGCGCCTCGACGCCCCCTCCACAGGCCCTTCTGCCGGGAGAAAATCGGCGGGCCTAGGATCCGACCCGTCCTAGCCGTAGGTATCGCGCGGGCCGCGCCCTGGAACGCGCCTGATGCCGTGATTCCAGGAGGGCACGTCGGGCCCGAAGAAGCGGATCTCGGTGACCCCCGCCTCGGGATACAGCTGGATCACCCGCGTGAGGAAGTGCGAGCGCATCATGTGCATCTGCTTGCTGCGGGGGGTGGAATCGCATCGCACCACCACCACGCCGCGCGAGAACGTCTCGATGTGGGAGTGCGCGGCGTTCTCGGCGCCGGCGATCTCCTCCCAGTTGAGAGCGAGGTCCTCCCGCTGCAGGTGCGGCTCCCACCCGCTCGAGCGCGTGAGCACATCGATCGCCTCGCCCAGCGGCTTCGGATCGCGTCCCGGCGCGAACGGCGCGTTCTCGTCGTCGTCATCGACGACGCGCCGCTTCTTCTTGTACCGCTTGCTCGGCTCGAGGCCCCGCAGGCGCAGGTACGTGGCGATCGTCTCGGGAACCTCCGGCTCAGCCATCCGTCGCCTCCGGCGTCAGCGGATGGTCGGAGAGCGGCCCGAGGACGGCGCCGGCCTCGATGCGGACGGCGTTCGCCCGAAGCGGCGCCGGGACGTCGGCGGCCACCGCGGCGGTCACGAGCACCTGCTCGAAGTCGGCCACCACGTCGGCGAGACGTCGGCGGCGATCGGCGTCGAGCTCGGCGAAGACGTCGTCGAGAATGAGGATCGGGTCGCCGCCCTGCGACTCCGCGCGAAGGAGCCCGGCCGAGGCCAGGCGCAGGGCGAGAGCCACCGACCAGGACTCGCCGTGCGACGCGTACCCCTTCACGGGGAGCCCGCGCACGGTGAGGAGGAGGTCGTCGCGGTGCGGCCCGACGAGGCTCAGACCGCGCTCGAGCTCCTGCGAACGACGGGCCGCGAGCGCCGAGCGGAAGAGCTCGGGCGTCGAGCCGCCCTCGCCCGCCGGCAGCTCCTCGCCCTCCTCGGGGTCGGCGCCGCGCACCGACAGCACCCAGCTGAGCTCGGGGCGGTGATCCTCGCCCGCGACGCCGGCGTAGGCCTGCGCGACCGGGTCGGCGAGGTCCTGCGCGAGGCGGACACGGGCGTCGATGAGCTCGGACCCGAGGGCGACGAGCTTGTCGTCCCAGACATCGAGCGTCGTGAGCTGGCCGCCCTTCATCCCCCGTGCTCGAGCCGACTTCAGCAGCGCCGTGCGCTGCCGGAGGGTGCGGTCGTAGTCGGCGATGACCCCGGCCATCCGCGGGGTGCGCTGAATGAGGAGCTGATCGGCGAACCGCCGCCGCTGGGACGGGTCGCCGCGCACGATCTGCAGATCCTCGGGCGCGAACAGCACGGCCTGCGCATAGCGCGGCAGCTCCGATGTGCGCACGGGCGAACCGCTGACGCGCGCCCGGTTGGAGCCCTGCTTGTTGATCTGCAGCTCGAGGGTGACCCGGCGCTGACCGTGGGCGAGACGCGCGCGCACGAAGGCGGCATCCTTGCCCTCCCGGACGAGCGGGGCATCCGACGAGACCCGGTGCGAGCCGAGCGTCGCGAGGTAGGCGATGGCCTCGGCGAGGTTCGTCTTCCCCTGGCCGTTGCGCCCCACGAGCACGTTGGGCCCGGGCTGCAGCGCGAGTTCCGCGTGGGCGTAGTTGCGGAAGTCGACGAGGCTGAGGTGCTCGACGATCATCGAATCACCCTCTCATCGACGTCTGACGTTGCCCCGGTCGTCCGCGCCAGTCCGCGAAACGATGTCGTCTCACCGAACGCACACGCTCTGCCGCCGAAATCCGTGTCGCCTCGATGAGACGACATCGTCTGGCGGGTGGGCGCGGGCGGAGAACCCGCGCTCAGCGCAGCAGGAGGTTCGGCTGCAGCAGGTACTTGAACGAGTCCTGGCCGGCCTGATCCACCGAGGTCTGGCTCGTGATGAGGATCGGGCTGAGCTTGTTCGCGTTGTCGCTCGACGTGAACGTGACGCGCACGAACTCGCTCTTCACCGCGCCGAGCGCCTCGAGGAGGTACTGCGGGTTCAGACCGAGCGTGACCTCGTCGCCGCCGGTGAGGTGCGCGTCCACCGACTCGGAGGCGCGCGCCTGCTCGCCGCCCGAGGCGTCCATCGTCACCTGCGAGGTCGAGAACGTGAAGCGCAGCGGCGCCGAGCGGTCGAGCACCAGCGAGACACGGCGGACGGCCTCGGCCAGGTCGGCCGTGCTGACGACCGCGTAGTGCTCGGTCTGCGCGGGGAAGAGGCGGCGCACGGGCGGGAAGTTGCCCTTGATGAGCAGCGACGTGACGGTCTTGTTGCCCGCGGTGAACGCGATGATCTCGCGGTCGCCCGAGCCGGAGAAGGCGATGGAGATGTTCCCGCCGTGCGAGAACGTCTTGCCGACCTCCTGAAGCGTGCGGGCGGGAACGAGCGCTGCGGCCTGCTGCTCGCTGCCATCCCACTGGATGTCGCGCACCGCGACGCGATAGCGGTCGGTGGCGACGAGGCTGAGACCGAGACCCGAGACCTCGAGCTGCACGCCCGTGAGCACCGGGGTGACGTCGTCACGTGAGGCGGCGAACGCGACCTGCGAGATCGCGGTCGCGAAGTCGTCGCCGGGGACGAGACCGGATTCGCCGGTGACCTCGGGGATCGCGGGGTACTCCTCGACCGGCATCGACGCGAGCGCGAAGCTGGCGGAGCCGCAGGTGAGAGAGATGTTGCCGTCGTCCTCGGTGGAGATCTGAATCGGCTGGTTGGGAAGCCGGCTGGCGATGTCGGAGAGCAGGCGCCCGTGGACGAGGATCGTGCCGGGCTCGTCGACCGTGGCCTCGATCGTCGTGCGTGCGGAAGCCTCGTAGTCGAAGGCTGAGAGCGCGAGGTTCCCGTCCTCGGTCGCCTCGATGAGGACGCCGGCGAGGATCGGCTGGGGGTTCCGCTGGGGCAGCAGCTTGACGACGAACGAGACGGCCTCGCTGAACACGTCGCGGTTCACGTGGAACTTCACGGGTCGCTCCCCTCGGATGACGAAACGGGCGCAGACCGCCCACGGGTCTCCCATGCTAGTGCCCCGGGTGTCGCGGTCCGTCGAGAAGGTCATCGGAGCCCCTTCAGAGAAAGAGATCTCTTAACCGTGTTAACCGCTGTGGAGAGTGTGGATAACTCTGTGGATGCGAGACGGGAGTAGGGAACGACATGTGTGTGAGTTGTGGATGACGTGAGGACGCTCCGTGGAGACGGAGAAGGGCGCCGACCTCGCTGTCACAGGCCGCTCCACATCGAGAGGGCGTGTCCTACACAGCTTCCGAGGCGTGTCTCCCCAGTTATCCACAGGAGTTTTCACATGGGGAGAACTTCTTATAGGGGCTTCTCCCAGGCCGCGTCAAGCGCGCCCAGGAGGCTCTGAGGACGCCAAAAGGGCCCGGAACGTCGGTTCCGGGCCCCTCGTCGAAGAACGTGCGCTCAGCGGCGTCCGAGCTGCGTGGTGATCTCCTGCACCTGGTTGTAGACCGAGCGCTTCTCCTTCATGAGCTCGTTGATCTTGCGGTACGCGTACATCACCGTCGTGTGGTCGCGTCCGCCGAAGAGCTGTCCGATCTTCGGCAGCGAGAGGCTGGTCCGCTCGCGACAGAGGTACATGGCGATCTGCCGCGCCTGCGCCACCGACTGTGCGCGGCTGGAGCCGTGCAGATCGTCGGCGGTCAGCTTGAAGTAGCTCGCGACCACGCTGATGATGTCGTTCGGCGAGACGACGGTGTCCTCCGCCTGATCGACGATGTCACGCAGCACCGTCTGAGCGAGCTCGAGCGAGACGGATGAGCGGTTCAGGCTCGCGAAGGCGGAGACACGGATGAGCGCGCCCTCGAGCTCGCGGATGTTCGTGGACACGTTGGACGCGATGTACTCGATCACGTCGTCGGGGATGTCCAGGCGCTCGGCCTGCCCCTTCTTCCGGAGGATGGCGACGCGCGTCTCGAGGTCGGGCGCCTGCACATCGGTGATGAGCCCCCACTCGAACCGGCTGCGCATGCGGTCCTCGAAGCCGGTGAGGAGCTTCGGGGCGACATCGCTGGTGATCACGACCTGCTTGTCGTGATCGTGCAGGGTGTTGAACGTGTGGAAGAACGTCTCCTGCGTCTCGGCCTTGCCCTGCAGGAACTGGATGTCGTCGATCAGCAGGATGTCGACCTCGCGATAGCGCGCGTTGAAGGCCGCGCCGCGGTTGTTCGCGATCGAGTTGATGAAGTCGTTCGTGAACTCCTCGCTCGAGACGTAGCGCACCCGGACACCCGGATAGAGGTTGAGTGCGTAGTCGCCGATCGCGTGGAGGAGGTGCGTCTTGCCGAGGCCGGAGTCGCCGTAGATGAAGAGCGGGTTGTACGCCTTCGCCGGCGCCTCGGCGACGGCGACCGCCGCCGCGTGGGCGAAGCGGTTCGACTGCCCGATGACGAAGTTGTCGAACGTGTACTTGGGGTTGAGCCGGGTGTCGTCGCGGGAGCGGGTCGCCGGCGCGGAGGTCTGAGCCACCGGGCGCTGCGGAGCCGTCTCCTCGGGAGCTGCGGGAGCGGGCGCATCGAGCGCGGCCTCTGTGAGCTCGGGGTTCACCGAGACGCGGAAGGACTTCGCGTCCGCCCCGATGCGCTCGAGCGCCTCCATGATCGGCTCGCGCATGCGCTTGTTGATCTGCGCAGCGGTGAGATCGTTCGGGACGTCGATGTAGAGGGTGCCGCCCATGACTCCCTGCGGGACAGCGAGGCTCAGATATCCCTCCAGAAGAGGAGTGATCCGACCGTCTCCGGCCAGCTCCGCCAGCACCGTTCGCCAGACGGGGACGTCTGGGATGTCGTGCGCGCTCATGCCTCTCCTAGCCTGTGGATAACTCGGTGACACGCTAGTGGATGGATCCTGAACGGCAAACTCCCTCTTCGCGCTCCCCTGCGTGTCCTGCATCGTCGAGGGGTGTCGCTGTGGAGATACTGTCAGGTTGTCTGGCTCATTTGCCGGATGGTCGTCGTTCGGCGTACGCTGAATCGGTTGACTTATGCCCTTCGGGGCTCCCACAACTCTCGTCTCCGGTCACACGATTCCGGTGACCGTCCCTTCGGAGTGATTCCATGAGCAAGCGCACGTTCCAGCCCAACAACCGTCGCCGCGCCAAGAAGCACGGCTTCCGCGCACGCATGCGCACCCGCGCCGGCCGCGCCATCCTCGCCGCTCGTCGCGGCAAGGGGCGCGTCGAGCTCTCGGCGTAATCCCGCCGACGAGTCCGTGCTCGCGAGGCCGCATCGCCTGGTCCTCGGCGCCGACTATCGGATGGTCGTGCGCCGAGGCTCTCGATGCGCCGGTGCGTCGACCGTGACGCACGTCGTGCACTCCCATGAGGAGCGCGCACCGCGGTTCGGATTCATCGTCAGCAAAGCCGTCGGCAACGCCGTCACGCGCAACACGGTGCGACGCCGCCTCAAGGCGGTGTGCGCCGAGGCGCTGCCGGGCGTGCGCCCGGGGGCTGATGTCGTCATCCGCGCGCTGCCCTCCGCAGCTCAGGCGACGTTCCAGGAGCTGCGCTCCGAGGTGACGCGCTGTCTCGCGCGCAAGGCGGCGCCATGAGCGTGCTTCCCGCGTCGGCCACAGGGTCGGCGCGGTTTCGCGTATCCGACGTCGTGCGCTCGGTCCCGCTGGCTCCGCGCAATGCAGGGCTCGTGCTCCTGCACGGATACCGCGCGACGATCTCGCACCTCTATGGGGATGTCTGCAAGTACTACCCCTCCTGCTCCGCGTACGCGGTCACGGCCGTGCAGCAGCACGGGCTCGTGAGAGGATCGGGCCTGACGGCGGCACGCCTGGCGCGGTGCCATCCCTGGGCCGCGGGCGGCGAAGACGACGTCACGCCGCACCCGCACTTCCGCTACGACCTCACCCGTCACGGCTTCGTCGTGCCGCTACGAAAGGACTGACCTCCGTGGACTTCCTCGGAATCATCCTCTGGCCCATCCGCTGGGTCATCGAAATGATCCTCGTCGGCTGGCACTCGCTCCTGACGTTCCTCGGCATGCAGGTCGATGGCGGACTCACCTGGGTCCTCTCCATCGCCGGCGTGGTCGTCGTCGTCCGCGCCGTCCTGATCCCGCTCTTCGTGAAGCAGATCAAGAGCCAGCGCAAGATGATGGAAATCGCTCCTGAGATGAAGAAGGTCCAGGAGAAGTACCGGGGCAAGCGGGACCAGCTCTCCCGTGAGGCGATGAGCCGCGAGACGATGGCGCTGTACAAGAAGCACGGCACCTCGCCGGTCTCCAGCTGCCTGCCGCTGCTCGTGCAGATGCCGGTCTTCCTGTCGCTGTACTACACGCTGCTCGACGTCAAGGCGCACGCGAACGAGGGCATCGGCGGCGTGGGCCTGCTCTCCGCGGACCTCACGCAACAGTTCAACAACGCGAAGCTGTTCGACATCGCGCCACTGTCAGAGACCCTCCGCGACGCCTTCGTGACTCGCCCCGACGGCTGGGTGGGAACGACGGTCATCCTGGTCATCATGGTCGCGCTCATGATCGGCACGCAGTTCTTCACGCAGCTGCAGATCGTGTCGAAGAACATGTCTGCCGAGGCCAAGAGCGGTCAGGCGTACCAGATGCAGCGCATCATGCTCTACATCATCCCGTTCGCGATGATCTTCTCGGGTGTCTTCTTCCCGCTCGGCGTCGTCTCGTACTGGTTCTTCAACAACCTCTGGACGATGTGCCAGCAGTTCCTCGTCATCCGCGAGCTGCCGACCCCGGGCTCCGAGGCGGCGAAGGCGCGGGAGGAGCGCCTCGCACGCAAGGGCAAGGCGCTCAACAGCCAGGGCAAGGTCGTCACGATCGCCGAGTACGAGGCAGAGCAGCAGGAGCTGCTGCGCCGCGCTGAGGAGGCTCGCGCGAAGCAGCCGAAGCGTCAGCAGCCGATGAGCGCGAAGCGCGCCAAGAAGCAGCAGCGGCCCGTCGGCGACGACGGCAGCGCGAGCTGACGTCGCACGCCCGCCCGCATCATCTGAGAATGGACGCCATGAACTCCCCCACCGCACCTGAGACCGACGCCCCCTCCGACGCGGAGCTCGAGCGCGAGGGCGACGTCGCGGCCGACTTCCTGGAGGGGCTGCTGGACATCGCCGACATCGACGGCGATCTGACGCTGGACGTGCGGCAGGGGCGCGCCTACGTCTCCGTGGAGTCGGATGATGCGTCACTGCGCGTGATCTCGCACCCCGACACGGTTCAAGCGCTTCAGGAGCTCACACGCCTCGCCGTGCAGAACGAGACGGGCTCGTTCTCCCGCCTGATCCTGGATGTCGGAGGCTCGCGTGACGTCCGTCGTCGTCAGCTGGAGACGCTCGTCGACGCCGCGATGGCCAAGCTCGAGGAAGGCGCGTCGCAGGCGTCCCTGCCGTCCATGTCGTCGTACGAGCGCAAGCTCATCCACGACATCGCCGCCGACCGCGGTCTGGTGTCGGAGTCGTACGGCGAAGGCCCGGACCGCCACACCGTCATCCGTCGCGCCTGATGTCGGCACTCGACGCCCTCGAGCCGGAGCCGGCAGAGGCTGCAGCGCTCTTCGGTGAGGGCATCGAACGCGCGCGGGCGTTCGCCCGGGCCCTGGCGGAGCATGGCGAGGAGCGCGGCCTGATCGGCCCGCAGGAGGTCCCGCGGCTGTGGTCGCGGCACATCCTCAATTCGGCCGTCGCCGCTCCCCTGTTCCCCGCCGGTGGCCGCGTCGGAGACGTGGGGTCGGGCGCCGGCCTTCCGGGGATCGTGCTCGCGATCGCTCGGCCGGATGTGCAGTGGGTGCTCATCGAGCCCATGGAGCGTCGGACGATCTGGCTCAACGAGCAGGTGGACGCGCTCGGTCTCGAGAACGTGGTCGTCGAGCGGACGCGCGCTGAGGAGTCCGGACGCTACGAGGGAATGCTCGATGCGGTGACGGCGCGTGCGGTATCAGCGCTGCGAACCCTCATTCCGTGGACCGCTCCCCTCGTGCGCGACGGCGGAGAGCTCATCCTGCTCAAGGGTCATAACGCGCCGACCGAGGTCGATGCCGCGGCCAAGGCCATCCGCAAGTACAAGCTCTCGGATGTCCGCGTCGAGGTCATCGGCGAGGGCGTGGTTGCGGAGCCCACCCGAGTGGTTCGCGCCATCGTCCGCTGAGGCGTCCCTGCTCTGTGTGGTAGCCGGCTGCGTCGCCGGCGGTCCGTTGGTTCGCCTCCCCCGTCCGCGGTCAGCGTGAGCAGCCCGCCGTATGAGCAACCGTGCAGCGGTGTCCGGCCTACGTCGTGGGTAAGACCGTGGTGTGCCACGGCGAGCATTCGTCGCCGGGCTTGCGCTCTATGGTTGCTCCCTTCACGCTGAGCTACCAATATATCGCTGCCATGTGCGCAGGAGATTTGCGGGCCATCGCGGGTGGCCACATGCCGTGGTGTCCCGTACTTCCCATCAGGTGTGTCTTGTGTGGCTATCCTAGTGACGCGGTGGGTACGCGGTGGCGGGAGCTCAGTTCGTGTTCTGCGGGTCGTCTGCGGCTCCGTTCCGGTGCGAAGTGGATCAACCGTCTGGTCGCAGTGTTCACCCCTCCGCCACCTGTGACCCGAGACCAACGGCGACCGCCGCGCGCAACTGGCCGACATGCGGGACACCGGCGGGGTCGGACAATGGGGTTGATGACGACGGAACCGAGGGCGTCGTTCTAGCGCCATTGTCATGCCCTCGTGAGGAATGACGTGGCGCTCCGCACATGCAGAGTTTGGTTTCCTCCGTGGAGTGGGGCAATGTTCGGGTGGACGCTCGACATCTCCGTTTCGCGTGAAACGGGGCGTTTGCGGTGGCGAGGGACTTCTGATCGACATGGGCGCGGTCGTTTCTTCCTCGGCCATTCGGGCCCCGCAGATCATCCTCGGAGTCGCCTCCAAGCGATGAGGTTAGTCACGCAGTGTGCACGTGTGTTCTTGGTCGCCGAGACGCAGCGATGCACGTGATGTTTCATGTGAAACGAAACGTTCGTTCGCAGACCCGTGAGGGAGCGTTTCACGTGAAACACGACCGCGGCGCCGTTACGCAACCGCGGCTGGTCCGGGATCGTATGGGCAGGGCGCCCCCGGACCGCCAAGGTTCGCCTGGTGTTTTCGTGACCAGGTGAGCACAGATGGTCACCGGCACCGCGCCTGTGCGTCATCGCACGCGGACGACCCCGCGGGATCGCGTCCCGCCGCGGGCGAGAATAGTGGTTGGCGGCAGGCGCGTCCGACGGCACTGTTTGCGCGTTCCCACCGTGCGCTTGCGGGCCACCGTCGACACAGCCAGCGCGCAGGCGCGGCGGGAGCGGCCGACGCGAACATCTGCGGGGGCAGGGCGGACGGGCATACCGTCTCCTCAACGCGACTGAGGGACCGGTACGGTCGGGTGACGCGGTCCAGCGCACATCGCACGCGTTCAGTGCGCGGCCTCGACGAAGCGATCGTCGTGGGCGGCAGCGTAGTACTCACGGCCGGCGCCGCACGCCACCGTTTCACGTGAAACGCTCGTACCGGGGTGCCACAGCGCTGCATACGAAGTCGCGGACGAGCGCCTCGTCGGCTGTGTACCCAGTACCTCGACGGGCAGCCGCGCTTTCTAGGTCATCAAGTGTGATTAGCGTGGGGTGGTGAACGCTCGGCCGGGCGACGAGAAGGAACGCCTGCAGGCCTCGTTCGAGCATCATGCCAGTGCGAAACTGGCGGGGCATCCGCCTCTGTGGGGTCAGCGCCCACGTTTCACGTGAAACATCGGCCGCACCAAGGTTGACGATGGCGCCGTGGGTGCCACCGTGCTCCACGGTTCGGCCCTCGTCCAACTCTCGATCTCCGATCTCCCGACCACAGCAATATATCGCCAGGTCACACCCAGGACTGGTTCCGAAGCGCCCCCTTGCGTCTAGTGGCAGGAGGAGCGAGGCGAGATGGCTGCCCTGTCGCGCCCGCACCCGCGGCTTCGCGCCCGCAGCCGGGATCCCTGTACCGCCCGCTCCGGTGGCTGCATGGATGCCGCAGGACGCTTGATGTTTCACGTGAAACGGCCCTCTCCACCGCGTGGGTTCCGCGGAAAGGCGATGCTCCCAATGCATCGCACCGCGTTGTGGGTCCCGACGAGGGTGCCGCGCAATGCGGGGAGCTGGCCGGTGTGCCGGTTAGAGTAGGAGAGGCCTGACCGCAGCGAAGGGATGAGTGTTTCACGTGAAACAGTCCGGGAACGTGTCACAGCCCGATGACAGCCCGATCGCGCGAGAACTGGCGAATCTGTCGGCACGCCGTCGGGCCCTCGAGAAGACGCAGGTGTCGTTCTCTGGTGCGACGAGAGTCATGACGATCTCGAACCAGAAGGGCGGGGTGGGAAAGACCACGACCACCGTCAACATCGCAGCGGCCCTTGCCTCGCTCGGCGGGCAGGTGCTGGTGATCGATCTGGATCCTCAGGGCAACGCATCCACGGCGCTCGGCATCCCGCACTCGGCGGAGACTCCGAGCGTGTACGACGTGCTCATCGAAGACGTCGCGCTTGCGGATGTCATCCAGCCGAGCCCGGAGAACGAGCGCCTTCTGTGTGCGCCGAGCACCATTCACCTCGCCGGCGCGGAGATCGAGCTTGTCACGCAGGTGGCCCGCGAGCAGCGTCTGAAGACCGCCCTCGCGGAGTACCTCAAGCATCGCGACGAGCCTCTCGATTTCGTGCTCATCGACTGCCCGCCGTCTCTCGGGCTGCTCACGATCAATGCCTTCACCGCTGCGACGGAGGTCTTCCTCCCCATTCAGTGCGAGTACTACGCCCTCGAGGGCTTGAGTCAGCTGCTGGGCAACGTCCAGCTCATCCAGAAGCATCTGAATCCCCGTCTGCGGCTGACGACCATCCTGCTCACGATGTTCGACGCGCGAACGCGCCTCTCGCAGCAGGTCGCCGACGAGGTGCGCGGGCACTTCTCGGGCGAGGTGCTGGAGACCGTCATCCCACGGTCCGTGCGTGTGTCCGAAGCGCCGAGCTTTGGCAAGACGGTCATCTCATATGACGGCAATTCCGCGGGCGCGATCGCGTACCGCGAAGCAGCGCTGGAGATCGTGCGACGTGGCGTCGCCGGTGCCGAGGAAGGAAGAGCCTGATGGCGAAACGAACTGGTCTAGGGCGTGGAATCGGCGCGCTGATCCCCACGTCGGAGCTGAGCGACGAGCGTCCTGTCGACGTCTTCTTCTCGTCCTCCGCGCCGGTCGACACCAAGACGCCGTCCTCCCGCACGAAGAAGCAGGGGAGTGAGGCGCGCCAGGCGCCGACCGCCCCCGCCGCGGATGATCTCATCGCGGTGCCCGGAGCCCGGCTCGTGCACATCGATCCCGCCTCCATCGTGCCGAACCCCCGTCAGCCGCGCACGAACTTCGATCCCGACGATCTCGCCGAACTCGTCCACAGTGTCAAGCAGTTCGGTGTGCTGCAGCCCGTCGTCGTGCGCGACAAGGGCGACGGCACGTACGAGCTCATCATGGGCGAGCGGCGAACCCGTGCGTCGCGCGACGCCGGTCTGACGGAGATTCCCGCGATCATCCGCGACACCGCAGACGAAGACCTTCTGCGGGACGCTCTCCTCGAGAACCTCCACCGTTCGCAGCTGAACCCCCTGGAAGAGGCATCCGCCTACCAGCAGCTGCTCGAGGACTTCGGCATCACGCAGGAGCAGCTGGCGCAGCGCATCGGCCGCTCTCGGCCGCAGATCAGCAACACCATCCGCCTGCTGCGCCTTCCCGTCCCGGTGCAGCAGCGCGTCGCCGTCGGCGTCCTGTCCGCAGGGCACGCACGGGCCATCCTCTCTCTCGAGACCGAGGAGCAGATGCAGCAGCTCGCGGACAAGATCGTGAACGAGGATCTGTCTGTGCGCGCTGCCGAAGCCGCCGCCAAGCAGATCACGGCTGTCGGCTCGCTTTCGCCGACGCGCACGACGCGTCCGCAGGGAGGCGCGCGCCGCGCGTACCTCGACGACGTGGCCAATCGGCTCGGGGACCGGCTGAGCACGAAGGTGAAGATCAAGCTGACGGCGCGAAAAGGCCAGGTCACAATCGATTTCGCGTCCATCCAGGACCTGAATCGGATGCTCGAGGAGCTCGGCGAGACCGCCTACCAGGACTGATCGCAGCCGTTCTCCGCGGAACTAGGTCATCGGTCGCGGCCCCGTCAAGGGGGTGCGGCCGTCTCCCGCGCTTCGTAGCGTCGGCAGTGCACGACCTGTCGAATCCGAGCCGGGGGGACGAAGCCGCATGAGCACGACCGAGAATGCAGGAAGCACCGCAGCGCAGGGTGGCGCGGATCCGCGCGACGCCAAGTCGGGGGGACCGTTCCCTGAGCAGGAGCAGCCGGACCAGCCGGGCCTGACCGAGGACATGACGCCCGAGCCAGATCACGGCGAGGACAGCTGGGTGGGTCGGGGGAGGCTCACGGGTCGCAAGGCGCTCATCACCGGTGGAGACTCCGGCATCGGGCGCGCGGTGGCGATCGCCTACGCCCGTGAGGGCGCCGACGTGGCCATCGCCTACCTGCCCGAGGAGAACGCGGACGCTGAGGAGACCCGGCGCCTCGTCGAAGCCGAGGGGCGCGTCTGCGCGACGTTCCCCGTCGACCTGACGTCCGAGCAGGAGACGGTGGAGCTCGTGCGGGCAGCACGCGAGGCGCTCGGTGGCATCGACATCCTCATTCCGAACGCGGCGTACCAGCGCCAGCGCGAGGGAATCGACTCGATGCAGGTCGCGGAGGTGGAGAAGGTCTTCCGGACGAACCTCATCTCGGCGATCGTCCTCGCGCGTGAGACCGTGCCGCAGATGCCCGCCGGCGGCTCGATCATCGTGACGACGTCCATTCAGGCGTCCGAGCCTTCGCCCGGCCTGCTCGACTACGCCATGAGCAAGGCGGCGCTCGTCGCGTACACGCAGGCCCTCGCGCAGGAGCTCGCGGAGAAGGGCATCCGCGTCAACGCCGTCGCTCCCGGACCCATCTGGACGCCGCTCATCCCCGCCACCGGGTTCCCCTCGGAGAAGGTGCAGACCTTCGGCTCCGACACGCCCCTCGGCCGGGCGGGGCAGCCGGCGGAGCTCGCGGGCGCGTACGTCTACCTCGCGAGCGACGAGTCGACCTATGTCACCGGCGCGGTCATCCCCGTGACCGGAGGCCGCCCCTTCTGAGAGCGGAGACGACATGCCGAATCCGAGGATCAAGGACGAGGAGCTCTACGAGAAGCTCCGCGACGACGGCGCATCGGCAGAGAAGGCCGCTCGCATCGCCAACGCGGCCGCGCGGGATGGCCGGAGCGCCGTCGGAGAGCGCGGTGGCCACGCGGAGAGCTATGAGGACCGCACCGTTCCGGAACTGCGCAAGCGGGCCAAGGAGCTGGGCATGACCGGCTACTCGAAGCTGCGCAAGGGCGAGCTCATCGACCGACTGCAGAACCACTGAGAGCCGCTGCTCGACGTGTGCGCCCGGCCCTGGGCCGGGCGCACACGCGTACCCTGGACAGGTGGATCTCCCCGACCGTTCGCTTCCCCGTCGACGCGCCAGCGTCGAGGTCCTGCGCGCGGAGGCGAAGGACGAGCTTGCGGCCCTCATCCACGAGCGGCTGCGCGAGGGCGAGGATCCCTGGGACTTCATGGAGGACCTGCCCACCGTCGATGAGCTCGTCGTCTTCACGCTCCGCGCCGAGCACATCGAGGCCGATGGCGGCCTGCGTCCGACGCACGCCCGCAATCAGCGCGTGCTGCGGTTGATCGCCGCGGAGTATCCCGAGCTCACGAAGGCCGTCTGGCGCCTCGTCGGGCAGGAGAACACGCACCGGCGCTGGGACGCGGTCGTGCGCGTCGTCGACCGAGGCTGACTGCCTCAGATCGGGCCTGAGACGCCGAGAAGCCCCGGACCGGAGTCCGAGGCTTCACGGGAAGTGCAGGGCGTCTTACGCGAGGTAGGGCGCGAGGTCCTGCTCGAGGGCGAACTTCGGCTTGGCGCCGATGATGGTCGAGGCGACCTCGCCGTTCTGGAAGACCTTCATCGCCGGGATCGACGTGATCTGGTACTTCATGGCCAGGTCGGGGTTCTCATCCACGTTCAGCTTGACGATCGTGATCTTGTCGGGGTTCTCCGACTGGATCTCGTCGAGGACGGGCGCGACCATGCGGCACGGACCGCACCAGGCGGCCCAGAAGTCGACGAGCACCGGGCCGTCGGCCTGGAGCACATCCTGCTCGAAAGTGGCCGAGGTGGTGGCCTTGACGTTGCTCATGAGATCTCCTTCTTTCAGCAGTGCTATCGGGGAGAACAGCGGATGGCGCTCCGCTGTTCCCGGGTCAGGCTTCGACGAGCTGGTCTTCGGCGGGCTCCGGCTGCCCGGCGTCGGCGAGCGACGCGAGGTAGTGCTCGGCGTCGAGCGCCGCGACCGTCCCGGAGGCCGCAGCCGTGACGGCCTGGCGGTAGGAGGGGTCGATGACGTCGCCAGCGGCGAACACGCCGCGGATCGAGGTGCGCGAGGAGCGCCCGTCGACCGCGATGGTGCCCTCGGGAGCCAGGTCGAGCTGACCGTGCACGAGGTGCGTGCGGGGGTCGTTGCCGATGGCGATGAAGAGCCCCTGCAGCGCGAGATCGCGCGTCTGACCGGTCACCGTGTCGCGCAGCGTGACGCCCTCGACCTCGGACTCGCCGAGGACCTCGGCGATCTCCGCATTCCAGACGAACTCGATCTTGTCGTTCGCGCGCGCGCGGTCCTGCATGATCTTCGACGCCTTCAGGCTGTCGCGACGGTGGATGACGTACACCTTCGAGGCGAACTTCGTGAGGAAGGTCGCCTCCTCCATCGCGGAGTCGCCGCCGCCGACGACCGCGATCTCCTTCTCGCGGAAGAAGAAGCCGTCGCAGGTCGCGCACCACGAGACGCCGTGACCGGAGAGACGGTCCTCGCCGAGCACGTTGAGCTTGCGATACGCGGAGCCGGTGGCGAAGACGACCGCCTCGGCCTCCTCCACGCCGCCGCTGCCGAGCGTGACCTTCTTCACGGCGCCCGAGAGATCGAGCTCGGTGACGTCGTCGTAGCGGATCTCCGCGCCGAACTTCTCGGCCTGCTCCTGCATCTTCTGCATGAGGTCGGGGCCCATGACGCCCTCGGGGAAGCCGGGGAAGTTCTCGACCTCGGTGGTGTTCATGAGCTCACCGCCGACCTCCACGGAGCTGGCGATCACGAGCGGCTGCAGGTTCGCCCGCGCCGCATAGATCGCCGCGGTGAATCCAGCGGGGCCGGAACCGATGATGATGAGCTGTCGCACGCACGCCTCCTGAGGTGTCTGCATGGGTCAACCCATGGTACGTCCGGCCTATTCCTCGCGGGCTGGGCGGATGGCCATGGCCGGGAGACCGGAGGGCGCTGCGGTGCTCGCGCGCACGACGAGGTCGGTGGGCACCACGTCGATGCGGGGAGTGCTCTCCTCGCCCGCGCGGAGCTGAGCCAGCGCCGCGCTGACGGCCCGTCGTCCGGCGTCGGCGAAGTCCTGACGCACCGATGTCAGGGGAGGGTCGTACGCGATCGCGTCGGCGGTGTCGTCGAAGCCCACCACGCTGACGTCGTGCGGCACGCGTCGCCCCGCCTCGCGGAGCGCGCGGTACAGGCCGAGTGCCATCTGGTCGTTCGCGCAGAACACCGCCGTGCAGGACCGGTCCTCGGCGAGGATGCGCCCCCGCTCGTATCCCGACTGCGCGGTCCAGTCGCCGCGCACCGGCTCCGGCACCGGCCGGCCCGCGTCCTCGAGCGTGCGCTGCCACCCTTCGAGGCGGCGCTGCGCGGGGTGGGAGTCCTCAGGACCGGCGAGATGCCGCACCGTGTGGTGGCCGAGGCTCAGGAGATGCTCGGTGGCCTGACGCGCACCGTCGAACTGGTCGGTGTCGACGACGATGTGCATGCCGTCCGGGCTGGTGTCCATCAGCACGATCGGCACCCCGGGCGGCACGAGGACCTCAGCGCGGTCGAGCAGCTGCTTCTCGATGTTGAGGATCAGCGCGTCGACGGCGAGCTCCTGCAGACGGGAGTACACCCGCTTCACGCCGCCCTCGCCCTGCGCGCGCAGCGGGATGAGCGTGGTCGTATACCCCTCCAGCGCCGCCGAGTGCGCGATCGCCTCGATGGTGCGCACGTCGCCGATGGTCGACAGCGTGCTCGAGATGACGCCGATGGTGCGGAACGACCCGAGCTTCAACGCGCGGGCGGCGCTGTTCGGCCGGTACCCGAGCTCCTCCATGGCCGCGATCACGGCGGCGCGCGTCTCGTCGAGCACCCCGCCGAATCCGTTCGCCACCCGCGAGACGGTCTGGGCCGAGACGCCCGCGCGCGTGGCGACGTCGGCCATCGAGACCGGTCGGTTCTCCGTCGAACGCCGCCGCCGCGTCCGCGGGGGAACTGGGTCTTCTGCCATCGTCCTGAAACCGTATCGTGACCCGGACGACTTGCACGGCCATCCGGGGGGAATGCTATGTTTACGCAAACATAGTGGTTCGCACCACTCCTGTCGATGCAGCGGAGGATCTCAGGATGACAACAGGGTCGCCTGTCGTTCCGGTCAAGCCACCGGGACGGACCCAGATGCGAGCGGCGCGTCATGCGCGCGGCCGCTGGACCGGATGGGGCTTCCTCGCGCCGTTCATGATCGTGTTCGCGCTCGTGTTCCTCGCGCCGATCGTGTACTCGATCTACCTCAGCCTCTTCCGCTCCCAGCTCGTCGGCGGCACGGCGTTCGTCGGCCTCGACAACTACCTGCGCGCCTTCGGCGACGGCGCGTTCTGGCAGGGGCTGGGCCGCGTCGTCCTGTTCCTCGCCATCCAGGTGCCGGTGATGCTGGCGATCTCGCTGATCGCAGCCCTCGCCATCGACAGCGGCCGCCTCTACGGGCGGAACTTCTTCCGCATCGCGATCTTCCTGCCCTACGCCGTGCCGGCCGTCGTCGCCTCCTTCATGTGGGGCTTCATGTACGGCAACCGCTTCGGCCTCGTCCGCAACCTCGAGGACTTCCTCGGCGTCCAGCTGCCCGACCTGCTCTCGCCCGACCTCATCCTCGCGTCGATCGGCAATGTCGTGACGTGGGAGTTCGTCGGCTACAACATGCTCATCTTCTACTCCGCGTTGCGCGTCGTCCCGACATCGCTCTACGAGGCCGCGGCGATCGACGGAGCCAGCCAGTTCCGGATCATCCGCGCGATCAAGATCCCGGCCATCCGCGGGTCGCTCGTGGTCGCCACGATCTTCTCGATCATCGGCAGCTTCCAGCTCTTCAACGAGCCGAGCATCATGTCGTCGCTGGCGCCGAACGCCATCACGACCTCGTTCACGCCCAACCTCTACGCCTACAACCTCGCCTTCGCGGGGCAGCAGCTCAACTACTCCGCGACGGTCGCGATCATCATGGGCCTCATCACGATGGTCATCGCCTATGTGGTGCAGCTGCGCGGAATGCGGAAGGCCGACTGACATGAGCACCACCACCCGCCTCGTCACGGTTCGCCCCGGTGCCGCCCGTCAGGGAGCTCGCCGCTCGTCGGCCGGAACCATCGACCGCCCGCGCCGCAGCGTGCTCCTCACGGTGCTGACCGGCATCATCCTCGTCTACTCCCTGATCCCGCTGATCTGGCTCGTCATCAACGCCACGAAGACGCAGTCCGACCTCTTCTCGACGTTCGGGCTGTGGTTCGGGCGCGACTTCGCCCTCTTCGACAACATCGCGCGGGCGCTCACGTACGACGACGGCATCTTCCTCCGCTGGTTCGCGAACACGCTCCTCTACGTCGTCGTCGGCGCGGGCGGCGCGACGCTGCTGGCCGTCCTCGGCGGCTACGCGCTCGCGAAGTACGAATTCCCGGGGCGGAAGGCCGTGTTGGCGGTCATCATCGGCGCGGTCGCGGTGCCCGGCACCGCGCTGGCCGTGCCGACGTTCCTCATGTTCAGCTCGATGGGCCTGACGAACACGCCCTGGTCGGTGATCATCCCGTCGCTCATCTCGCCGTTCGGCCTGTACCTCATGTGGACGTTCGCCGCGGAGGCCGTGCCCACCGAGCTCATGGAGGCGGCGCGGATCGACGGCGCGAGCGAGTTCCGCATCTTCTGGCAGGTCGCCATCCGCCTGCTGGCGCCGGGGATGGTCACGGTGCTGCTGTTCACGATGGTCGCGACCTGGAACAACTACTTCCTGCCGCTGATCATGCTGCGCGACCCCGACTGGTACCCGCTCATCATCGGCCTCAACCAGTGGAACGCGCAGGCGGCCACGGCCGGCGGCACGGCGATCTTCGACCTCGTCCTCACCGGCTCGCTCCTCACGATCGTGCCGCTCATCATCGCGTTCCTGTTCCTCCAGCGGTTCTGGCAGTCGGGTCTGGCTGCCGGCTCCGTCAAGGAATGACCCTCGTCCCTTCCGCCAACCCCCTACACACAACGGAGTGAGATCCAGATGACCAGCACCATCCGCCGTACGGGCCGCCGCGTCCTGATCGGCACCGCATTCACCGGCGTCGCCGCCCTCGCCCTCGCGGGCTGCTCGGGAGCAGACGCGGAGGTCGACACCGAGGCCGTCGTCGAGGAGGGCGGCACCATCACCGTCTGGGCATGGGAGCCCACCCTCGACCAGGTCGTCGAGGACTTCGAGGCGGACAATCCCGGGGTCACCGTCGATCTCGTCAACGTGGGCACGGGCATCGACTCGTACACCGCGCTGCAGAACGCGATCACCGCCGGCAACGGCCTCCCCGACGTCGCCCAGGTCGAGTACTACGCGCTGCCGCAGTTCGCCCTGCAGGACTCGCTGCAGGACCTCAGCGACTACGGGGCGTCGGACCTCGACGGCACCTACGCGCCCGGACCCTGGTCGTCGGTGCAGTCGGGCGACGCGATCGTGGGCCTGCCGATGGACTCCGGCCCCATGGCGCTGTTCTACAACAAGGACGTGTTCGACGAGTACGGCATCGAGGTGCCGACGACGTGGGACGAGTACCTCGAGGCCGCCCGCACGCTGCACGAGGCGAACCCCGACATGTACATCACGAACGACTCCGGCGACGCGGGCCTCGCGAGCTCGATCATGTGGCAGGCGGGCGGCACTCCCTGGACGGTCGACGGCACGAACGTGTCCCTCGACCTCACCGGCGACGAGGGCGCGAAGCGCTACTCGGACCTGTGGCAGACCATGCTGGACGAGGAGCTCATCTCGCCGATCGCGGGATGGAGCGACGAGTGGTTCGCCGGCCTCGCCGACGGCACCATCGCGACGCTCCCCATCGGCGCGTGGATGCCCGCGAATCTCGAGGGCAGCGCACCCGACGGTGCGGGCGCCTGGCGCGTCGCCCCGATGCCGCAGTGGGAGGAGGGCGAGGTCACGTCGTCCGAGAACGGCGGCAGCTCGCTCGCGATCCCGGCTGAGGCGGAGAACAAGGAGCTCGCGTACGCCTTCATCGAGTACGCCAACGCCGGCGACGGCGTGCAGACCCGCATCGACGGCGGCGCCTTCCCCGCGACCGTCGCCGAGCTGGAGTCCGACGAGTTCCTGAACGCCGAGTTCGACTACTTCGGCGGCCAGCAGGCCAACCAGGTGTTCGCGGACTCGTCGGCCGCGGTCGTCGAGGGCTGGCAGTACCTGCCCTTCCAGGTCTACGCGAACACCGTCTTCGGCGACTCCGTCGGCCAGGCGTTCCTCGGCGACACCACCGTCGCCGACGGCCTCGCCGACTGGGAGGAGACGCTGAAGAAGTACGGCGCCGACCAGGGCTTCACGACCGACTGATCCCATGGCGGCGGGGCGCGTCGTGACGCGACGCGCCCCGCTTCCTGCCCACGACCATCCGCAGAGAAGGACACCCCATGCAGACGCACCGCTGGCTGCGCACCCCCGACGGCACCACCCCGCGCATCTCGTACGGCGCGGATTACAACCCCGAGCAGTGGCCGCGCGAGGTGTGGGACGAGGACGTGCGTCTCATGCGGGAGGCCGGCGTCGACGTCGTCTCGGTGGGCATCTTCTCGTGGGCGAAGCTCCAGCCCGCGGAGGACCGCTGGGACTTCGAGTGGCTCGACGACGTCATCGACCTCCTCCACGCCAACGGCATCGGCGTCGACCTCGCCACCGCGACCGCGTCGCCGCCCCCGTGGCTCACCCGCAAGCACCCCGAGGTGCTGCCCGTGACGCACGACGGGCGCATCCTCTCCCCGGGCGCCCGCCAGCACTGGCGACCCACCTCGCCGATCTTCCGCGACTACGCGCTCACCCTCGTCGAGACGATCGCCGAGCGGTACCGCGACCATCCCGCCCTCGTGGCCTGGCACGTCAACAACGAGCTCGGGTGCCACAACGCGTGGGACTACTCCGACGACGCCGCGCGCGCGTTCCGCGGGTGGCTCGAACGGCGCTACGGCTCGATCGAGCGCCTGAATCACGCATGGGGAACGGCGTTCTGGTCGCAGCAGTACGGCGCCTTCGACGAGATCCTCCCGCCGCGCGAGGTCGACTCCCACCCGAACCCCACGCAGCAGCTCGACTTCAAGCGCTTCTCCTCCGATGCGCTCAAGGATCACTACGTCGCCGAGCGCGAGATCCTGCGCCGGATCACCCCCGACATCCCGGTGACCACGAACTTCATGGTGATGGGCGAGACCCAGCACGCGGACTACGCGGACTGGGCGCACGAGCTCGACTTCGTCTCCAACGACCACTACCGGCACCCCGGTCCGCAGTCGTACGACGAGCTGGCCTTCTCGGCCGCGCTGGTGTCGGGCATCTCGCATCGGCGGCCGTGGTTCCTCATGGAGCACTCCACGAGCGCGGTGAACTGGCAGAGCGTCAACCGTCCCAAGCGCGACGGCGAGCTCGTGCGCGACTCGCTCACGCACGTCGCGCACGGCGCCGACGCGGTCTGCTTCTTCCAGTGGCGGCAGTCGGCGGCCGGCGCCGAGAAGTACCACTCCGCGATGGTGCCGCACGCGGGTGCCGACAGCCGCATCTTCCGGTCGGTGGTCGAGCTCGGCGGTCTGCTGCGCGACCTCGATGCGGTCGCGGGCTCCGACGCGGTGGCCGCACCCGTGGCCATCCTCTTCGACTGGGACTCGTGGTGGGGGAGCGAGCTCGACTCGCACCCGACCGAGCTGCTGCGCTATCGGCAGGAGGCGCTCGACTGGTGGACGGCGCTGCGCGACGCGGGTGTCCGCGCGGACGTCGTGCCGGCCGATGTCGACCTGTCCGGCTATCGGATGGTCGTGGCCCCGGTTCTCTACGCGGTTCCGGAGGCGCTCGCCGCCACGCTCACGGGCTACGTCGAGGCCGGCGGCCACCTCGTCACGACGTACTTCTCGGGCGTCGTGAACGAGGACGATCGCGCCTGGCTCGGCGGCTACCCCGGGGCCTTCCGCGACCTGCTGGGCGTGCGAGTCGAGGAGTTCCGTCCGCTGTACCCGGGGGAGACGATCGCGCTCGACTCCGGCGTCGAGGGCTCGCTGTGGAGCGAGCCCGTCGACGTCGTCGATCCGGCAGTCGAGGTGCTCGCGCGTTACGCCGACGACGAGCTCGCGGGCGGTGCCGCGGTCACGCGTCGCCGCGTCGGCGAGGGCTCGGCGGCGTACGTCACGACGCGGCTGGCGGCGGATGGCCTCGCGTCGATCGTGCCGGAGCTGCTGTCGGGCGCGGGCGTGGTGTCGGAGCTTCCCGAGGCGCTGCGCGGGCGCGCGGCCCTCACGGTGCGCGGCACGGCCGATGCGCGCTTCGCCTTCGTGCTGAACCGCACGGATGAGGAGCTGCCGCTCGACGGCGTGGCCGGCGAACCGCTCATCGGCGGCACGGTGCTGCCCCCGCGCGGGGTGGCCGTGCTCCGCCAGGAGAACTGAGCGCGCACGACCCTCGGTTCGCCAGTGCGGGCGACACGCTTCCGCGCCGATCTCCGGCTCCCCCGCACTGGCGAACCAGACCCGCGGGCTGGCGAACCCGCGCGCGGGTCAGCGCCGGAGGCGCCCGCGCAGCAGCTGCGTGATCGCCTTCAGCTCGGGCGCACGGAGCACCGCGAGCGCCAGCACGTAGACGAGCGCCACGACGGCGCCGATCACCGCGCAGCCCAGCACGGCCGGGAGCTTCTCGGCGAGCATCCAGCCGTCGGCGCCCCCGGTGAGCAGGTACACGCCGTATCCGGCGGCGGCGGCCGGCAGCGCGGCGACCGTGAACCGCAGCAGCGCGCGCAGCGAGCCGCCCATGCCGAGCGGGCCGAGCCGGCGGCGCAGCAGCCACGACGCGAGGATCACCTGGGCGAGGCTCGAGATCGACTGCCCCGCGGCGATGGCGGCGCCGAGGAACGGCAGCCGCTCGTCGGTCGAGAACACGAGGAACGACACCGTCGCGAGCGCCGCCGCCACCACCGCCTGGAAGACCGTGAACCAGAACGGGGTGCGAGTGTCGCCGTACGCGTAGAACGTGCGCTGCACGACGAACTGCACCGCCAGCGGAACGAGCCCGATGAGGAAGCCGATGAGCACCGGGGCGGCCGCGAGGGCGTCGTCGCGGCTGTTGTTGAAGATGCGCGCAGCGGGGGCTGCAGCGACGATGACCGCGGCGGCCGCCAGCACGCAGAGCACGCCGAGGGTGCGGATGGCCCGGCCGATGTCCGCGCGGACGTCATCGTCCCGGCCCGCCGCGGCGTGCTCGCTGAGGCGGGTGAAGTACGGGGTGCCGATCGAGAGCACGATGACCGAGTACGGGAGCATGAAGACCAGCCACGCGTTGAACCAGGTCGTCGACGCGGGGCCCTGGCTCGAGGCGCCGGACAGCAGCGTCTGCTGGTAGGCGGACAGCGCCTGCCCGATGAGCATCATGAGGAAGGTCCACCCGGCGAGCTTGCCCACGGCGCGCAGGCCGATGCCGCGCCAGTGGAAGTCGGGGCGGATGCTGAGCCCCGTGCGCCGCCAGAACAGGACGAGCACGGCCGTCTGAGCGACGATGCCGAGGGTGGCGATGCCGCCGAGGAGGCCGATCCGCAGCAGATCCCACGAGCCGTCCGGATGCTGCCAGTCGGCCAGGGCGACCCGGTCGCCGCCGTAGGCCCACAGCAGGCCGAGGAACCCCGCGATCGAGACGACGTTGTTGACGATCGGCGCCCACGCGTACGGGGCGAAGACGCCGCGCGCGTTGAGGGTCTCGCCGAGCAGCGCGAACATCCCGTAGAAGAAGATCTGCGGCAGGCACCAGTACGCGAACAGCACGGCCAGCGTCAGCTGCTCGGGCGAGAAGCGGCTCGAGTAAATCCAGACGAGCGGCCACGCCAGCGCCATCGCGAGGAGCGCGACGCCGGCGAGGAGGACAGCGCCGAGCGTGATGAGCTTCGAGATGTGGGCGTTGCCGCCGTCCTCCCGGGCGCTCCACTTCACGATCTGCGGCACGAGCACCGCGGTGAGGATGCCCGTGGAGATGACCATGTAGATGTTGTTGGGCAGCTGGTTCGCGTTCGTGAACGCGTCGCCGGCCGCGGTCGCGGCGCCGCCGATGACGGTGACGAGCACGATGGAGCGCACGAGGCCCAGCACGCGCGAGGCGAGCGTTCCGGCCGCGATCATGGCGCTGGAGCGGCCGAGACTACTCATCCGATGCGTCCTTCTTCCCGGCGCTCGCGCCATCCGACCCGCTCGCGTCATCCATGCCGTTCGCACCCGCGCCATCCGCCCGCTCGCGCCGCCGACGTCGCGTCTTCAGCACCGTGCGGATGACGCCGCCGACGAGGAGGATCGCGACGAGGCCGAACAGCACGACGATGCCGATGCGCTCCCACTCGGCGCGCACCGTGACGTTCATGTTCTGCACGGGCCCGATCTGCTCGCCCGTCGGAGTGAAGAGCGAGACCGCGAGCTGCACCTCGCCGCTGCCCACGCGCGCCTCGACGGGGATCTCCACGCGCGGGTTGCTGCCGGGCGGCACCTCGACCTCGATGCGCTCCTGCACGTCCAGGCGCACGCTGTCGCGCGAGACGTCCAGCACGACCGTGATCGGCCAGGCGAGGCCGTTGCGCACCCAGACGGGCAGCGGGGCCTCCGCGCTCAGCAGCTGCACCTGCTCCGACACCGTGACGCCCACGCCGTCGATGCGCTGCGCGGTCTTCTCGGCGTGCGCACCGAGGGCCGCGCGCCACGCGTCCTCGTCGTCGCGCCACCCCACCGCCAGCAGCTGGAGCGCCTCCGCCCTCGCCTGCCCCGTGAGGAGCTCGGGCTCGGCGAGCGCGGTGGCGATGTGCGCGAGCTGCGGCTCGGCCGATGTGAACGCCGTCACCGCGTCGATCCGCTCGTCGGCTCGCGCGCCGTCGTCGACCGTGACCGCGTGCGGCGTCGCGTCGAGCACGTCGCTCAGCCGGGCCGGCGCGATCGACGGGTTGCGCGTGACGCTCTCGATGGCGTCGCGCAGGCTGTCCTCGGTGCGGATGGCCGGGGCAGCGTCCTCCTCGGCGGTCGCGTACGAGACGCGGTCGAGTGCGACGAGAAGAGGCGTGTCGCCCGTCTCACGGGCGGCGAACCACAGGTCGGCGGAGGATGCCACGAGCGCCTGCTCGTGGGCGTCGTCGTCGAACGCGGCGGCGGTGAGCTCGTCGGAGACGCCGTCGTCGTAGACGAGCGCGCCCTCCGCTCGAGACGGCACGCCCGTGCCATCCGCCCCCTCGCTCGTGGCCGTGGAGGGGAGCAGCGTGAGCCCGCCGTCGGCCGACAGCGCCTCGACGACATCCGGCCCGGCGGTGCCCTCGGCGGGCCAGTACACGCGGGCGGCTTCCTCGCCGATGGCGAGGAGCTCCTCCAGGGACGGGTACTCGGGCTCCGGTGCCGGCTCGGGGGTGGCCTCGTCGATGGGCGCGGCCGACGGGGTCGGCACCGTCGCCTCGAAGTTCTGCCCGCTCTCGAAGGCGCGCAGGCTCGTCGGCGCGAGGGGCGCCGGCAACCCGGCCTGCACCTGTGCGGCCGCATCCGCATCGCCGAACTGCAGGGCGAAGCGCTCGTTCGGCAGCTGCTCCAGGCGCTCGAGCCAGTCGAGAGCGGAGGCGGGGGCGGCGGTGCCCAGCACTCGGATCGCCGCCGGGATCGCCGGGTCCACTGCGAGCACCGCGGACGTGCCGGCGACGGCGTCGAGCGTCTGGGCGAGCGCGCCGCCCGGTTCGGTGAGCTGCGCGATCTGATCCGCCGAAAGCAGGCCCTCCGCGGTGGGTGGCGCCGTGATCGGAACGACGACCGATGCGGGCGCCCTGTCGTCGCCCGCCACCACGATGACGCTCCGGCCGCGCAGCGACGACCCCGCCGCCTCCCGAGTCGCTCGCAGCGGATACACGCCCGGCCGCAGGTCGTCGACGTCGTCGGGCGAGAGCTCGACGGTCGCGGTGTCGCCGGGGCCGACTTCGTCCATGCGTGTGGTCTGCGCGGCGACGAAGGGGATGTCGGTGCGGCCCTCCGACACCCAGGCGTCCAGGGCCGCCCGATCGGTCAGCGGGTCGCGGCCGATGCCGAGCGTCAGGGTGCCCGCGGGCAGCGCCTCGCCGCCGCGGTTCTCGACCGTGGCGGTCGCCGCGAGCTGATCGGGCGAGCGCACGACGCCGTCCTGGTCGGGCAGCAGCGACAGCACGGGCTCCTCCGCGCCGCCTTCGTCGACCTCCGCCAGCATGCCGACCCGGTCGTCGGCGCCCTTGTCGGTGTCGGCCGTGCCGAATGAACGCGCGGGAGGATCCGGGTCGACGGCGGCGGCCGCGGCGGGCCATGCCCCCGTGGGCGACACCGCACCCAGCAGGGCCAGCGCGACCGCGACGGGCGCACCGAGAAGCCGCAGGCATCGGGGGGCCTCGGCCGTGCCGCGTCGCGTCATGGGCTTCCTGCTCGTCGGGTCGTGCTGGGGGCGCACGGAACCGTTCAATCCTACGAACACGGCTGGGCGCGCCCTGCGAGGCGTGCCGGGCGAGCGGTCGCCTCAGCGCGGCGGCCGGGAGCTCTCCCGCACGATCAGCCGCGTCGGCACCACCGTGTGCGGGGGTGTCGGCTCGCCGTCCAGCAGTCCCAGCAGCAGTCGGATGGCCGCGGACCCGAGCTCCTCGAAATCCTGCGCGACGGTGGTGAGCGGCGGCCAGTAGTGCGCCGCGTCCACCACGTCGTCGAAGCCGGCGACGGCGAGGTCGTGCCGGCCGACCGCATGCGCGGCGTGCAGCGCGCCGAGCGCCATCTGGTCGTTGGCGGCGAAGACGGCGGTCACGGCGAGGTCCGGGACGAGCCCGTCGGCGAGCTCGCGCGCGGTCTGCGCGGTCCAGTCGCCCCGCAGCACCTCGGGAACCGGCGCTCCCGCAGCCTCGAGCGCCTCCCGCCATCCGCGCTCGCGCTCACGTGCGGCGAGCGACCCGCGCGGCCCGGCGATGTGGTGGACCGTGCGGTGCCCTCGCGCGAGCAGGTGCGCGGTCGCGCTCGCCGCCCCGCCGGCGTGGTCCGACGCGATGGCGGCGAACCGCTCGCTCGCGTCGGCGTCGACGGCGACCACCGGGAAGCCGGGCTCGGCGGCGTCGTGGATGGTCGGGGTCGCCTCGTTGAGGACCACGGCGCCGTCGACCCCGTGGTCGCGCAGGGCGGCGAAGGCGGCATCGGCGGCGACCCGGTCGTCGGCGGCGGAGAGCGTGACGACGAGCACCGCGTGGTCGCGAGCGGACGCCGCGGCCGTCACCGCCTCGAGCATGCGGGTGTTGCCGACCGAGGCGAGCGTGCGCACGACGACGCCGATCGTGCCGGTGCGGCCCGTGCGCAGCGCGCGAGCCGAGCGGTTGGGGCGGTAGCCGAGCTGCGCCATGGCCGCCTCGACGCGCGCCCGCGTCGTCGGATCCACTCGGGGGGAGCCGTTCGCCACGCGCGAGACGGTCTGTCCGGAGACGCCGGCGAGCCGGGCGACGTCAGCCGCCGAGACCTGAGGCATGGCGCTCCCTTCTCCTCCGACCCACTTTGCACTACCCTCATGTTGACGTCAACACGCGCGGCTTCGCGCGGTAAGGAGAAGCCATGGAGGCACCGGCCACGACGCTGGGCGCCGGAGTCGTGAAGCGCGTGTCGCGCCTCGCGGACGGGCGCGAGCTCATCTACTACGACGACCCCGGCACGACGCTGCCCGCCGCGCGGCGCCTGGACGAGCGCGAGCTCGGCGGCCGCCCCGAGACCGCCACCATGCGCCGCGACGTGCTCACGGGCGACTGGATCTCGGTCGCCGCCGCACGGCAGAACCGGGCGTTCCTGCCGCCCGCCGACCTCGACCCGCTCGCGCCGCAGAGCCCGACGAACCCCTCGGAGGTGCCCGACCTCTACGACGTCGCGGTCTTCGAGAACAAGTCGCCGTCGTTCGGGCCCGCGCTCGACGCCGCCACTGGCGACGCTCCGGTCGCCGTCGACCCGCCGCAGGGCCTGGCGGACCTCGACGCCCCCGGCCTCGGTCGCAGTCGCACTTCGGTCGGCCGCTGCGAGGTCGTCTGCTTCAGCCCCGAGCGCGAGGGCTCGTTCGGCACGCAGTCGGTCACCCGCGCGCGCACCGTCATTGAGGCGTGGGCCGACCGCACCGCCGCGCTGTCGGCCCTGCCGGGCATCCGTCAGGTCTTCCCCTTCGAGAACCGGGGCGAGCAGATCGGCGTGACGCTGCACCATCCGCACGGCCAGATCTACGCGTATCCCTACATCACGCCGCGGACCAAGCTGCTGCTCGCGGCGATCGAGCGCGAGGGCGCCGACCTGTTCGAGCGGATCATCGCCTTCGAGGAGGAGGGCCCGCGCGTGGTGCTCGAGGCCGAGCACTGGATCGCGTACGTGCCGTTCGCGGCGCGCTGGCCCGTCGAGGTGCATCTCGCGCCGCGCCGGCACGCTCCCGACTTCGCCGCGCTGACCGAGGCCGAGCGCGATGAGCTCGCGTCCGTCTACCTCAGACTTCTCCGCGGCGTCGACCGTCTCTACGACACCCCGACGCCGTACATCGCCGCCTGGCATCAGGCGCCCGTCGACGTCGCGCGCGACACCGTGCGGCTGCACCTGCAGCTGACGTCGCCGCGGCGCGCGGCGGACAAGCTGAAGTACCTCGCCGGATCGGAGGCCGCCATGGGCGCGTGGATCGGCGATGTGCCGCCGGAGCAGTCCGCAGATCGGCTGCGCGAGGCGGTGAACGCATGACCGGGGCACGTGAGCAGGCCGAGCAGCTCTTCGGCGAGTTCGGCCGCGGCCGACCCGATGGTGTCTGGTCGGCGCCGGGCCGGGCGAACCTCATCGGCGAGCACACCGACTACAACGAGGGCTTCGTGCTGCCGTTCGCGATCGAGCACCGGACGTATGCCGCCGTCGGCATCCGTGCGGATCGCACCCTGCGCGTGATCTCGACGCTGGATCGCCAGCCCTTCGCGCTGTCGCTCGACGCGCTGGCGGCGACGTTCGACGGACCGGCCGGGCACGCGGTGGCGGAGGGCACGGTGCCGGAATGGGCGGCGTACCCGCTCGGCGTCGCGTGGGCGGCGTACCCGCTCGGCGTCGCGTGGGCGGCGCTCGCCGCGACCGGGCGGCCGGCGGCCGAGGTCGCCGGGCTCGACATCGCGCTCGCGTCCGACGTGCCGGTGGGCGCCGGGCTGTCGTCCTCCGCCGCAATCGAAGGGGCCACCGCCTCTGCGCTGAACGACCTGTGGGAGCTCGGCCTCGACGGCCTGTCGATCGCGAAGATCGGCCGCACCGCCGAGAACGAGGCCGTCGGAGCGCCGACCGGGATCATGGATCAGGTCTCGTCGACCCTCGGCCGGCTGGACGCGGCGACGTTCCTGGACTGCCGAACGCTCGAGACCGCGTCGGTCGACCTCGGCTTCACGGCGACCGGCCTCGCGCTCCTCGTCATCGACACCCGCGTGAAGCATGCGCACTCGACGGGCGGCTACCGGGAGCGCCGGGCGTCGTGCGAGAAGGGCGCCGCGGAGATGGGCGTGCCGTCGCTGCGGGATCTGTCCGTCGCGGACCTGCCCCGCGCGGAGGAGGCGCTCGATGACGTGACGTTCCGGCGCGTGCGCCACATCGTCACGGAGAACCAGCGCGTGCTCGACACCGTCGAGGCCCTGCGGGCGGCGGGGCCGCTGGCGATCGGCGAGCTCCTCGTCGCGTCGCACGCCTCGATGCGCGACGACTTCGAGATCTCGGTCGCCGAGCTCGACACCGCCGTCGATGCGGCTCTCGGCGCCGGCGCGCTCGGTGCGCGCATGACGGGCGGCGGGTTCGGCGGAGCGGCGATCGCGCTCGTGGAGGCCGACAGCCTCGACGTCGTCTCGCGCGCGGTCGAGGAGGCGTTCGCCGAGCGCGGCTTCACCGCGCCGCACACCTTCACGGTGACGCCGTCGGAGGGCGCGCGCCGCGACGTCTGACCCCGCGCAGGAAGAAGGGCCGACGCCACCGGCCTCGGCCCTTCTCCGGTCTGCGGGATCAGGAGGTGATCTGCGTGAGCGTCTGCGCGCCCTCGCCCGACTGCTGCACCTCGATCTTGCGCGGCTTGGCCTTCTCGCTGATCGGGATGAGCACGCTCATCACGCCGTTCTCATACGTCGCCGTGATGCCCTCCGTGTCGATGCCCTGACCGAGGTTCAGCTGCCGCAGGAACGAGCCGGTGGAGCGCTCGCGCGTGATCCACTTCACGCCCTCGCCGCCCCGGCCGGTGCGCTGCGCGCGGATGGTCAGGAGCTGCCCGTCGACATCGATGTCCACGCTCCCGGGGTCGATGCCCGGCAGGTCGGCGCTCAGGACGTAGTGGTCGCCTTCCCGGTACAGGTCCATCGGCATGAGCCGCGGCGCCTGACGGTCCATGAGCTGGTCGGCCATGCGGTCGAACTCCCGGAACGGATCGAAGAACATCGCCATGGTGATCGTCCTCCCTCTGCTCGGCGGTGTCCGGATGTTTCTTGAGTCTTGCTGACTCAACTTCAGTTTTAGCACTCTCATGGGAAGAGTGCTAAAAGTGCGCTGAGAGCTCGCTTCGAGATCGCTTGAGGGTGGAGGCGGTTGAATGGGCGGGTGACCTCGCATCCCGACCTCCCCCTCGCCCGCGACCTCGCCGCCGACCTCGCGGCCGCGCGCTTCCGCTCGGAGGCGTTGCGCGCGATGTGGGGAGTGGCAGCGGATGACGCGATCGGCCGCAGCCTGCGCGCCCCGGCCCTCCGCGCCATCCGAGACCGCGACGACGCGCTCGCCGTGCTCGCACGGGTGCTCATCTTCGGCGTCGCGCAGCCGGTCGCCGACGTCGACCGAGCGCTTCCGCGCGTCGGCGCCCGCGGGCTGGCCGACCTCGGACTCGCCACGCTGGACGCCGATGTCGTCACGCCGCGCGCCGTCCTCCGCCCGCAGTCGTTCCATGATGATCGCGGCCCCGGGGAGTGGCTGCTCGCCAGCGACCTCGACGAGATCGCCCTGGGCGGCGGCGCGCTCGCCGAGGACCACGTGCTCGGCGCGGGCGGAGCATCGCTCACCCTGGCGGGGCTGCAGCTGCCCGCATCCGCCGCCTCCCTGCTCGACCTCGGCACCGGCTGCGGGGTGCAGGCTCTGCGCGCGTGCCGCTACGCGGACCGGGTCGTCGCCACCGACATCTCCGAGCGCGCGCTCCGCTTCACGGATCTGAACGCGGCGCTCGCGGGAACGGGCGCGATCGAGACGCGTCGCGGATCGCTGTTCGAGCCGGTCGCCGGGGAGACCTTCGAGCGCATCGTCTCGAACCCGCCGTTCGTCATCACGCCGCGCGTGCAGGGCGTTCCCGAGTACGAGTACCGCGACGGCGGGCTCGTCGGCGATGCGCTCATGCAGAGCGTGGTCGAGGGCGTGGGCGCTCATCTCGCTCCCGGCGGAGTCGCGCAGTTCCTGGGCAACTGGGAGACGCGCGCCGGCGTCGACGGACTCGACCGACTGCGCGGCTGGGTGGAGTCCGCCGGTATCCCTCTCGACGCCTGGATCGTCGAGCGCGAGGAGCTCGACCCGATCGCGTATGCCGAGATGTGGATCAGAGACGGCGGCACGATTCCCGGCTCGCCCGAGCACGACCGCCTGCTCGACGCATGGCTCGACGACTTCGCCGAGCGGAAGGTCAGCGCCATCGGCTTCGGCTACGTCCTGCTGCGGCGAGCCGAGAGCGCGCCGACCCTCGCGCGCTACGAGCGGGTGACGCAGGCCATCCCGTCAGAGGGCGCGCTGGGGTCGCACCTGGCCGCGGTCCTGGCCGCGCACGACCGCGTGGCCGCACTCGACGACCACGCGCTGCTCGCCCTGCACCTGAAGACGGCGTCCGACGTGACGGAGTCGCGGCACCACCTGCCGGGCGCGGCCGACCCCAGCGTGATCGAGCTGCGGCAGGGCGGCGGATTCGGCCGCTCGGTCCAGGCCGATCCCGCGCTGGCCGCGCTGGTCGGCGCGAGCGACGGCGAACTGTCACTGGGGCAGATCGTCGCCGCGCTCGCGCAGCTGCTGGAGGTGGACGAGGCGGCACTGCGGACCGCGCTCCTGCCCTCCGTGCGCGAGCTCGTGCTCGACGGCTTCCTCGCTCCGGCCTGAGCGAGTCCCGCGTTCTTCGACAGGCGTAGCCTTTCGGTATGCGAGCAGTCGTCTTCGAGAAGTTCCACACATTCCCTTCGCTCACGGAGGTCGAGAAGCCGGTGCCCGGCGCCGGTGAGGTGCTGCTGAAGGTGGCCGGCTCCGGCGCGTGCCACTCCGACGTCGCCATCTACAACGAGTTCGACGAGGGCGCCCCGGGCGCGCAGAACCCTCCCTTCGTCCTCGGGCACGAGGTGTCGGGATGGGTCGAGGAGGTCGGCCCCGGCGTCGAAGGCTTCGCGCAGGGCGAGGCGCACCTCGTGTACGGTCCGATCGGCTGTGGCCACTGCAAGGCGTGCTCGCGCGGCCAGGACACGTATTGCGAGAACGCAGCGACCATGCCGTACCTCGCGACGGGGATTGGGCGCGATGGCGGGATGGCCGAGTACGTCGTCGTGCCCGCGCGCAACCTCGTGCCCCTCGGCGATGCGGACCCGGTCGACGCTGCGCCGCTCAGCGACGCCGCTCTCACCCCGTACCACGCCATCAAGAACTCCCTCCCCAACCTCTCCGGGGGCGGTCGATTCGCCCTCGTGATCGGCCTCGGGGGCCTCGGGCAGATCGCGGTGCAGATCCTCACCGCGCTCACCGGCGCGACGGTGATCGCGACCGACATGAAGGAAGACGCCATGCGGCGTGCGGAGGCGAACGGCGCGATCACGGTGGCCGGCGGCGAGGGTCAGGTCGAGCGCATCCGCGAGATCACTGGCGGCCGCGGAGTGGACGCCGCCTTCGACTTCGTCGGAGCGACGCCGACCATCAAGACCGCGCAGGCCTCGATGGCCCAGATGGGGCGGCTCACGGTCGTCGGCATCGCAGGCGGCGTGACGGAGTGGTCGTTCTTCGCCACCCCGTACGAGTCGACGATCACCAACACCTACTGGGGCACCATCGAGGAGCTGCACGAGGTCGTGGCCATGTACCGCAAGGGGCAGATCCGTCCCGACGTCGAGCGCTACTCGCTCGATGAGGCGCTCGAGGCCTACCGCAAGCTGGAGTCCGGGCAGCTGTCCGGACGTGCGGTGGTCGTTCCCCACCAGAGCTGACGCGAGCGCGGGTTCGGCCGGCGGCGTTCGTCTCCGGCCGGGCCGAGCTCGTGCTCGACGGCTTCCTCGCTCCGGCCTGAGCGCACCGGATACCCTGGAAGCCATGCTCAACATGGCCGCCGGTCTCGCGCGCCTGGGCGACCTCGCGGCATCGCCCGTCGTCGCATCGCTCGCGCAGGCGTTCGCCGACGCCGGATTCGACCTCGCCGTGGTCGGCGGGCCCGTGCGCGACGCGCTGCTCGGGCGCCGCACGCACGACCTCGACTTCACCACCGACGCGCGACCGGACGACATCCTGCGCATCGTCACGCCCATCTCGTCGGCGCAGTGGGACATCGGACGCGCGTTCGGCACGATCGGCGCGCGCGTCAGGGGCGAGCAGGTCGAGATCACGACCTACCGCGCCGACAGCTACGACGGGGAGACCCGGAAGCCGACCGTGGAGTTCGGCGACACGCTCGAGGCCGACCTCACCCGACGCGATTTCACCGTCAACGCGATGGCCCTGCGGGTGCCCGCGGTCACGCTCGTCGACCCCACGGGCGGCGTCGAGGACCTCGTGGCCGGTGTCCTGCGCACGCCCATCGAGCCGCGCGTGAGCTTCGGCGACGATCCGCTGCGCATGCTGCGGGCCGCGCGCTTCTCCTCGCAGCTCGAGTTCGACATCGAGCCCGGCACGCTGCAGGCGATCGGCGACCTCCGCGAGACGCTCACGATCGTCAGCCCCGAGCGCATCCAGGCCGAGCTCACGCGGCTCCTGCAGACCGACGACCCGGTGCGGGGTCTCCGCGCGCTCGTCGAGACGCAGCTCATCGAGCAGTTCCTGCCCGAGATCCCCGCCCTGCGGCTCGAGGTCGACGAGCATCACCACCACAAGGACGTGTACGAGCACTCCCTCACCGTGCTCGCGCAGGCCATCGAGCATGAGAAGCTCCGCCATCCGGATGCCGAGCTTGACGTGCCCCTGCGACTGGCAGCTCTCCTGCACGACATCGGCAAGCCGCGCACGCGCAAGCTGGAGCCGGGTGGTGCGGTCTCGTTCCACCACCACGATCTCGTGGGGGCGCGGATGGCGAGAAAGCGGCTCCAGGCGCTGCGTTACGACGGCGACACGATCGGGTCGGTGACGAAGCTCATCGAGCTGCACCTGCGCTTCTTCGGCTACGCGGAGGGCGCCTGGACCGACTCGGCCGTGCGGCGCTACGTGCGCGACGCGGGGGAGGAGCTCGACCGGCTCCACATCCTCACGCGCGCCGACGTCACCACACGCAACCGCCGCAAGGCCGCGCGTCTCGCCGGCGCGTACGACGACATCGAGGCGCGCATCGCGACGCTCCGCGAGCAGGAGGAGCTCGACGCCATCCGCCCGGATCTCGACGGCAACGAGATCCAGCAGATCCTCGACATCGCTCCCGGCCCACTCGTCGGTAAGGCCTATCGCTTCCTCCTCGACCTGCGGCTCGACGAGGGCGCCCTGGGCCCCGAGGAGGCCGCGCGGCGCCTGCGCGCCTGGTGGACCGAGCAGGGCTGAACGGGGTCGAGTCGGGCTGAGCCCGGGGCCGACCGGGGCTGACCGGCATGAGCAGGCGGCACGCCTCTCGGGCTCCTCCCAGGTGGTGGCATAGGCTCGAGAGGACGTCCCCGGCTGCATGGCGCCGCCACGAACTGCACTGCGAGGCATCCGTGACCCCTACCGAGCCCGAGATCGAACGGGCGCCCGGCGCGCTCACCATCCTGCTGGGCTGCGACACGTTCTCGCCCGACATCAACGGCGCGGCCCGCTTCGCGGAGCGCCTGGCAGCGGGCCTCGTGCAGCGAGGCCACGAGGTGCACGTCAGCGCTCCGAACACCGCATGGCGGCATGTGCCCGCGCGCACCGAGGTCATCGAGGGCGAGCCGCTCATCATGCATCGGCTGCCCTCCGTGAAGCTCTGGTGGCACGAGTGGCTGCGCTTCGTCTGGCCGTGGCGTGCGAAGCACTGGGCGCGACGCGTGCTCGACGAGGTGCGCCCCGACGTCGTGCACATCCAGTCGCACATCGTCATCGGGCGCGGGCTCGCGCGGATCGCTCGCAAGCGCGGCATCCCGGTGATCGCCACCAACCACGTGATGCCGGAGAACATCCTCGACTTCACCAGGCTGCCGGATGCGCTCAACCGCGTCTTCGTGAAGTTGGCATGGGCGGATGCCCGTCGCACCTTCCAGCTGACCGCCGCGGTCACGACGCCGACGCAGAAGGCCGCGGACTTCCTCGAGAAGACGATCGACGTCGCCGGGGTCCTGCCGGTCAGCTGCGGCATCGACATGTCGCAGTACACGCCCGATCTCGAGCCGCGCACGGAGAACCGGATCGTCTTCGTCGGACGCCTCACGAGCGAGAAGCAGGTGGACGTCATCCTGCGAGCGGTCGCGAAGCTCGACCCCGCGCTCGACGTGCACCTCGAGCTGGTGGGGGATGGCGACCAGCGGCCGTCGCTGGAGAAGCTCGCGGACGAGCTGGCCATCCGCGATCGCATCACCTTTCACGGGCACACCACCGACGAGGTGCTGCGCGGAGCGCTCACGCGCGCATCGGTGTTCGCGATCGCCTCGATCGCCGAGCTGCAGTCCATTGCGACCATGGAGGCGATGGCGTCGGGGCTGCCGATCGTCGCGGCCGACGCGGTCGCGCTGCCGCACCTCGTGCACGAGGGCGAGAACGGCTACCTCTTCGCACCGGGTGACGTCGACGGCCTCGCCGAGCGGCTCACGACGGTGCTGACGGCGTCTGCCGAGGACCGGGGGCGCATGCAGCGGGCCTCGCTGCGGATGGTCGAGGCGCACGACATCACGCGCACCCTCGACACCTTCGAGGCGCTGTACCGCGGCGAGCCGATCCCCGCGTAGGCGTCGTGCACGTCGTCTTCTTCGGAGACCAGCACCTGGAGACCCTCGGGGGCGCCCAGGTCTCCGCCCGGCTGCAGCGGCAGCACCTCGAGCGCGCGGGGCACGTCGTCACGGTCGTCGCGCCGAGGCGCTGGTCGCGGGAGAGGCCGAACGCCGACGATCCCGGATACCTCGACATCCCGTCGGTTCCGGTGACTCTCGACCGCGAGTACTCGTTCGGATGGCCGGGGCGATCGACCGACGCCTTCATCGACCGCGCGCTGACCCGTCGCGTCGCTTCCGGGACGCCGATGCCGGACCTCGTGCATGTGCAGGCTGACTTCTGGGGCGCAGTGCTCGGCTACCGTCTCGCGCGGCGCCTGCGGGTGCCCGTCGTCCACACGATGCACAACCGCGTGGACGTCGGCATCGAGGCGACCGCGCCCTTCCCGCACGTCGTCCTGCGCGCGCTGAACCTCTGGCGCAGCCGCGCGCTGCCGGGGTCGGGTGGGGGATCGTCCGGGTGGGACTACCTCCGCGGATTCGCGCGGGAGGCGTCGGCCGTCACCGCGCCATCCCACCACTTCGCGCGGCGCCTCGAGGAGCACGGGGTCTTCCCGTCGGTGGATGTCGTGTGGAACGGGATCGACGACGAGGTGCGCGAGCGCGTGCTCGCGGCCGCTCCTGCGCAGCGGATGCCGGCGCGGCCTCGGTTCATCTGGCTCGGACGCATGTCGCCCGAGAAGCGCCTTCTACCGATGCTGGAGGCCTTCGCGTCCTCGGGCGTCGATGCCGACCTCGAGATCGTCGGGGGCGGGGGAGAGCTCGAGCGCGCTCGCCGGCTGGTCGCGCAGCGCGGGCTCGGCGACCGGGTGACGTTCGCGGGGCGGCTCCCGTACGAGGAGACGCTGTCGCGCATCGCTTCTGCCGACGCGCTCGTGCAGACGTCGATCGGATTCGAGACCCAGGGGATGACCCCCTTCGAAGCCGCGACCCTCGGCACGCCGGCGATCATCAGCGACCCCGACGTCGCGGGCGAGTTCGACGGCGGCATCTGGCCGGTTCCGTCGGCTTCCGGCGAGCCCGAGCGGATGGCCGCGCTCGCCGCGGTCCTGCGGCAGGCGGCCGGCGAGATCTCGTCGGGAACCGCGCCCGTGCCATCCGCTCGGGTCGCCGAGGAGTTTCTGCAGTCGTCGCGCACGGCGGCGATGATCGCGGTCTACGAGCGGGTGCTGCGGGGCTGAGGAAGGGCTCAGCCGACCGCGGCGACCGCTCCGGCGATGAGCAGGGCGATGACGGTCGTCCATCCGGCGATGGCGACAGCCTGCCACGCGAGAATGCGCACCTTGCCGATGCCGGCGGCTGCCAGCATGGTCGCGGTGAAGTGGGTGGGGAGAAGCAGCGGTCCGAGCAGGCTCACGCCGGGGACGCCATAGCGCTCGAACGCGCGCTGGAACTTGACGCGCCGCGGGGAGGGCGCCGCGGTCTCGGTCGGCGGGGCGGCGACGGTCGTCGGCGCCCCGGCGAAGGCGTGTTCGCGCGCAGCGACGCGCGCACTGCGGCGGGTGACGATCGCGCGGCGCGCTCCCGAGCTCAGGATCACCAGCGCCGCGACGCAGAGGAAGTTGCCGAGCATCGCGGCGACCGCCGCGGTGGCGGGGTGGATGCCGCCCATGATCCCGACGGCCACGGCGCCCTCTCCCTCGATGAAGGGAACGGCGCCGGCTGCGGCGACGATGAGCGGCTGGACGAGGTCGGGCACCTGGTCGACGAGGTCCTGGAAGGTGTGGATGAGGGTCATGAGCTGCTCCTGTCTCGGCTGTGGCCTTGGTGGTGTTCTCAGTCCATCGCGGGACGTCGGCGCGCGGCAGTGCCCCCCTGTCACCGGTTCTCGTGAGATCCGCATGTGCCAGGGGTGACAAGTGTCACCTCTTAGTGGTTCAGTCAGCGGCGGGACGAGAGGCCGGTGAGACGTTCTGAATCTCCGCGCTTCTGCCCTGTGGATAACTGGCGGGAATGTCGGTGGTGGTTCGTAGCGTGGGGGTATGTCGAAGGGGACAGAGCCGGGTGAGGTGTCGGGGGTTCCGTGGGAGCCCACGGACGCTGAGATCTCGGCGACTCTTCACGTGCTGGACCGGTTGGTGGAGGCGCGTCGGTTGCGGGCGGTGGCGGATGCGATGGAGGTCAATGCTCTCGCGGAGGCGTCTTCGATCGCGTGGGGGCAGATGGGGCGGGCGGAGTCGGATTCGCGGTACGTGTTCCCGATGCGGTCGATGGCGGGGGAGATCGCCGCGGCGGTGCATGAGTCGAAGGGCCGCACCCAGACGCGGATGGCGGACGCGGATGAGCTGTCGAAACGGTTCCCCACCACGGTGGAAGCACTCCGGGAGGGGCGGATCACGCTCCGCCACGCGGATGTGATCCGGCGGGAGTCGGGGAACCTGCCGGAGGAGGTGCTGGGCCTGTTCGAGGAGGCTCTTCTTCCGGTGGCGGAGGAGGTGTCGCCGGGGGTGTTGCGGGGTTTCGCGGTGCGGGTGGCGGAGGAGTTGAATCCGCGGTCGTTCCGGGAGCGGCAGCAGGACGCGTTGAAGCGGCGGACGGTGTGGTCCGAGGACCTCCCCGACGGCCTCGCGGAGTTGCACGTGGTGGGGGATGCGGTGAAGATCCACGCCGTCCGCGACCGGTTGCAGCGGATGGCGCGCGCGTACACCCGGTACGTGCGCGCGCAGGAACGTCAACGAGAGCGCGAGCAAGCCGCCGAGCAAGAGCGCGCCGACCGGGAGCAGCGCGAATGGGAGCAAGCCGAACGCGAGCGGGCCGAGCGTGAGCAGACCGAGCGCGAGCAAGCCGAGCGGGATCAAGCCGAGCGTGAGCAGGGTCAGGGCGAGCACGCCGAGCAGGGGCAGAGTGAGAGGGCCGCCACTGAGCGAGCGGATGGCGAGCCGGTCGAGCCCGAGCGGTCGGAAGGCGAGTCGGCAGCAGCACAAGAGCGCGCTGGACGCACGGAGGCCGAGCAGTCGGAACGGGAGCGTGAGGAGCGGGAGCCATCTGAGCAGGCGGGCTCCGGTGAGGCGCAGGCGGAAGCTTTCTCTCCGGAAACGGAGGACGACGCGACCTCGTCGAATCCGTCGCAGCCCTCGGGTTCCTCGGACGCCTCGGAGCCCTCGCAGTCCTCGGGCAAGCCGAAGGGTGGTGACCCGGGGGTGGATCGGTGGTGGTTGAACGTCTCGGAGGAGGACGAGAAGCTCTTCGGCGAGCTCCTCGAAGCCTCGTGCACGGGCAACGGCGGAAGACTCCGCGGAACGGCGAACCGACCCGATACCCGGTACGGCATGGGCGCCGGCCGGAGCGACGGAACGGATTCCTTGGCGGGCATAAACGGCGCTCCTGCTTCGGGTCCCATCGTCGACGGGCCTTCCGACGGGCCTTCCGAAGGGCCTCCCGACGGATCGTCGCCAGATGCGTGGCTGGACGACGAAGCAGAGGATGTCGATTTCGTGGCGGTCGCGAGTGTGGAGGAGGTGGAGGACTGGCTGCGGTCCATCGAGGACCGGATCCTCCACGCCGAACCCGGGGATCCCTGGTGGTCAGCGGATTCCCCTGACGCGGATCCCGCCGACGTCGACCCGGCCGACGTAGCCCCTGACGTCCCGGAGGAGTCCGACCTGCTCGCGGGGATGGCGGAAGAGCTGTGGCGGCAGAGCACGGGCGAACACACCTGGGAGGCTCTGGGCGACTTCGGCCCGGACGAGGGATCCGACTCAGCCCCCGGCTCTGCAGGCTCGGCTCCCGGCTCGCTGGCGAGGGCTGTGTCCGAGCCCGCCGACCTGGAGAGAGTCGCCGAGTACCGGCAGCGGGCCGAGGCGTGGGCGGATGAGCGCACCCGGGCGCAGGTCGCCTCCGACATGGCGTTGGAGATGCTCCTCACCGGAACCGTCGACGCGCATTCCCGGATGAACGGGGAAGACCTCGCCCTCGGCGCCATTCGGGCGAATATCCAGGTCACCGTCCCTGCCACCATCCTCGCCGGAATCAGCGACGAGCCCGGATTCCTCACCGGCAACGGGCCCGTCGACCCCGCCACCGCCAGACACCTCGCCAGCGATCAACCCGGCTGGGACCGCCTGTTCCTGAACCCCGACACGGGGGCGTTGGAGACTGTCGACCGGTACACGCCAACCCCGGCGCAGAAGCGGTTCCTCCGCGCCCGGGACGAGGTGTGCCGCACCCCGGGATGTGAGAACCTCGCCATCCACGCCGACCTCGATCACACCATCCCCTACTCCCAAGGCGGGAGCACCCATATCTCGAACCTCGAGGCGCTGTGTCCGGGGTGTCACAAGGACAAGCACCACACCCCGTGGACGGTGCGGCAGATCCGCCCTGGCGTCCTCGAATGGACAAGCCCCACCGGCCGCCGCTACGTCGACCACCCCCTCCCACAAGTCCGCTTCCACATCGTCGATAACGCCAAGCGCGAGGCCACTGCGGCGGATACCCCGGCGGACCCAGCCAGCGTCGCCGACTCCTCAGACGCAGCCCGCCTCTCCGGTTCCGACGAGGATGAACGATGAGTCGGAGCAGATCGACATCACCTGGCCTTGCCAGGGCGCTCCGAAGGCCGAGGGCCAGGTGTGCGGGAGGGCTGCGCCTAGCCTGGAGTCGTGAGCAGCACAGCGGTGGAAGCGCGGGCGGAAGGTGGTCGGCATGCCGTCGACCTGACACGTGGGATCTCCGCCACCTGGTGGTACACAGCGACCGCGGTTCTGTTCTTCGAGCTCGTTCTCGGGACGGTCTGGGCGGTGATCTGGCGAACGGTGCCCGAGTCGGCGAGCGGGTTCATCCTCGTGGGCGGTGCAGCGCTCGTCTGGGTCGGGGCCACGCTGCCGCTGCTGTCTGCCTATCGCGGCCGCACCGAGGTCGCGCCCCTCACCACCCTGCGCCAGCTGCCGGCGCTGCTGATTGCGACGGCATGCGCTGTGGTGCTGCTCGCTGTGACCGGGAGCGCACTGTGGCCAACGGTCATGGTGGCGCAATCGATCGCGCTTCTGAACTGGCCGCGCGGAATTCGGCTCCGCGTGGTGACCCTGCTCACCGTCGCACTCGTCTGCTGCTGGTTGGTCGACGCCCGCCTGCTCGCGCCGCAGCTCGCGGCCGAGAGCGCCGGGTGGGTCGCCTCGGTGTACTCGGTGCTCCTCCCCGCGATGTCCGTGACCTCGCTCTGGTGGTGGGACGTGCTTGTCGCGCTCGACCGAGCACGCACCGCCGAGGCACGACTCGCGGCAACTCAGGAGCGCCTGCGGGTGGCGACAGACGTCCACGATCTCCAGGGACATCACCTTCAGGTCATCGCGCTGCAGCTGGAACTCGCGGAGAAGCTCATGCCGCGCGATCCGGAGATGTCCCTCGAGCAGGTCCGGGCCGCGCGGGCGAGTGTGGCGGAGGCGACGCAGGGCACGCGCGATCTCGCGGCGACTTTCCGGGCCGTGCCGCTCGGCGACGAGCTCGCCAATGCGCGCGATCTGCTGAAAGCGGCGGGCATCGCGGTCACGCTGCGCCTCGCGCCCGACGACGAGCCCGCGCCGGGCCTCGGGTCCGCGTCCCGCAGCGACTCCGTTCCCCTTTTCCACGGCGCTCCCGCGAGGGTCCTCGGTCCGATCGTTCGCGAGACGACGACCAACGTGCTGCGCCATGGCGGGGGCGGATGGGCGAACCTCTCCCTCGATCGGGTGGCGGACGATTGGCGGTACACGATCGAGAACGACCGCGGGGCGAACGCCTCCGAACGGAATGATGGCGCGGGCCTCGAGGGCATCCGACGGCGAGCGGGCGAGGTCGGGGGCAGCGTCGAGGTCCACCGCGGCGGCGATGTGTTCGCCCTGACCGTCCTCATCCCCGCGGAGGGAAACCGATGATCCGAGTCCTGCTCGCGGATGACGAGGCGATGATCCGCTCTGCCCTGGCCGCTCTGCTGCGCCTTGAGGACGACATCGATGTCGTGGCCGAGTGCGCCGACGGAGAGGAGGCGGTGGCAGAGGCGCTGCGTCTCGAGCCGGACGTCTGCGTGCTCGACCTCGAGATGCCCGAGCTGGACGGGGTCGAGGTCGCCGCTCGCCTGCGGGGCGCCGTCGCGTCGCGGTGTGTCGTCGTGACGCGGCACGCGCGGCCCGGTGTGCTGCGCCGCGCTCTCGCCGCAGGGGTCGCGGGCTTCCTCCCCAAGTCGCGGGGAGCGGACGAGGTCGCCCGCGTGGTGCGACGCGTCGCGGCCGGCGAGAGGTACATCGACCCCGAAGTCGCCGCGGATGCGCTGACGAACGAGCGGTGCCCGCTGACGGATCGGGAGCTCGACGTGCTGCGCGTCGGTCGGTCGGGGGAGACCACGGGGCAGATGGCGCGCGCGCTGTCGCTTGCTCCGGGCACCGTGCGCAATCACATCTCCATGGTGCTGGGCAAACTCGGCGTCGAGACGCGCCAGCAGGCGGTGCTGCTCGCCGAGACCAACGGATGGATCTAGAACGCCTCTTCCTCGACCATCCGCGCACTGCTAAACTTGAGTCAGACCTACTCAAGTTTGAAGGAGATCCTCGGAGGACCGAATGAGCACCCCCGCGACAGACGAGCAGAAGAGCGCCCTCGAGCAGTTCGGCATCAACCTCACCGAGCGTGCGCGACAGGGCAAGCTCGACCCCGTGATCGGGCGGGATGGCGAGATCCGTCGCGTGAGCCAGGTGCTGACGCGACGCACCAAGAACAACCCCGTGCTGATCGGCGAGCCCGGCGTCGGCAAGACCGCCGTCGTCGAGGGCCTCGCGCAGCGCATCGTCGCAGGCGACGTCGCCGAGAGCCTCAAGGGCAAGGACGTCATCACCCTTGACATCTCCGCGCTCGTCGCGGGCGCGATGTACCGCGGCCAGTTCGAGGAGCGCCTGAAGAACGTGCTCCAGGAGATCACCGAGTCCGAGGGCCGCGTCATCACGTTCATCGACGAACTCCACGTGCTCATGGGCGCGGGCGGCGGCGAGGGCTCCGTGGCGGCGGCGAACATGCTGAAGCCCATGCTCGCGCGCGGCGAGCTGCGCATGATCGGCGCGACCACGCTCAACGAATACCGGGAGTTCATCGAGAAGGACGCCGCTCTCGAGCGCCGCTTCCAGCAGGTCTACGTGGGCGAGCCGAGCGTCGAGGACACCGTGGCCATCCTGCGCGGACTCAAGGAGCGCTACGAGGCCCACCACAAGGTCGCCATCTCGGATGGCGCTCTCGTCGCGGCCGCCGCGCTGTCGCACCGGTACATCCCCAGCCGTCAGCTCCCCGATAAGGCCATCGACCTGATCGACGAGGCCGCGTCGCGCCTGCGCATGGAGATCGACTCCGCTCCGCTCGAGATCGACGAGCTGCGCCGCTACGTCGACCGCCTCAAGCTCGAGGAGCTCGCCCTCAAGAAGGAGAAGGACGAGGCCTCCAAGGAGCGCCTCGCGAAGCTGCGCGAGACGCTCGCAGACGAGGAGGGCAATCTCGCCGAGCTCCAGGCGAAGTGGGAGGCCGAGCGCGCGTCGCTCAACCGCGTGGGTGACCTCAAGACCCGTCTCGACGCCGCCCGCAGCGAGGCCGAGCGCGCCCAGCGCGAGGGCAACCTCGAGCGCGCGTCCCGCCTGCTGTACGGCGAGATCCCGGGCCTCGAGCGCGAGCTCGCCGCGGCCGAGCAGGCCGAGCACAGCGACGAGCGGATGGTCGGGGATCAGGTCACCGAGGCCGACATCGCGTCGGTCATCGCCGCCTGGACGGGCATCCCCGTCGGCCGCCTCCTGCAGGGCGAATCGGAGAAGCTCCTGCACCTCGAGGCCGAGCTCGGCAAGCGCCTCATCGGTCAGCGCGAGGCGGTGGGAGCCGTGTCCGACGCGGTGCGCCGCTCGCGCGCGGGCATCAGCGACCCGAACCGTCCGACCGGCTCGTTCCTCTTCCTCGGCCCCACCGGCGTCGGCAAGACCGAGCTGGCGAAGGCGCTCGCGGAGTTCCTCTTCGACGACGAGCACGCCATGGTCCGCATCGACATGTCGGAGTACGGCGAGAAGCACTCCGTCTCGCGCCTCGTCGGAGCCCCTCCCGGGTACATCGGGTACGAGCAGGGCGGACAGCTGACTGAGGCCGTGCGCCGGCGCCCCTACAGCGTCGTTCTGCTGGACGAGGTCGAGAAGGCCCACCCCGAGGTGTTCGACGTGCTGCTGCAGGTCATGGACGACGGGCGACTGACGGATGGCCAGGGCCGGACGGTCGACTTCAAGAACGTCATCCTCATCCTCACCTCCAACCTCGGCTCGCCCATCCTCATCGATCCGACCACCTCGCCGGACGCGAAGCGGGAGCAGGTCATGATGCTCGTCCGCCAGGCGTTCAAGCCGGAGTTCGTGAACCGCCTCGACGACATCGTGATGTTCCAGGCCCTCAGCCAGGACGACCTCGCGCAGATCGTCGAGCTCCAGGTGGACGCTCTCCAGCGGCGCCTCGGCGATCGTCGCCTCACGCTCGCCGTCACGCCCGACGCGCGGGCCTGGCTCGCCGAGCGCGGCTACGACCCGGTGTACGGCGCGCGTCCGCTGCGTCGTCTCATCCAGCAGGAGATCCAGGACCGTCTGGCCCGGGCCATCCTGTCGGGTGGCGTGCATGACGGCGACCTCGTGAAGGTCGACGTCGAGGCCACGGGCGACCGCCTGGCTCTCGCGAGCGAGGGGCAGCCCGAAGAGCAGGACCCTCACTCCGGACGCTGAGCGACGAGCGCAGTGAGGAGACGAAACGCCGCGACCGATTCTCGAGAACTGGTCGCGGCGTTTCGTCTCGCTTCGCTCGCTCAACGAGCGAGGACGGGGTCAGGCGTCGACGATGACCGAGTCGGCGACCGCGCGGCGCACGCGGGGAGCGAGCTCGCGCTCACGCAGCGCGTCGGGGAGGGCGTCGATGTCGCCGAGCTCGCCGAGGGCGATGACGGTCGTCGGGGCGAAGCGCTCGGGCAGCTCGAAGCGCTCGCGCACGACGGCGGGGTCGAAGCCGCTCATCTGGTGCACGACGAGGCCGTCGTGGTGGGCCTGCACCGAGAGGTGCGCGACGGCCTGACCCAGGTCGTAGCCCGCGTGCGTGTAGGGGGTGCCGTCCTCGGCGGCGGTCTCCGCCACGGCGACGATGAGCACGGCGGCCGAGGGCGCCCACAGCGCGTTGAAGCCGGCGAGCGACTCGGCGATGGCGGCGTGCTCGGCGGTGCCACGGCGCGCGACGATGAAGCGCCACGGCTGCGTGTTGTTGGCCGACGGGGTCCAGCGCGCGGCCTCGAGGGCGCTCGCGAGCTTCTGCTCGTCGATCGGAGCCGCGGCGTCGTACGCGCGGGGGCTCCAGCGCTCCGCGAGGACGTCGAGGACGGGGTGGTCGGTGGCCGCGGTGCGGTCGAGGGTGGTGGCGCCCATGTCGGTGCTCCTTCTGTTCAGGGGGATCTGGTCGGGCGCCGTTGCCCTGTCGGACGCTTCAACCTCCGGCAGGCCGAGTGTATTCCGACGCATGATCTTCCCCCACGCGACGCAACACGGCGCCACGAGAAGAGGCCGCCATCCGCGTGGGATGGCGGCCTCTCGCGGGCAGGCCGTCAGCTCTTCAGCGCGTCCTTCAGCTTCACGCGGGCGCCCATGCGCAGCAGCGAGTTCTCGTAGATCTTCGCGCCGAGGATGATCACGACGACGCACGACGCCAGCAGCACGACGAGCGACAGCAGCGGCTCCCACCATCCGGCCTCGTTGAAGAACAGGCGGATGGGCATGGCCACGGCCGCGGAGAAGGGCACGTACGAGAGGATGCCCATCACCAGCGGGTTGTCGCCGAAGAAGATCACGAGGAAGTACGGGATCATCGTGATGTAGATGAGCGGGGTCAGGGTCGGCCCCGAGTCCTCCTGGCGCGAGACGAGCGATCCGGCGGCGGCGAACATCGCCGCGAGCAGGATGAACCCGAACAGGAAGAAGACGGCGAACCACACCATCGGCGCCCCGAGCCCGCGCAGGAACTCCGTCTGACCGGTGACGATCATCCCGATCACGGCGACCGCGATGAGCAGCAGGATCTGTCCGATCGCGAGGATCGTGTTGCCGAGCACCTTCCCGGCCAGCAGCACGCGAGCGGGGATGGCCGAGATGAGGATCTCGACGACGCGCGTCTGCTTCTCCTCGATGACGCTCTGCGTGATGGGGGTGCCGAACGTCATGGCGGCCATCATGAACACCAGGCCGAAGATGATCCCGAGGATGTAGCGCATGCCCTCCTCGCTCTCGCCCTGCGGGTCGAGCAGGTCGACGGTGGGGGAGACGGAGAGGGCTGCCACGAGCGATGACGGCGCCTCGCTCTCGGCGACGACCGTCACCCCGGTCGGCGAGGTGTCGTCGGACACGACGGCGGCGTCGACCTCGCCCGAGGAGACGAGCTCCTCGGCCTCCGCGCGGTCGGCGACCTCGGTGACCTCGAAGCCGGGTGCGCCCTCCAGCTGCGAGACGACGCCGGGCGTCGCCGCCACCGGGGTGGCCCCCGAACTCGAAGCGGTGAAGCCCAGCCAGATGACGGCCGCCAGGGCGCCGATCACGAGGATGGCCGTGGAGATGAGGAACGCCTTGCTGCGCAGCTTCGCGCCGAGCTCGCGTTCGGCGACCAGCCAGATGCTCTGCGGCGTGGTCAGCGTGGGGGTGCGGTGCGTGGTGCGGACCGCGGCCGGCGTGTTCATCGGATGACCTCCTTGAAGATCTGCGAGAGCGAGGGGTGCTGCGGGGCGAAGCTCGCGACCGCGCCGAGTTCGACGGCGCGACGGAGAACGCGCTGGGCGGTCGTGTCGGAGTCGACGTCGAAGCGGGCGAAGCCGCCCTCGAAGTCGACCACCTGCACGCCCGGCTCCGTCCGCAGCCAGCCGGCATCGCCATCCGTCACCAGCTCGTAGCGGTGCGACGAGTGCTGCTCGCGCAGCGCGTCACGCCCGCCCGCCGCGCGGATGGTGCCGTCGGCGATGATGACGAGGTCGTCGCACAGCCGCTCGACGACGTCGAGCTGATGCGACGAGAAGAGCACGGCGACGCCGTCGGCCGCGCGCTGCTGCAGGACGTTCGCGACGACCTCGACCGCGAGCGGGTCGAGCCCCGAGAACGGCTCGTCGAGGATGAGCACGTTCGGGCCGTGGACGAGCGAGGCCGCGATCTGCGCGCGCTGCTGGTTGCCGAGCGAGAGCGACTCGATGTTGTCGCCGAGGCGCTCGCCGAGGCCGAGCTGCTCGAGGAGCTCGGTGGCTCGCCGCGTGGCGTCCGCCTTGTCGAACCCGTGGAGCCGTGCGAGGTACACGATGTGCTCGAGCACCTTCATCTTCGGGTAGAGGCCGCGCTCCTCTGGCATGTACCCGAAGTGGTGGCGCTCCTCGGGGCTGAGGGGCGCGCCGCCGAGCGTCACCTCGCCGGCGTCGCGGGCGAGGAGGCCGAGCACGATGCGCATGGTCGTCGTCTTGCCGGCGCCGTTGCCTCCCACGAAGCCAGTGAGGCGCCCGGGGGCGACGTCGAACGAGACGTCGTCGAGCACCTGCCGCTCGCCGTACCGCTTGCTGATCCCACGCAGTCTGAGCATCCGCGTCGCCTTCCTTCTCGGTGTGTGCTCCCACGCTATTGATCCGCGCGCCCCCGCCGCCTCCGCCTCCCGACGGATTCCCCCGACGACCGCACCCGCGCCATCCGCCTCAAGGGGGAGAGCGTGGGAGGGAATAGCGGATGGCCCTGCGTGCTTTCACTTGAATGGACGTGTATCGACACGTCCGTCCCCCCACCCCCTGAGGAGAAGCCCGTGACGAAGATCGGCTACATCGTCGGCAGCCTGTCGAGCACGTCCATCAACCGCGCCCTCGTCGAGGCGATGACCCGACTGGCCCCCGAGGGCGTCGAGCTCGTCGAGATCCCGATCAAGGACCTGCCGTTCTACTCGCAGGATCTCGAGGCGGACTTCCCCCAGGTCGCACGGGACTTCAAGCAGGCCATCGCCGATGTCGACGGCGTGCTCATCGCCACGCCCGAGTACAGCCGCTCGATCCCCGGCGTGCTGAAGAACGCCTTCGACTGGTCCACGCGCCCCTACGGCGAGATGTCGTTCAGCGGCAAGCCCGTCGCCATCATCGGCGCCTCGGGCGGCCCGATCTCGACCGCCGCGGCGCAGCAGCACCTCCGCGCGATCATGGGTCACTTCAACGCGATCGTCATGGGTCAGCCGGAGGGCATGATCCAGGCGACGCCGGGCCTCATCTCCGAGGACCGCGAGATCACGAACGAGGGCACACGCGAGTTCCTCACCGGTTACCTCGCCGCCTTCGTCGCGCTCATCGAGCGGGTGGAGAAGGCGTACGCGTAACGCAGCCTGAAGCAGACAAAGCCGGTCCGGGGATCTTCCCCGGGCCGGCTTTCGGCATATCGGGGGTGGCCGGAACGGGCCGTGTCCACAACCTGCCGACGGTGTGCGAGGAGCGCTGAACCCGCCTGCCGCCCGGGCTTCTCGCGGTCGTGCCCGCTGCCGACGTCAGCTTCCGGCCATGCCCGGAAGCTGACGTTGTGCGCGCCCTGCGTCGCCCGCGAGCCTCGTCCTGTCGCCACCGCTTCGGAAGCCGGGAACCGGGACGACATCACGAATCGACGCACACAAGGAGCACGTCATGTCGAAGTCCCCCCGCATCCTCCTCACCGCCGCTCTCGCCTTCGGCATCGTCGCCGTCGGCACGCCGGCACTCGCGGCCACCTCCGAAGCGCCGGTCGAGACGAGTAGCGCGAGCGTGGAGGTCTCCGTCGGCGGCGCCCGGGTCGCCGCGCAGATCTGGGACTGGTGACGCGACGACGTCGCGACCGGATCGACGGACGGAGGAGGAGCATGAAGACGCTGGAGAAGACCGGACAGGCGATGAGGCCCCACGACGAGGGCGCACCCGTCATCGCCGTGGACGGCCTGGTGAAGACGTACGACGGATTCCGCGCCGTCGCCGGAATCGACCTCGAGGTGGCGCGCGGCGAGATCTTCGGACTGCTGGGACCTAACGGAGCGGGCAAGACCACCACGATCGACCTCCTGGTCGGGCTGCGCACGCCCACCGAGGGCACGGTCCGGGTGCTCGGACTCGACCCGTCGGCGGATCGTGCGGAGTTCACCGCTCGCGTCGCCGTGCAGCCGCAGGAGGCGAGCCTCTTCGAGAGTCTGACCGTCGCCGAGACGCTGCGGCTGTTCGCCTCGTTCCACGCCGGCCCGCGGCCCGTGGAGGAGATCGCCCATTCGATCGGCCTCGACGAGCAGGCCGGAGTCCGCGTGAAGAAGCTCTCGGGCGGCCAGCGCCGACGCCTGCTTCTCGGCGTCGCGATCATCGGAGACCCGGAGGTCGTCGTGCTCGACGAGCCGTCGGCGGGGCTCGACCCCGCGGCGCGTCAGGCCCTGTGGTCGCTCATCGCCTCGCTCCGCGAGCGTGGCACCACGGTCCTCATCACGACGCACCACATGGACGAGGCGACGGTGCTGTGCGACCGGGTCGCCATCGTCGTGGACGGCGCGGTCGTCGCACTGGGAGCGCCCGACGAACTCATCCGCCAGCGCTCGCAGCAGCGCAGCGTCTCGTTCACGGTTCCGGATGGCGCGAGCCTCGAGAACCTGCGCCGACGACCATCCGTCGTCTCCGTCGAGGCCGTGAGCACGGCCACCGGCGACCGGATCACGGTGGTCACGTCGGATTCCGACGCTCTCCTCGTCGATCTCCCGGCCCTGGGGCTCCACGCCCGCGATCTCACGATCGCGGCCCAGACGCTCGAGGACGTCTTCCTCGCGCTCGCGGAGACGAGCGACTACGACTCCCGGAGCGATCGCGGGAAGAAGCGGAAAGGACGGTCGAGCCGATGAGCGCCCTCCTCACGAAGCAGCCGCGCGCGGCCTTCGCAGAACTCAGCATGACCAACGCGCGGGAGCTCCTGCGTGACGGGAAGACGATGTTCTTCATCCTCTTCTTCCCGCTGTTCTTCCTCGGCCTGTTCTGGTTCCTCGCTCATACGATCGACGCGGAGTCTCCGCAGCCGGTGGTCGCGGTCACCGCATCCTCGGGCAGCGAAGCCGTCGTGAACGAGCTCGAGGAAGCCGGCTTCACCGTCTCCGAGCTGCCGGACGGTCGGACGACCGACGAAGCCACCGCGATCGTCAGTGTCGAGGGCTCGTCGGCGACCGTGCTGCTGGACGCCGAGGAGGAGCCGCAGTGGCGCGGCCTGGTCGACGCCGTGGCCGGCACCGGCATCGCGAAGGCCGACATCGCCACCGCGTACAGCGACGGACGCGCGGTCTTCGATCCGCTGCGCAGCAGTCTCGCCTCGATCGTCATGGTCTCCTTCCTCACGCTCGCGATGCTCGGCACATCGGTGCCCGTCGTCGCATTGCGTGGGAAGGGCACGCTGCGCCTGCTCGGCACGACGCCGCTGCGACGCGCGACCTTCATCGCCGCGCAGACCCCCTCGCGGTTCCTGCTCGGCATCGCCCAGCTCGCGCTCGTGGTGACGGTCACGGCCGCCCTGGGGTACCTCAGCCCCGGCGCCGTCCCCCGTCTCATCCTCACGGCGCTGCTCGGACTCATCATGCTCTTCGCCCTCGGCTACCTGATCGGCTCCCGAGCCGGCAACGCGGAGGCGACGACGACGGTGGTCTCGCTGCTCATCCCGGTGGCGCTCATGCTCTCCGGGTCGGTCATCCCGCTCGAGGTCTTCCCACCGCAGGTCGCAGAGGTCATCGGCTGGCTGCCGACGACTGTGCTCGCCGACGCTCTCGCCGTCGACCTCGTCGGAGACTCGAGCGCCGCGAACCTCCCCATCGCCTGGATGGTGATGGCCGGCGTCGCCATCGCGGCAGCGCTGCTCGCCACGGCTCTCTTCCGATGGGACCAGGGGGAGCGGCGATGAGCTCCTCCCTTCCCCTTCCGCTTCCCACCTCCGCCTCGCAAGGAGCGCACATGGACCTCCGAACCGCCACGGCCGCTCCCGGCGCCCAGCACGACCTCGGCAAGCTCGCCGACCTCGACCAGCTCGTCGGTCCGTACGGGGTCGTGCACGGGGTCGACCGCCTTCCGAATCATCCGGGCGAGCCGGGCTTCCCGATCTACGTCGCTCAGATCGGCGACCTCACCCCGCTCTCGGCGAACGTCGCCGAGTCCACGGCGGGCGCCTCCACGCGAGGTCAGATCGACGGAGCCGGCGGCGCTCTCGACGCCGAGAAGGCGTCGCGTCTCTGCCTCGCCGAGGCCGTGGAGCGATACGCCTCCTGTTTCGTCCCCGAGGACCAGCTCGTGTGGGCGAGCAGCGACGAGCTCGGAGACGAGGCCGTCGATCTCCGGCGCTTCCCGCAGTGCTCCGACGCGGAGCTGCGCAATCCGCGCTCCATCCACGCACCGGTGGACACCGCGGCGCCGATCCGATGGGTTCGCGGCTGGTCGCTCACCAGGGGCAGGGCCGTCTACGTCCCGGCGGTCTCGACGTGGCTGCACATCCCCGCGCGCACCATGGCCGAGCGCTTCACGATGCCCATCTCGACCGGATGCGCCACGCACACCTCGCTGACCCAGGCCGTCATCAACGGCCTGAGCGAGGTCATCGAACGCGACTCGATCGCCCTGACCTGGCTGCAGCGGATCCCGTGGCCCCGCCTCGAGATCGACGTCGAGGACGAGCGCCTCGCCCCCTTCACGGAGCGCTATCGGTCCAGTCACGTGAAGACGCTCTTCTTCGACGCCACCACCGACGTCGGCGTTCCCACCTTCTACTCGATGGACGTCACTCCCGACAACGAGGTGCTGGGCCAGCTCGTCATGTGCAACACCTCGCTCGATCCGGTCGACTCCGTCGCCAAGATGATGCGCGAGTCGGCGTCGTCGCGCATCGCCATGCAGGCGTCCCGAGGCAGGCCCGATGACATCGACGAGTTCACCTCCGTCTTCCACGGCGCCAGCTATATGGGGGAGCCGGAGCGCATCCGCGACTACGACTTCCTCACGGGGTCCGACAGCACCCGTCGGCTCTCGGAGATCCCCAGTCAGCTCACCGGGGACGCCGACGAGGAGCTGCGGCAGATGGTCGCCCGCCTCGAGCGCATCGGCGCCGAGGTGCTCGTCGTCGAGATCACGACGGACGAGGCGCGGGCCGCCGGATTCCGAGTGGTGCGGGTGATCGTTCCGGAGCTCATGCCGCTCTCCTTCGTCCACACCGGGCGCTACCTCGCTCATCCGCGCCTGTACGAGGCGCCGCGGGCGATGGGCTATCCCGTGGCCGACGAGGCCGGCATCAATCCCCTGCCGCAGCCGTTCGCCTGAGCGGCGAGCGGACAGACGCAGACACACAGACAGACAGACAGACAGACAAGGACTTGGACATGAGAGTGCATCTGCTCGCGGCCGGCCCCGTGGCCCAGGCGGTCGCCGCCCGGCTCGCGGCCTCCCTGCGATCTCAGGGGGACGTCGTGCGGATCGACGACGCCGTCGGCCGCGTCGCGGTGGATCCGTCGCTGTGGCCGCACGCCGACCTCAGGATCGTCGTGGCGTGGCGGGAGTCGCGCGCGCTCCTCGAGGCGGTGGACCGCTCGTCGGCCGAGACCGGCGTGCCGTACACGCAGGCCGTCTTCGCGCACCCTCGCCTGCGTGTCGGCCCGACCGTCGTCCCGCGAGGATCAGGCGGATCGGCCGACGCCGCCGGCGGATGCCAGCGCTGCTTCGAGGGTCGTCAGCGCCAGCACGATGCCGGAATCGCTAAGGCCGAGCCGCTGTGGCGACGCTACGACGAGGACGCGACCGCCGGCCCGCTCGGATACCTGCCCCACCATGTCTCGGCCGCCGTGGCGCTGCTGGACCAGGTGGCGCGCCAGGCGAGGACGGGGCACCTCGATGACGAGCGCAACGTCGTGCGCGCCCTGCACCTGCTGCAGGGCACCACCCACCGCAGCGAGCTGATCCCCGTGCACGGCTGTGCGCGATGCGGAGCGCCCCGGGCCGACGCGTCGTGGGCCGACCTCGCCGCCGCATTCGGCGCCGTGTCCGAGGAGGGTCTCGCGCATGTCTGACTCCGGAGTGCTCGAAGCCGTCGCGATGAGCCACGCCGCCCTCAGCGACCCGCAGTTCCGGCTCCCGTCACGGCCCCGGTTCGCGGAGGGGCTCGTCGTCGTCCCCTCGGACGGCGGAGTGATCGTGGAGGGCGGCCCCACCCGCCAGCTGCTCGGAGGGAGATCCGCGGCCGCCGTCCTGGACCGTCTCATTCCCCTGCTCGACGGCGAGCACGGGCTGGAGGAGCTCGCGGCGGAGTCCGGGCGCTCCCTCGCCGACACTCACGCGACGGTCGCGCTGCTGTACGCCAGCGGGCTCCTCGAGGATGGCGCGGTCGCTCCCGAGGTCGGCGACGCCGATCCGCAGGCGATCGCGTTCTATGCGCGGACGATCGACTCCACGCGGGTGAACGCGTCCGGTGCGCAGGCCATGCAGCGCCTCCGCGCCAGTCGTGCGGTCGTGGCCGCCGACGCTCGCTCACGGGGCTTCGCCGAGATGATCGCCGCCGAGCTCACGGCAGGCGGAGTGGGCAGCGTCGACCTGGTCGACGCGGGATCGACCGCCGTCGACAGCGCCCTCGTCCTGCTCGTCGGGGCGTCACCCCTGCTGAGCCGGACCGCTGCAGCGGCCGCTGCCGAGGGCGCCGGCGCCTACCCGGTGCGCCTCGACGGCGAGCAGCTGCTGTACGGCCCGTTCGTGGAACCGTCGTACACCCCGCACTACGACGACCTCGCTCTCCAGATCGACGCGGAGGCGGGGACGGCGGAGCCGACGGACGAGCCGGCGTTCGCCGCCGCGATGGTGGCGGGCGATGTGCTCGCACTGCTCTCGCGCGTGGGCGCCGTGCCCTCCCAGCAGTCACTCGTGCGGCTGGATCTGCGCACTCTCGTGCAGGAGCGGCTCGTCGCCGTCTCGTCGACGCCCGACGGGATCCCGCTCGCGTACGCGTTCGAGGCGTCCACGGCGTTCCCACCGCGGTCCCTCGCCTCGCCGAAGGACCACCAGGTGCACTACAAGCAGTCGAACATCGTCCTGCAGCGCGAGTCGAAACGGTGGCCGAGCGCGCCCACCACTCCGCTTACGCAGCGCGCCGCCATCCGGCAGGTCGACGGCCTTCCCGATCCCGCCGCTCCGGCGACGGCCACGGATCTCACGGCGGGGATGCTGGCGGACATCGTCACTCGGACCGCCGGCAATCGCGACGAGGGCACGCCGCGCGAGGGCAAGGTCCGCCGGTGGGCGGCCACCGGCGGAAACCTCGGCTCCGTGCAGGCCTATGTGCTCGCGCGCCGCGTGGACGGCCTCGCCGCCGGCGTGTACGGGTACCAGCGCGGAGACGATTCCTACGCGCTGCTGCCCTGGGCGGACCCGTCCGCCGATCTGGCGGGAGTGTCGGAGTCTGCCGACGCGGTGCTCGTGCTGACGGGAGCACTGGGTCGCGTGGCGTCGAAGTACGCGGCCTTCTCCTGGCGCATCGTGCACCTCGACGCCGGCGTCGCGCTCGCTCAGGCCCGCCTGCTGGCCGCCGCTCACGGCGTGCACACCGAAGTCGCGCCCGCGTGGGATGACGACGCCGTCGCCGCACTCCTCGGCATCGACCAGGATGCCGAGCCGATCACCGCCGTCGTCTCGCTGACGACGCGCCGCCCCGAAGGGAGCCGCAGATGACCTCCACCACCCCCGCAGGGGCGACGCCGCTGCAGCGACTCGCGCCGCAGCACGCGCTCATCGCGGAGCTGCAGCGCAGCGCCCGCCAGGGGCCCGCGGAACTCGCCGCCCGGCCGCGTGCCCATTCCTCGCGGCCGCGGACGACCGGGGCGGCGCCGGTGGAGCTGCCCTTCGTCCCGTTGACCGCGGCGCCGTCCCAGCCGGGGGACAGCCTCGACGACGTGCTGGATCGCCGGGAGTCGGTGCGCTTCTACCGCGAGGAGCCCGTCGCAGCGCGGACGGTCGCGCAGGTCGTGCGGGCTGGACGGCACGCGGACGCGACGGCGTGGCCGGCCGAGGCGGAGGCAGGCCTCGGGATCGACCTCATCGTCGCCGCCCGGCGGATGGCCGGCGCCGCTCCCGCGATCTACCGACTCGAGGAGGGCGGCTTCACGCCGCTCGCGCCCCTCGACGACGCGGACGACCTCGTGCTCCAGATCGAGTACGCGTGGTCGCCGGTGATCCTCATGGCCGTGGCGCCCCTCGCTGACGCCCTCGATCGCTGGGGCGACCACGGCGAGCGCCTCGTGAACATCCGCTCCGGCGCCGCGATCGCGGCCGCCCTGCACGAGGCCGCCGCGCTCGGTCTCGTCGGAAGCCCCTTCGCGGGCTTCCTCACCTCAGGACTCCGTCGGCTCCTCGACGTCGACGGCTACGCGAACGCGCAGCTGTTCGCTGCCTCCTTCGGCCATCCGGTCGACGGCGGCGAGGCCTTCACGGGCCGGCCTCGTTGAGGCGCATCACCCCTCCCTCAGAAAGGACACCATCATGACCCACCACGACGCACCCCGCGAGGATCTCTTCTCCGTCGAGATCGAGGACCTGGAGGTGGGCGAGCTGCCCAGCGACGCGGCGCTCGCCTCCTTGAGCAGCGGCTCGACCGTCGGCTCCGCCTCCTGCCCCGCCTCGTCGGCGTCGACGCTCGGCACCGTCGGCTGCTTCGGCTGACCCCTCCCATCCCTCCACCCCTCACGAAGAAGGAACCCTCATGACCGACATGAATCGCGACGACCTCACCGCGCAGGACCTCGACGGCGACTTCGGCATCGACGAGCTCGACGCGCAGACGGCCCTGGGCACCTGGGGCTCCGCCGGCACCTTCAGCTCGGCGTCCTGCCCCGCATCGACGGCGAGCTCCGGCGGATCCGCCTCCTCGTTCGGCTGACCTCTCACTCCGACCACCACCACACGCACCACCGAAAGGACAACAACCATGTCGCACATTCCCGGTGAGAACCAGGACCTCTTCGCTCAGGACCTCACGGTCGAGGAGCTCGACAACCAGGTGGCCGCCGGCTTCACCACGGCCGGCTCCTTCGCGACCGGAGGCTCCGCCTCCTGCCCCGCCTCGTCGGCGTCGACGGGCAGCAGCTTCTCCAGCGCCGGCGACTGAAATGCGGGTGCGGTCCGGCACGGCCGGACCGCACCCCTCACCCCGAATCGAGGAATCCATGAGCACCACAGTCCCCCGCCGCGAGGCGACGGAGTCCGCCGAGTCGGCGCCTGTCGCCTGGTTCCGCGAGTGCCGGCCGCGGCTGCGCGACGACGTCGAGCTGCTCGAAGGACTCGACGAGCGTCCGCTGCTGTTCATCGGCGAGTCGGGTCGCTATGTGGCGGTCGGCCGCGATGTCGTGCCGCTGCTGCCGCGTCTCGACGGCCGGTGCACCGGCTCGGAGCTCGCCGCCGAGATCGGCGGCGGACGACCGGAGGATCTCGTCGAGGACCGGCTGGCCCGTCTTCTCCATGGTCTGCGCCAGGCGGGGGCCCTCGCTGAGCCACCGGAGCGCCTCGGCGGTCGCCGCGGCGTCGCCCGCTTCATGCGCCGCGAGCACCTCCTGCGGCTGCCGCTCACCCGCTCCGTGGGACGTGTGCTGGAGCCTGCGGTGGCCCCCATCCGCAGCGTCCCGGGCTCGGTGCTCGTCGCGATCTGGACATCTGTGGCCCTCGTCGGCCTCGTGGTCGGGGCCGTCGCCCTGACGACAGCGGGGGCCGGATGGCAACCACCCGCGCACGCGTGGCTCATCTACCCGATCGTGTTCGCTCAGATCGCGGCGCACGAGCTCTCGCACGCGCTCGTCTGCCAGTACCTCCGGGTCCCGGTGCGCGAGGCGGGGATCGGCCTCATGCTGTACGTCATGCCGGTCGGATACGTCGACCGGACCGACGCCTACCGGGTGCAGGATCGCCGCTCCCGGGCGTTCCTCTCCCTCGCCGGTCCCGTCAACGACCAGATCTGGTTCGGCGCGACGGGCGCGGTCGCGCTGACAGCGCCCGGCGAAGCCGGCGACATCGCCTTCCTCCTGCTCATCTTCCAGGTGCTCCTGACGGTGATGAACGTCAATCCGGTCACCCCCTCGGACGGGTACCACGCCGTGTGCGCCCTCGTCGGCGAGGTCAACGTGCGCGGACAGGCGCTGTCGTACCTCGCGCACCGTGTCCTGCGCCTCCCCTTGACCCCGGCCCTGGCCGCGACCACGAGCGCTCGCCGGCGCTTCTTCGTCTGGTACGGCCTGGCCTGCCTGGCCTTCCTCGCACTGCTGGTGGCGGGCATCGCCCGCACCGTCGGCTTCCTGATCGGAGCGATCGCATGATGATGTCCTCGACTTCCGCGCCCGCCGCCGCCGCGCCCGTCGCCGCGTCGGACCCGGCCTCCGATGCCGGGCTGCGGCTCGACCGGGTCGCCGGTCTCGCCGTGGAGCGGCTGCCTCCCGCGCTCGTCGAAGCCGACGATCTCGCGGCGCTGCTGGACGCGCAGGCCGCCGAGCTCGCCGCCACCGGCGAGCGACTGAGCGAGGCCCTGTATGCGCTGGTGCCCCTGCTCGACGACGACCGCGCGCTGCGCCGCGGCGTGCTCGCGCTGCGGCGTGCGACCCGTGCCGAGGGGGCCAGGATTCCCGCACCGCCGCTGCTCGACCGCGTGCACGGGGCGCTCGAGCGGCATCGCCTGGACGCCGCGGCTCTGGAGGCCTGGGTCGGTGCGCTGCGGCGCTGCGAGGAGCTCGACGAGGCGCTCGTCGCCGCGACGGCCTCCGGTGTGCGGCGTGCGACTCGGGCGCTCGAGGCGCTGCGGGATGACGACGACTTCATGTCGGCGGTGGCGGACGCCAGCTGCGACTTCGCCGCGGCGCCGGGCCGACAGCCTCTGCTGCCGGGCCGCCACGCCGCCCGGAGCCTGCTGGCCTACGCCACTCGCGCGGCTCTCAAGACCAGTCCGTTCGCGGGACTCACCACCGTGGGACTCGCCGGCTCGCGGCCGGCTCGCTCGACCGCGGCGGTCACGCACGCGTACGCGGCGGCCTGGCTCGACGTCCTCGCGCACGACGAGACCGCGATGCTCGCCTTCGACGTCGAGGCCCTCGACACCGGGGGTCTCGACCCCGCATCGGACGCCGTGGCGGTTCCGGTCCTCGTCGAGAGCGACGAGTTCATCTGGCGCCGCAGCGCGGTCGTGCATCTCAGGCAGGCAGGGCCGGTGCTGGCTCGGCTTCAACGGGTCGGCCGGGTCTCCGCGTCCGCGCTCCTCGAGATCATCGGCGGAGAGGACCCGTTCGCCGTCTACGTGCGCCTGCTCGACTCCGGACTTCTGCGAGTCGTCGCGCCGTGGAAGCTCGGAGAGCACGACGCTCTCGCCGTGCTCTCCGAGCACCTGCGCACCCGCCTTCCCGGCCATCCGCTCAGCGTGACGCTGTCCGACCTGGTACAGGGCGCGCAGGGTGTGCTCGACGGACGGGGACGCGACCGCGCGACCCGCCGCGTCTCCTTGCGGGACCGTGCGCAGCGCGCGCTTCGCGAGCGGGGGGCGAGTGCGGCCCGCAGCCGCTTCGAGCTGTACGTCGACACGGCGCCCGGCGAGGCGGCATCCGGTCCGGAGGAGCGCGCCTCGGCGGAGATCGAGCGCTTCGCAGACGCACTCGGAGCACGGGTGCGCCGCTCCACCGCGTACGAGGCGGTCGTGGCGCACTTCGTCGCACGCCACGGAGCAGGCGCCACGGTGCCGTCCGCGTGGCCGTGGCTTCTGGAGGCCGGCAGCGACGAGGCGCTCTTGTCGAAGGTGCACGCGCCGCGCGCGAGCGCGTCCGACCGACCGCGCGGGACGTCGATGCCGATGCCGTCGGCCGCGATGACCGTGCAGATCGCCGGTCCGGAGTCGCTCGTCGTCGTCAACCAGGTGCTGGACGGCCAAGGCGGGATCGCCACCCGGTTCGCCCGCCTGCACGACGGCCCGGATGGCATCGCCGCGCGGGTGGCCGCTCGCGCCCGGCGGCTGGCAGCGGGCGCGCGGGCGGTGGAGTTCGTCCCGTCGGCGGATGTGAACGGCATGCAGGCGGCCGCGAGCGGCGTCCTGCCCCGCCTGCGGCTGCCCGTGGACGGGCCCTGCAGAAGGGCCGGCGACGAGGAGACGGCGGTCGCGGCGCTCGCCATCCGCCATGATCCGGTCGCTGACGCCCTCGAGCTCGTCGACCTGGCGGGGCGGCCTGTCGCGCCGTTCTACCTCGGGCTCGTGCCGTCGCACCTTCTGAGCGGGCCGGATCGCATCCTCGCTGTGCTCGCGAACCCCTGGCGGGTGCCGCGAGTCGGCGCGAGCGTGTTCCCGACGCTCTCGGATCCGCAGCGCATCGTCGACGAGCCGCGGCGCACCGACGGGAGCGTGGTGGTTCAGCGAGCGCGATGGAGCGTGCCGCGGGAGCTCCTGCCGTCCTTCCCCGACGCCGACGCCGCACTGCTGCGGGCAGCAGGACGATGGCGACGCGAGCACGGCATCCCGCCCGAGGTCTTCGTGCGCCTCATCCGCGAGCGTCCGGGCTTCGACCCCGTGACGCGCAAGCCCATTCCCGTGGAGCTGCGCAGTCCGCACGCGCTGCGCCACCTGGCCGCGGAGATCGACGACACGGTCATCGGACTGGAGATCACCGAGGCGCTGCCCAGTCGGGCGCAGTTCCCGCACGTCGATCGCGAGGGCGGCCACCGTGCGGTCGAGCATCTTGTCTTCCTCTCGTGGACGCGCCCATGATCACCTTCGGATCAGCTCCGCACCCGGACGACATCGCCACGACCCCGCAGTGGTGGTACGCATGCCTCTACACCGGCGGCATGGAGGCCGCCGACGACGTCATCGCCGGACTCCTCCCACCGCTGCTGGCCGAGGTGCGGGCACTCGGCGCCTCGCGGTGGTTCTTCATCCGCTACTTCGATGAGAGCGGGCCGCATATCCGGCTGCGGGTCTTCGGACCCGGGCGCAGCCTCGACCGGCTCGTCCGGACGATGACCGATCTGGGTGCGCATCTCGAGCTCATCGCGACCGCTCCTCGCGCGCGACAGGTCGAACTCGTGCCGGGCGCCGCCGCCGCGATCCTGGGAAGCGAGCGCAGGACCGTCGGGCAGCGGGTCGCGGTCTACGAGCCGGAGATCGACAAGTACGGCGGTCTCGAGGGCGTCGAGATCGCCGAGCAGATGTTCGAGTTCTCGTCGGAGCTCGCGCTGTGGGGCGTGAGCGAGCATGAGAAGGGACGCAGCCGTGACGGCCTGGCGGCCCTGCTGCTGGCCGACACGGTCGGTGCACTCTGCTACGGCGCTCGTGCCGCGCGCTGGGAGCGGCGCCGCTCCTGGTCGTGGCGGGACTACTGGATGACGCACGCCGACTGGTGGACCGGCGCGCGCACCGGCGCGGCCGCGCTGCGGGACCGCCTCGAGCGCCACGCGTCCGCACACCGGCACGTCGTGCACGAGCGCATGCGGGCGGTCGCGGCGAAACCGGACGTGAACGCCTGGCGTCGACGCTGGTTCCGGGCGATGGACGACTACCTCGCCACCGCAGGCTCCCTTGCGGTGCCGCGCACGCCGCAGCATCTCGCGTTCCATCAGAACCACATGCTCATGAACCGCCTGGGATACCTGCCCAGGGAGGAGGCGCTGCTCGGGATGCACGCGCGCGACTGGATGGCGCCGTGCCCGACCGAGCGCGAGAAGACGGGGCCCGACGGACCCCCCGACGAAAGGACATCCTCATGACCTCATCGACCTCCGCTGCCCGCGCAGCCGGCTCCGGAGCGCTTCCCGCCGTCCTGGCGAGTGCGAGCTGGGCCGGGCTGGCCGCCCTGCTGCTCACCGGAGCACAGGCGCTCGGACTCGTCGTCGCGGTCCTGCTCGTCGCCGTCGCGACCGCCGCGGTGACCGTGGTCGGCTTCGTGCGACGCCGTTCGCACGGGCGGCCCGACCCGGCCCTCGTCGTGGGGCTGGTCTCGCCCATGATCGCCCTCGCCGCCATGACACCCATGTTCGCGCTCGGCGGCGCGCTGGTGTTCGGGGTCTTCTGCCTCGCTGTGGCAGTCGAGATGGCGGTGCTGGCGGTCGTCTCGGCGCGAAGCGGGCGCCATGCCTGACCGGGGAGACGAGGGCGCTCGTCCCCGCGGTCGGCCCGCCGCCGACGCGGACCTCGATCCCGACAGCGGGCATGACGACACAGACGACGAGCAGGCGCGTGCGCATCGTGACCTCGAGTGGGCCGAACGGCTCTGGCAGCCGTGATCCCCGTCGCCCGGTGCCGCCCTCGATAGGATGCACGGGACGACGAGGGGAGTCGGATGCTCAGCGAACACGCGGCGGACCTGTATCTCTACGTGTGCGCGCACGACGACTGGACGATCGAGTCCGCGTCGATGGACCTGGGCGTCCGACTGCGCGATCTCGAGGCCGCTCGGGAGGAGCTGCGCGAGCGCCGACTGCTCGTGCAGCCGCACGGGGGCGAAGCGACGCTCGTCGCCGTCGCACCGGACGTCGCGCTCGCCGAGCTCGTCGACGCCGATGAACGGCGCATCCACGAGCTGCGCTCGTCGGTGGCGCATCGGCGCAACGAGCTGATGGCGCTGCTGCCGGCGTATCGCCGAGCCAGGGAGGGAGCGGCGACCGATGCGCAGGTCGAGGTCGTCGAGGACCCGGAGACGGTCATGCGCCTTCTCGTCGACATCGGGCGGCGCGTGTCGCGCGAAGTGCTCATCGTGCAACCCGGCGCCAGCGGCAGCGTGGAGCGGCACGAGGAGTCGAACGAGAAGGACAGGCAGCTGCTGGCGCAGGGTGTCGCCCGTCGCACGCTGTATCACGACCGGCGGCGCGACCACATCCCGACGCAGCGGACGGTCGCAGAGCTGGAGCCGCTCGGCGCCCGGTTCCGCACACTCCCGGTGGTGCCCTTCCGCATGCTGATCTTCGACCGCTCACTGGCACTCGTGGGGCGGCAGCGCGACGCGGACGACCGCGCAGCCCTCGTCATCAGGGCGCCCGACGTGGTGGCGGCGTTCGTGTCGGTCTTCGACGCGGCCTGGGAGTTCGCCTCCCCGTTCCATGCGGAGGACGAGACCCGCGTCGGCGATGGACACGGGCTCACTGCGGTGCAGTCGGCCATCCTCTCCGGACTGAGCATGGGGCTGACGGACGAGGCGATCGCCGGTCGTCTCGACATCAGCGTGCGCACCTGCCGCCGACACATCGCCACCCTGTTCGAGATGCTCGGCGCCGAGAGCCGATTCCAGGCCGGAGTGCTCGCCGTCGGCCGGGGCTGGATCCCGCACCCCGCCGCCGCGCGCCTCGCGTCCGTGCGGGCGGCCTCCTGAGTGCCTGTCAGTCGCGCCGCAGGGTGGGGATGTCCTCCTTCGGCACGTAGAACGTCACCTCGCCGGTCTCGACGTCCACGCGTGCCGACAGCGGCACCTTGCGCAGCATGCGACTGCCGGAGGAGACAGCCACGCGATACGAGGAGGCGGCGTAGACGTCCAGGTCTTCGATGTGCTCGGTCATGAGGGCACCCTACGCCAGCCCATGGCGGTGCGCGTAGACGATGGCGGCGACCCGGTCGCGGACCCCGAGCTTCAGCAGCACGTTCGACACGTGGGTCTTCACGGTGGCCTCCCCGATGAACAGGGCACGAGCGATCTCGGAGTTGCTCATCGCCTGGGCGAGCAGCTGCAGGACCTCCGCCTCGCGGTCTGTGAGCGGAACCTCGGATGCGGCCGGTGCCGGCGTCGGAGTTGTGCGCGCATGCCGCTCGATCACGCGCCGGGTGACCTCGGGTGCGAGGAGCGCGTCGCCGCCGGCGACCACGCGGACGGCGTTCACGAGCTCCTCGGGCCCGGCGTTCTTCAGCAGGAAGCCGCTCGCGCCCGCGTCCAGCGCGGAGAACAGGTAGTCGTCCCGGTCGAAGGTCGTCACGATGACCACCTGGGCGGCGGTGCCGGCCGCGACGATGCGACGCGTGGCCTCGATGCCGTCCATGTCGGGCATCTGCACGTCCATGCACACGACGTCCGGGCGCAGCTGGGCGGCGAGCGCGACGGCCTCCCGACCGGTGCCCGCCTCGCCGACGACGTCGACTCCGGCGGCTTCGAGGATCATCCGGAAGCCGGTCCGCATCGTGGCGTGGTCGTCGACGAGGAGGACGCGAGTGGAGGCTGTCATGACTCTGCTCCCGCGTGCAGGGGAACGGTCACCCGCACGCGGTAGCCGCCCTGCTCTCGGGCGTGCAGCTCGAGGACGCCGCCGGATGCGATGGCGCGCTCGCGCATGCCCAGCTGACCGAGACCGGGGCGGGCGCCGAGGGCGATCCGACCGGTGTTCGTGACCTCGAGCTCGACCGCATCCCGGGTGTAGCGGACGCGCACCTCGGCGCGCGCCTCCGGCCCGCCGTGCCTGCGGGCGTTCGTGAGAGCCTCCTGCGCGATCCGGTACAGGTTCACCTGCACGATGTCGGGAACGGGAGCGGGCTCGCCGACGACGACGTGACGCGTCGGCGTCCCCGACGCGGTCATCGCCTCGGCGAGTTCGGAGAGGCTGGTCAGGCTCAGGGTCGACGGCGCTCCCTCGGCGAAGTCGGGGTCGCCGTCGGGAGAGCGCAACGTGTCGAGCAGGTGCCGCAGCTCGGCGATCGCCGAGCGTGCGGACTCCTCCACCACCGCGAGCGCTCGGCGTGCGGACTCCGGATCGCGGTCGAGGACGGTCCGGGCGGCGCCCGCCTGCACGCCCATCGCGGAGACGTGGTGGGCGACCACGTCGTGCAGCTCCCGCGCGATGCGGACGCGATCGAGCGCGACGGCCTGCGCGGCCGTGAGCTCGCGCTCCTCCTCCAGCTCGCGCGTGCGCCGCTGCAGCACCGCGCGGTCGCGGGCGGCGGCATAGGCCCGATTCCCCATGTAGTACGCGCCGCCGAAGTAGGCGGCGTTGATCAGCCACATGAGCAGCATGTAGGCGACGTACGGGGAGAGCGCTCCCGCGAAGTTCTCCTCCAGATGGTCGGCGTCCGTGGCTCCCGTGAACGTCGACACGAGCAGCCACAGCGCCATCCCCACCATGATGAGCACGCGGGACAGCGCTGCTCGTCGGCGGTCCTCGACCCAGGCTCCGACGGTGAACATCGCGATGAAGATCGCCACCTGGCTCACGTACAGCTCCGTGAACTGCAGCGATGCCGCCACGAAATAGGCGCTGCACACGACGACGGCGGTGCCGATCGGGAGACGTCGGCGCAGCGCGAGCGGCAATGTCATGAACGCGCTCGCGAGCAGCGACCAGCCGGCGTTCTCGGGCGTGGAGAGGAACGAGCCAGAGAGCGTGGCGAGGGCGATGCTGATCACGGCGGCCACGAAGAGGGCTCCGGCGAGCAGGACGTCGCGCCGCAGATCCTGCGGGCTGATCGGCGGGGCGACCTCGGCGCTCCGCTCGGCAGCGCGGGGGGCGTCGGTCGCGGCGGTCACCCTTCCACGGTAGAGGAATGAGGGACCCGCCTCCCTCCCCCGGGTGACGGAGCCGGTGACGCTCTTGACACGGATGCGAGCGGCTCGCGAGGCTTCTGCCAGGTCCGCGAGGGACGCGGCCACCGCGACGATGCGAGGAGCACTCCCACGGCCATACAGATCTTCGTCAATCTCCCCACCGCCGACCTCGACCGGGCGAAGGCGTTCTACGAGGCCCTCGGCGCGACGATCGTGCCCGCTTTCACCGACGAGAACGCCGCGTCCATCCGGTGGGATGAGAACGTCTTCTTCATGCTGCTGACACGCGAGTACTTCGCGACCTTCACCTCCCGGCCGGTCGTGCTCGGCACGGAGGGAGCGCAGGTCATCACCGCGATCAGTCGCGAATCCCGCGAGGAGGTCGACGCCATCCGCGAGCGGATCCTCGCCGCCGGCGGATCCGAGAACAAGGAGCCGCAGGACCACGGCTTCATGTACTCCGTGAGCATGGCCGACCCCGACGGCAACATCATCGAGTTCATGTGGATGGACCCGGTCGCCGCGCAGGACGGCCCCGAGGCGTTCTTCGACCAGCAGGGCGGCTGACGACATGACCGGGCAGGGCCGGATCCGGATCGATCTCTTCACGACGCTGGACGGCGTCGCGCAGGCGCCGGGCGGTCCGGAGGAGGATCCGTCCGGCGGCTTCCCCTATGGCGGATGGCAGGCGCCGCTCTTCGACGAGACGGTCGGCCGCGAGGTGGGCCGGGCCATCGACGAGATCGACGCGCTGCTCCTCGGCCGGCGCACGTACGACATCTTCGCGGGGTACTGGCCGCAGCATGAGACCGGCGAGGACGGCGAGATCGGCGTGAAGTTCGGCGCGGTTCCGAAGTACGTGGCCAGCCGCGGCGAGCCCGACCTCTCCTGGCGCGGCAGCGAGCGAATCGGAGCGGATCTCGCCGCCGACATCGCGGCCATCCGCGCCCGTCACCGGCTCACGGCGGTCATCGGCAGCGTCGACCTCGTGCACACGCTGCTCGCGCACGAGCTCTACGACGAGCTGTGCCTGTGGGTGTACCCGGTGGTGCTCGGCCAGGGGAAGAAGGTCTTCCCGGATGGCGCGGCGCCGGCGAATCTCCGGCTCACGTCCGCTCCGGTGGTGGGGGAGAGCGGCGCGGTGCTCCTCCGCTACGCGCCCGTCGACCTCGAGCCGCGCACCGGCTCGTTCTGAGACGCGCGCCGCGGCCGATCAGCCGAAGATCATCGGCACGTCGTCATCGTCCTCGGGGGAGAGGTCGAGGTCGACGACGACCGGCACGTGGTCGCTCGGCGCCTCGCCCTTGCGCTCATCGCGCGCGATGGAGGCGCCGGTCACGGCGTCGGCCAGCGCGCGCGATCCCAGCACGAAGTCGATGCGGATGCCCTGATTGCGCGGGAACTTCAGTCGCTGGTAATCCCAGTACGTGAAGCCAGAGGGGATGAGGGGGCGCACGACGTCGGAGACGCCGGCTGTCTCCAGCGCGAAGAAGGCGTCGCGCTCGGGCTGCGACACGTGCGTGGACACGCCCTGGACGATGTCGGGGTCGCCGTTGTCCTCCTCGAACGGGATGATGTTGAAGTCGCCGACGAGGGCGAGCGGCAGGTCGGGCTGGGCGGCCAGCTCCGCGCGGGTCGCCTCCCGCAGGGCCTCGAGCCATCGCAGCTTGTACTGGTAGTGCGGGTCGTTCAGCGAGCGGCCGTTCGGCACGTAGAGGCTCCACACGCGCACCCCGCCGATAAGAGCGGAGATCGCCCGCGCCTCCTGGGGGGCGTCGTCGCCTACATGCCCCTTCTGGAATCCGGGCATGCCGACGAACGCATGCTGCACGTCCTCCAGCGGCTCGCGGCTGGCGATCGCCACGCCGTTCCACTGATTGAGCCCGTGCGCCTCGACGTGGTACCCCGCGGCCTCGAAGCGCTCATAGGGGAACTGCTCGGGCTTGCACTTGATCTCCTGCATCGCGAGCACGTCGATGCTCTCCCGCTCGGCGAACGACACGATGCGGTCGACGCGGGCGCGGATCGAGTTCACGTTCCAGGTGGCGAGGCGCATGACTCCAGCCTATTTCGCTCCGCCGCCGTCACTCGCGGACGGGGTCTCCGCCCGGCGCTCTCTAAGCTGGTCGCATGGCCATCGCATCCACGCCCGAACTCGAAGCCGACCGGCAGGAGCTCATCCGCCTCGTCACGGAGGACGCCGTCTTCCACGGCGACTTCACGCTCTCGAGCGGCAAGCAGGCCACGTACTACGTCGACATGCGCAAGCTGACGCTCGACCACCGTGCCGCTCCCGCCATCGGGCGCATCATGCTCGACCTCATCCGCGACATCGACGGGGTCTCCGCCGTGGGCGGACTCACGCTCGGAGCCGACCCCATCGCCAACGCGATGGTGCACGCCTCGGTGGCCGCCGGCCGTCCGGTCGACGCCTTCGTCGTGCGCAAGGAGCCGAAGGACCACGGCCGCGGTCGCCAGATCGAGGGCGCCGAGGTCGCCGGCAAGCGCGTCGTCGTGCTCGATGACACGGTGACCACGGGCGGCTCGCCGCTGAAGGCCGTCGAGGTGCTGCGGAATGCCGGCGCGGAGGTCCTGGCCGTCGCCACGATCGTCGACCGGAAGACCGGTGCGCAGGAGCGCATCGAGGCGGAGGGCCTGCAGTGGCTCGCCGCGATCGATCTCGACGACCTCGGCCTGGAAGCGCAGTAGATCCCGATGACACGCATCGCACTCGCCATCGACCTCGGCGGCACGAAGATCGACGCCGCGCTCATCGACGCCGACGGACGCGTCCTCGCCGAGGGCCGCAACCGCCGGCCCACCGGCCCGGAGATCACGCCCGACGGACTCCACCGTGCCGTCACCGAGGTCGTGTCGCACGCGCTCGCGCACCTGCCGGACGGCGCGCGGTTCGTCGGCGCGGGTATCGGCAGCGCGGGGCCGATCGACCTGCAGGCGGGGGCCATCCACCCCGTCAACATGCCGAGCGTGCGCGGGTTCGCGCTCCTGGAAGCCGTGCGAGACGCCGTCATCGCCTCGACCGGCGAGTTCGACCCGGTCGTGCGGCTGCGGCACGACGGCGGGTGCCTCGCGCTCGCGGAGTCGTGGCTGGGCGCCGCGGCGGGAGCCCGCGCGTCGCTCTCGCTCGTCGTGTCGACGGGGGTCGGCGGCGGCGTCGTCCTCGGCGGCATCCCCGTGGGTGGGGCATCGGGCAATGCCGGGCACCTCGGGCAGATGCACGTCGGCGAGCTCACGGTCGAGGAGATCGCGGCCGGCCCCGCCAGCGTGCGGTGGGCGCAGCTGCAGGGATGGCAGGGCGAGACGGGCGAGGACCTCGCCACGGCGGCGGCGGCGGGCGACCGCGTCGCGCGGGCGGCGATCGAGCGGTCGGCGAAGACGGTCGGGCAGGCGCTCGCCGACGCGTCGTCGCTGCTCGACCTCGAGGTGATCGCCATCTCTGGCGGGTTCTCCAACGTCGCCGACGACTACGTCGACCTCGTCGGCGCCGCCCTGCGCGAGTGGGCTGGGCTGCCCTACGCGCAGCGGACGCGCGTCGTCCGCAGCGCCCTCGGCGGCGACGGCCCGATCATCGGCGCGGGCGCGCTCGTCCTCCGCGACGCCTGACGCGGTCGCTCAGGCGTCGCGCCGGTAGGCGGCGCGCATCCGCGGTGTCGTCAGCAGCACGCCGACCGTCAGCATGAGCGCGGCGAAGGCGAGCTGCTCGAGCGTCATCCACGCGGGGTAGAGCCCCGGGACGGCCGCGAAGACGAGGGTCACGCAGGGGAAGATGAACGCGAACATGCGCATTCGCGCGTACGCCCAGTACCAGCCCTGCTCGGCTCGGAACGAGAAGTAGCCGAGGCCGCCGGTCAGCCCCAGCACGACCACGCTGCGCATCCAGACGGGAAGCGGCTCGGCCATCCCCTGCATGGTGAGCCAGAACGCGATGCCGATCGCGCTCACGCCCAGCATCATGGCGACGCCGAGGAGCACCCGCACGACGAGCCAGTCGCGGCGGAGCGTCGGGTCGGCGATGGCGGGGACCCGCACGTCGCGCTGGCGCCCGGCGGCGAGACGGTCGACGCGCAGCAGCACCTCGTTCAGACTCACGCCGGAGATCGTACCCGCGCCCGCTCGGAGTGCGGCGAGACCGCGCTGAGACCGACGTGCCGGTCAGACCCCGGCCACGAGCTCGCCGCCGCCCTCGCCCTCGGCGCGGAGGTCCAGCAGGTCGGCGACCGACGCCACGATCTCGTCGGGGCGGAACGGGTACTGCTCGATCGAGGTCCGCGAGCTGATGCCGGTCATCACGAGCACGGTGTGGAGACCCGCCTCGATGCCGGCGACGATGTCGGTGTCCATGCGGTCGCCGATCATCCCGGTGTTCTCGCTGTGCGCGCCGATGCGGTTGAGCGCCGAGCGGAACATCATCGGGTTCGGCTTGCCGACGATGTAGGGCTCCTTGCCGGTCGCCTTCGTGATGAGCGCGTTGATCGCGCCGGTGGCGGGCAGCACCCCCTCCGCGCTCGGGCCGGTGGCGTCGGGGTTGGTGGAGATGAAGCGCGCCCCCCGGTTGATGAGGCGCACCGCCTTCGTCAGCGCCTCGAAGGAGTAGTTGCGCGTCTCCCCGACGACGACGTAGTCGGGGTTCGTCTCCGTCATGATGAACCCCGCCTCGTGCATGGCGGTGAGGATGCCGGCCTCGCCGATCACGAAGGCCGACCCTCCCGGGCTCTGCTGCTTGAGGAACGCGGCCGTCGCCAGGGCGCTGGTCCAGATGTTCTCCTCGGGCACGTCGATGCCCGAGCCGCGCAGCCGGGCCGCGAGATCCCGCGGCGTGAAGATCGAGTTGTTCGTCAGCACGAGGAAGGGCGTGCCGGTGTCGCGCCACTGCGCGAGCAGCTCCGGAGCCCCGGGAATCGGCTTCTCCTCGTGCACGAGGACGCCGTCCATGTCGGTCAGCCAGCACTCGATCTCATCGCGTCGCGCCATGGTGTCAGCCTAGGTTCCGCGGGCATGCTCCCGGAGGCATGCTTTCACGCGTATCTTCATGACGTGACCCAACGCGCGCCCCGGAGCTGGGATCCCGCGCGCCTGCCCGACCAGTCCGGCCGCACGTTCCTCATCACCGGCGCCAACGCCGGCCTCGGATACTTCGCCAGCGAGCAGCTCGCCCGGGCCCGGGCCCACGTCATCCTGAGCGGTCGCAGCCCGCACCGCCTCACCGCCGCGCGCGACGCGCTCGAGGCGCGCGTGCCCGGGGCGTCGGTGCAGACGCTGCTGCTCGACGTGAGCAACAGCGGCTCCATCCGCGCCGCCGCCGCCAGCGTCCGCGGCGGACTCTTCAAGCGGCAGCGGCTCGACGGCGTGCTGCTGAACGCGGGCATCGTGCACACGCCGCGCGAGCGCATGACGACGCGGGATGGCCGTGAGCTGGTCCTCGCGACGAACGCGCTCGGCCACTTCGTGCTGGCCGCGGAGCTGCTCACCACCCTGTCGAAGTCGGCCAGCCGCACCTGGACGCCCCGCATGGTCTGGCTCGGCAGCATGTCGACGCGGATGGGCGCCTACGACCCCGTCGACATCCAGCTCGAGCGCGGGTACCGGGCCTGGCGCGCGTACGTGCAGTCGAAGGTCGTGGTGCAGGCGCTCGGGATGGAGGCCGACGCGCGCCTCAAGGCCGCGGGCGTGCCGGTGGAGAGCGTCGTCGCGCACCCGGGCTACTCGATCGGTGGTCGCACGCCGCGCGTGACCGGGGTCAACGAGCCCGGCCTGTGGAAGCGCGTGAAGGACACCCTGCAGGCGCCCGTCTCCCAGTCCAAGGAGGACGGTGCGGCCTCGCTCGTCCGCGCGCTCGTCGATCCTGAGGTCTCCGGCGGGGAGTACTGGGGCCCGCGCCATCTCACCCGCGGGCTGCCGACGCTGCAGCAGCCATCGAAGACCTCCGCCGACCCCGAGGTGCGTCAGCGCATCTGGGAGACGTGCGAGCGGCTCTCCGGCATGGAGTGGCCGCTGGCCCGCGCCGCGCGCCTCGCCGGCCGCTGACCTCGCCCGGCCGCTGACCCTGCCCGTCAGCGGCCGCCCGTCGGCCGCTGACCCCGTCAGCCGCCCCTCAGCCTCTGCCCGTCAGCCGCCGACCACGCCGGCCTCGTAGGCGAGGATCACGAGCTGCACGCGATCGCGCGCGTCGAGCTTCTGCAGCAGGCGGCCGATGTGCGTCTTCACGGTCGACGGCGCGAGGAAGAACCGCTCGGCGATCTCGTCGTTCGTGAGGCCCTCGGCGATGGCCGCGAAGACCTCGCGCTCGCGCGGGGTGAGCGTCGCGAGCGCGGCGGATGGCCGCGGTGCGGCGGGCGCGGACGCCGCGAACTGCGCGATCATCCGCCGCGTGACGCTCGGCGCGAGCACGGCATCGCCGGCATGGACGGCGCGGATGGCGGTGAGCAGGTCGGATGGCAGCGCGTCCTTCAGGAGGAAGCCGCTCGCCCCCGCACGGAGCGCCGCGAACGCGTACTCGTCGAGGTCGAACGTCGTGAGCACGAGGATGCCCGGCCGCGGACCGTGCGCCACGATGCGCTCGGTGGCCCCGATGCCGTCCAGCCGCGGCATGCGCACGTCCATGAGGAGCACGTCGAGGTCGGTCGAGCGGGCGATGGCCACCGCCTCCTCGCCGTCCTCGGCCTCGGCGACCACGTCGATGTCGGGCTGCGCATCGAGGACCATCCGCAGCCCCAGCCGCACGAGCTGCTGGTCGTCGGCGATCGCGACTCTGATCGGCTCGCTCGTCATCCCTGTCCCTCCCTCAGCTCCGCGTGGAGCCGCCATCCGCCATCCGCCGTCGCGCCCGCCTCGATCGTGCCCGCGTAGAGCGCGGCGCGCTCCCGCAGGCCGATGATGCCCGTGCCGCGGCCCGATGGACCGCTGTCCGGGCGGGTGCCCGGCCCGTTCACGATCTCGACGACGACCCGGCCGTCCTCACGGCGCACGACCGCTGCGACTCGTCGGGCCCCGGGTGCGTGGCGGAGCACGTTCGTGAGGCCCTCCTGCACGATGCGGAACACCGTGAGCGCGAGCGCGGCGTCCGCGATCGGCGCGCCATCCCTGGTGAGGCGGACGGCGAGGCCCGCTCCCCGGAACCGTTCGACGAGGGCATCGAGATCGTCGGCACCCGGCAGGGGCGCGACAGCCGCGCCCTCGTCGGGGGAGCGCAGCACGCCGAGCAGCCGGCGCATCTCGGCGAGCGAGGCGCGGCCCGTCTCCGCCACCGTGCGCATGGCCGCCGGGGCACCCGGCCGTCCCGCTTCCGCCTGCGCCGCGGCGCCCTCGGAGAGGGTGATCATCACGGTGAGGCTGTGCGAGACGATGTCGTGCATCTCGCGGGCGATGCGCGCGCGCTCGTCGGCCACCGCGAGCTGCGCACGCTGATCGCGTTCGCGCGCGAGGTCGGCGGCGCGGGCGAGGAGGGCGTCGATGTAGCGACGGCGGTTGCCGACGGTGAGCCCGAGGAGCGTCGGCACGAGGAAGACGATGGCGTTCGGCAGCGCCGTGGCGGGCGAGCTGACGCTGAAGTGCGGATCGGCGGGGAGGTCGGGGCGGGTGAGCGCGAGCCACGTCGCGAGCCCCGAGACGACGAGGGTGATGCCGGCGACGATCCCGTAGCCGGTCCACGCGCGCCGCGTCGTGCTGTGCACGCCCAGGGCGTAGAGCGCGACGAAGACCGCGAGCTGCCCGCCCATGCTGAGGGGCAGCGGCAGGACGGCGACCACGCCGCACACGATGGCGGCGGTCAGCGGGCGCCGTCGCCGCGCGATGAGAGCGGCCGATCCCGCCGCGATCCCGATTCCCGTCGCGACGAGCGTCCAGACCGGCACGGCCTCGCCCTCGGGCACCGCCGCCGCCAGGACGAGGGCGAGCAGGGCCGGCAGCACCTCGCAGGCGAACACGAGCAGACCGTCGACGGTCCGCGGGTGCGCATCGAGCCAGCGCCGGAGGACTCCGGGCGGGCGCGGGAGCGCGAGGTCGGAGTCGCTCATGCCGAGCCTCCCCGGGGTCGTGTCCGCGTCACGGTCACGACCCTACGCGGATGGCCCCCTCCGGCTGCGGAGGGGGCTAGTCGACGGGTGCGTGCGGTCACGCGTCCCGGCGCCGCACCACGGCCATCCCCGCGATGAGCGCGGCGGCCGGCCAGGCGATCGTCAGCAGGATGTCGCGGACGACGTCGGCGTCGAACGCCGCGGGCACCGTGTAGAGCGCCGAGCCGGTCTCGCCCATGAGCAGGTCGGCGACCTGCGGAGCCCACTCGAACGGGAGCGACATCAGCACGGTCGGCACGAGGAGCAGGAACACCAGCACGACCGTCACCGACCAGTTCTCGGAGCGCAGCAGCGCGCCGACGCCGAGGCCGAGGATGCCGGAGAGCGCGACGAGCGCGGCGCCGCCGAGGATCGGGACGACGACCCGCGCCGCCGAGAGCTGGAGGGGGAAGTCGAAGGCGGCGTAGACGACCGCCACGCCGACGAACGACAGCGCGAGGACGATCGCGCTCCAGACGAACATCGCGAGGGCGACGACGGCCGCCTTCGCGCCGAGCATCGAGACCCGTCGGGGAGCGGCGGCGAGCTGCGTGCGGAGCGATCCCGTCGCGTGCTCCTTCGCGTAGGCGGCGACGCCGATCACGACGGCCACCAGCTGCGTGATGAGGACGGCGTTCGTGCCCATGGTGTCCGCCGAGGGCATGGCGGCGAGCCCCGCGCCCTGGTCGCGCGCCATGGCGGCGAGCATGAGCGAGAAGCCCACGGCGATGAGGAGCGAGAGGACCCCGCCGATGAGGAGCGAGATGGTCGTGGCGCGCAGGCTGCGGAGGCTGATCCATTCCGCGCGCATGAGGTGCGAGAAGGACAGGCGCGGGGTGCCCAGCGAGGCGGCGCGGCGCGGAGCGGCGGTGGCGGTGGTCATGAGGGTCTCCGTTCAGGCCGCGAGGGCGGCCGGGTCGCTGCGATACTCGACGGCGTCGCCGGTGAGGGCGAGGTACGCGTCTTCCAGGGAGCCGCGCAGGGGCACGAGCTCGTGCACGTCGAGGTCGGCACCGACGGCGACGCGCGTGATGCGTGCCGCGGGAACACCCTCGACCTCGAGGACGTCGGACGACACCTGCGTGATGGACACGCCGTCGGCCGCGAGGAGGGAGCCGAGCGCCCGCGCGTCGGACGCGCGCACGCGGGTGCGCTCGCGGCCGGCGCCCTGCAGGAAGTCGCCCACCGGCGCATCGGCGAGGACGCGGCCCTTGCCGAGCACGATGATGTGGTCGGCGGTCTGCGCCATCTCGCTCATGAGGTGCGAGGAGAGGAAGATCGCGCGCCCCTCGGCCGCCAGCGAGCGGACGAATCCGCGCACCCAGTGCACGCCCTCGGGGTCGAGGCCGTTCACCGGCTCGTCGAGGAGGAGCGTGTGCGGGTCGCCCAGCATGGTCGCCGCGATGCCGAGGCGCTGGTGCATGCCGAGCGAGAAGCCGCCGATGCGGCGACGCGCGACCTCGGTGATGCCGGTGAGCTCCATGACCTCCGCGACGCGCGCCTTCCCGATGCCGTGCGTCGCGGCCAGCATGCCGAGGTGCGCCTCGGCCGTGCGGCCGGGGTGGACGGCCTTCGCGTCGAGGAGCGCGCCGACCTCCGTCATCGGGGCGGCGTGCTCGGCGAAGCGGCGTCCGTTCACCGTGACCGAGCCGGCGTCCGGGCGATCGAGACCCACGACCATCCGCATCGTGGTCGACTTGCCGGCGCCGTTCGGGCCGAGGAAGCCGGTCACCTGCCCCGGTCGCACCTCGAACGAGATGCCGTCGACCGCCGTCTTGGCGCCGAAGCGCTTCGTGAGGTTCTCTGCCGTGATCATGTCTCCGACGCTACGGAGGCGGCGGGGTCGCGCGCATCGGCACCAGGGCGGATATCCGAGGGCGGGTTCGTACCGCGGTACTACGCCGTGAGCCAGATCACCTCGGCCGCGCCGACGGGCAGCGCGACATCGGCGCCGTCGATCCGCACGCCGGTGGCCGTGACCGCGACCTCGCGGCCGACGTCGATGCCGGCGGCCTCGATCTCGCGCAGGAGCTCGGGGTCGCGGTCGCGGACCCGGAGCACGCGTCCGGTGTGGCCGGCGGGCGCGTCGGCGAGCAGCACGAACGGCTCGCGCTCGCGGGCGCCGTCGGCGTCGGGGATCACGTCGCCGTGCGGGTCGGCCGTCGGGTGGCCCAGCCGTTCATCGATCCGCGCCAGGAGCCGGTCGCTCAGCGCGTGCTCGAGGATCTCCGCCTCGTCATGCACCTCGTGCCATCCGTAGCCCATCTCGCGGACGAGCCAGGTCTCGATGAGCCGGTGCCGCCGCACGATGCCCACCGCGCGTCGGGCGCCCTCCGGCGTGAGACGCACCGCGCCGTAGGGGACATGCGTGACGAGGCCCGCGGCGGCGAGCTTCTTCACCATCTCGGTGACGCTCGACGGCGCGACGCCGAGCTTGCCCGCGAGCACCGACGGCGTGATGGGGTCGTCCTGCCATTCGGTGTGCGAGTACACCGTCTTCAGGTAGTCGTCCGCCGCGGGTGAAGCCACCGGATCAGCCTAGGGCGAGGTGCCGGGGGTCGCCGAGGAGCCAGAACCCGCCGATCGCGAGCGCGGTGAGGCACAGGGCGAGGAAGACCCCGATCCACACGACTCCCGGGAGATGTGTGAGCGCGGCGAGTTGATCGGCGTCGGACGTGCGGGCCGCGCCCCGCCTCCGGGTGCGCTGCAGCTGCAGCTCCAGCACCGGACGCACCGACCCGAGGAGGAGGAACCACGTGACCGTGGCGGCGACCGCGCCGCGGACGTCCGCGGGCGCCCACCACGACACGGCGACCAGGGTCGCCGCTGAGACGGCGACCGACCACAGCCCGAACAGGTTGCGGATCTGCAGCAGGAGCAGGCAGAGGAGCGCGACGACGAGCCACAGCATCGCCAGGGGATAGCCGCGGTGCACGAGCCAGGCGGATCCGAGACCGGCGAGTGCCGGCCCCGGGTACCCCGCCAGCAGGGTGAGGACCATGCCGATGCCGCGAGGCCTGCCGCGCGACAGGGTGAGCCCCGAGGTGTCGGAGTGCAGGCGGATGCCGCGCAGGCTGCGCCCGGTCGCCAGGGCTGCCACGCCGTGGAAGCCCTCATGGGCGATCGTGATGGCGTGGCGCGTCACCCGCCAGGCCGGGCGCCACAGGACGACCGCGAGGGCGACGGCTCCCGTGAGGAGCGCGACCGGGACGGCCGGCGGCGCGACCTGCGCTGTCGCGCTCGCCCAGACGGCGGTGACGGCCTGTCCGAGGGTGTGAAGCAGCTCGCCGACGCGGTCCATCCCGGCAGGAGATCACACCGAGCTGTCCGGACCCCGGGCACAATGAGGAGATGGAGGATGGCGCGAGCAGGCGGCCGACGATCCGCGACGTCGCCGCGGCGGCCGGGGTGTCGAAGTCCCTCGTGTCCCTCCTCTACGCGGGCGGAAGCGTTGGGCCCGAACGCCGCGAGCGCATCCTCGCCGCGGCCGACCGGCTCGGGTTCCGGCCGAACCTGACGGCGCGGGCGCTGTCGTCGGCGGATGGCGGCTTCACGGGCGTCCTGGTGGCCGACCTGCACAACTCGGTGTTCGCCGAGGTCGTCGACGCCGCGCGCGCCGAGCTGGCGCGCCACGGACGCAGCGCGCTCCTCACCTCGGCGATGATGCCCGACCCCGACGGCGTGCCGCACCTCGACGAGCGCGCCCTCGCGGTCTTCCACGACCTCCGCCCCCGGAGCATCCTCGTGGTCGGCTCGATCCCCGACCTCGCCGCCCTGACCGAGATCATCGCGGGCACGCCCCTCGTGGTCGCGAGCGCCGTCGGCGAGCACGTCCCCGTCGCCGCGACCGTCCGCTCCGACGACGCCGCCGGCATCCGGCTCGCCGTCGAGCACCTTCTGGAGCAGGGCCACCGCCGCATCGCGCACATCGGCGGCCGGGGCGGGGTCGTCGCCGAGCGGCGTCTCGAGACCTACCTCGCCGTCGTGGCCGAGCACGGGATCGAGCCGCTGGTCGCGCCCGCCGACTTCACGGAGCGCGCCGGATACACGGCGACTCGAGAGCTGCTCGAGGCGGATGGCCGGGACCGGCCGACGGGGATCGTCGCCGTGAACGATCTGGCGGCGGTGGGCGCGCTCGCCGCGGCGTCCGGCGCGGGCGTCGCGATGGCGGTGACGGGGTACGACGACTCGCAGGTGGCCCGCCTGCCGCAGGTCGGACTCACGAGCGTCGACCCGCGCAATGCGGAGATCGGCGCCGCTGCGGCCGGATGCGTCATCGAGGTGGAGGGCGGTGCGGCGCCGCAGCAGCCCGAGACGCTCATCGCCCCCCGGCTGGTGGTGCGCACCTCGACGCCATCGCCGCGCTGAGGCGAGCGGTTCGTTCACCCATGTCTTGACAAGGGTGAGTGCCGACGCTACTTTGGACCGGTCCAGAACTTACTCGGCGCAGCGTCGCGCAGGACCCGACGCCGCCCTGTCCTCCAGGAGCCCGTCATGGCCACCACCCCCTCGCGCCCTCTCGGCGTCGGTCTCGTCAGCGTCGGCTGGATGGGCCGCCTCCACAGCCGCGCCTACGCCAACCTCCCGCTCGTCTACCCCGAGCTCGGCATCACGCCGCGCCTCGTGCAGGCCGCCGACACCGCGGAAGCCGGCCGCGCGTACGCGACCGAGGTGCTCGGCTACGACTCCGCGGTCTCGGACTACCGGGAGGTGCTTGCGAACCCGGAGGTCGACGTGGTGTCGATCTGCGCGCCCAACTTCCTGCACGCGGAGGTCGGCATCGCCGCCGCGCAGGCGGGCAAGCACATCTGGATCGAGAAGCCGGTCGGACGCGGCGCGCATGAGACCGCGGCCATCCGCGGCGCCGTCATCGCCGCGGGCGTGACCTCGAGCATCGGGTTCAACTACCGGCAGCCGCCGGCCATCCAGCGGGCCCGGCAGCTCATCAGCGAGGGCGCGCTCGGGCAGATCACCAACGTCCGCGGGCGCTTCTTCGGCGGCTTCAGCGCCGACCCGCAGTCTCCGCGGGCGTGGCGATTCGTCCGCGAGCAGAGCGGATCCGGCGTCCTCGGCGACCTCATGGGCCACCTCGTCGACCTCGTGCACTTCCTGCTCGGGCCGGTCTCGTCGGTGACGGCCTCGACCGGCACGTACATCACCGAGCGTCCGGGGCTGCCGGGCACGCCCGATGAGGGGCGCATGCTGCCCGTCGAGAACGAGGACTACGCGAACATGCTCCTCCGCTTCGACGACTCGGCCGTGGCGGCCGGGGCGCTCGGCACACTCGACGCCTCGTGGCTCGCCGTCGGTCCGAAGGCCGAGTACGCGATCGAGATCTTCGGCACGGAGGGGTCGCTGCGCTGGGACTTCGAGCGCATGAACGAGCTCGAGCTGGCCATCCGTCGCCCCGGGCAGAGCCTCGGCTACACGCGCCTGTTCGCCGACGACACCTTCCCGGAGTACTCGCGCTTCCAGCCCGGATCGGGCACGCCGATGGGCTACGACGACCTCAAGACCATCGAGGCGAAGAAGTTCCTCCTCGCCGCAACGGGCGGGTCGTCCGACAACTCGACCATCCACGACGCGCTGGCATCGGCGCAGGTCCTGACCGCGGCCGAGGAGTCGGCGGCATCGGGCCAGTGGGTGGCGACCCCGGTCGTCGAGGGGCACACCGGCAACGTGAAGGGGGCATGACATGGCGAGGATCGCCACCGCTCCCATCAGCTGGGGCATCAGCGAGGTCCCCGACTGGGGCTTCCAATTCGCGCCAGAGCGGGTCCTCGGCGAGATGCGCGCGCTCGGCCACACCGCCACCGAGCTCGGGCCCGACGGCTTCCTCCCGCCGGCGCCGGCGGCCAAGGCGTCGGAGCTCGCGCGGTTCGGCATCACCGCGGTGGGGAGCTTCGTGCCGGTCGTGCTGCACGATGTCGCGTCCGACCCGCTGCCCCGCATCGAGCGCGAGCTCGACGACTACGCCGCCACGGGTGCCGACGTGCTCATCGTCGCGGCGGTCACCGGTCAGGACGGCTACGACGTGCAGCGCGAGGCGCTGACCGACGCCGAGTGGGAGACCCTCTTCCGCAATCTCGACGCCATCCGCGAGCGCGCGGCTCTTCGCGGCGTGACCGCGGCCATCCACCCGCATGTCGGAACCGTCGTGGAGACCGCCGACGACGTCGAGCGCGTCATCGCGGGCTCCTCCGCGCTGTTCTGCTTCGACACGGGCCACCTCATGATCGGCGGGGTGGACCCCGTCGCGTTCGCGCGGGACCACGCGTCGCGGATCGCGCACACCCACCTCAAGGACGTGTCGCTCGACGGCATGCAGCGGGTGAAGGCCGGCGATCTGACCTACTTCGACGCGATCGCGGCGGATCGGCTCTACCGCCCGCTCGGGCAGGGCGACGTGGACGTGCGCGCGATCGTGGCGAGCCTCGTCGACGCCGGGTACACCGGCTGGTTCGTCCTGGAGCAGGACAAGGTCGTCGCCATGGAGCCCGCCGAGGGCGAGGGCCCGATCGAGGACGCCCGCGCGAGCGTCGAGTACCTCCGCGCCCTCCTCGCGGAGCGGGAGGGCTGACATGAGGATCGGCGTCGTCGGCCTGGGGCGCATCGGCGCCATGCACGCCCGGAACCTCGCGGCCACGGCCGGCGTCGACGAGGTCGTGCTCATCGGCCGCTCGCGCGAACGGGCCGAGGAGTTCCGGCAGCGGGTCGACCTCGCTGGGCTCGGGGCATGCGCCGCGCCGCTCGTGGCCGGCGACGGGTGGGACGCCGAGCTCGATCGCCTCGACGGGGTGGTCGTCGCCACCACGACGAGCACCCACCCGGATTTCGCGCGGCGGGCCGCGCGCGCGGGGGTGCCCGCGCTCGTGGAGAAGCCGCTCGCGCTGGACGTCGCGAGCCTGGAGCGTCTGGCGGACGAGATCGAGGCGACGGGCTCCGAGGTGATGGTCGCCTTCCACCGGCGCTACGACCCCGCGCATCAGGAGCTCCGCCGCCGCGTGGGGTCGGGCGAGCTGGGCGTTGTCCGCGCGGTCCGCGCCACCGGGCACGATCACCACGCGCTCCCCGTCGACTACGTCCCGGTCTCCGGCGGCATCTGGCACGACATGCTCGTCCACGATTTCGACAGCATCCCGTGGGTGACCGGCCAGCGGGTCGTGTCGGTCTGGGGTGCCGGCTCCGTGCTGGACGCCCCGGTGCATGCGGAGCACGACGACGTCGACACCGCGCTCGCCGTGCTCGTGCTCGAGTCGGGCGCGACGGCCACGGTCAGCGGCGTGCGCCGCAACGGCGCGGGGCAGGACGTGCGCCTCGAGGTGTTCGGCACGCGGGACACCGCCGCGGTCGGCCTCGACGCCCGCACCCCGGTCACGTCCGCCGAGCCGGGCGTCCCTGCACCCGCTCGGGGGTACGAGGACTTCGCCGAGCGCTTCGCTCCCGCGTTCCGCGCGGAGATGCGCGCGTTCGTCGACCTCGTGGCCGGTGTCGGCGCGAACCTCACCCCGCCGCGCGAGGGCGTGGTCGCCCTGCGGATCGCCGACGCCGCCGCACGATCGCTCCGCACCGGCGAGACCGTCTCCCTTCTCTGACATCCCTCCCCACGAAAGGCCGTCATGACCTCCTCCCTCCGCTTCGGGCTCATCGGCACCGGCCGCATCGGCCAGGTGCACGCCGCGAGCGTCGCCGCCATCCCGGGCACCGAGCTGTCGTGGGTCGCCGACCCGTTCATCGACGGCGCGGCCGAGACCGCCCGCCGCTACGGCGGCGCGAACGTCACCGCCGACCCGCTCGAGGCCATCCGCTCGGGAGAGGTCGACGGCGTGATCATCGCCTCGCCCACCCCCACGCATGTCGACCTCATCGATGCCGCCATCGACGCCGGCGTTCCGGTGCTGTGCGAGAAGCCCATCGACCTCGACATCGTGCGCGTCGACGCGCTGCGCGAGAAGGCCGCGTCGTCGTCGACGCCGGTCGTGCTCGGCTTCAACCGCCGCTTCGACCCGCACTTCGCCGACCTCCGCCGTCGTGTCGCGGACGGCGAGATCGGCGCGCTCGAGCAGCTCTCGATCACGAGCCGCGACCCCGAGGCGCCGCCGGCGGCCTACATCGCGGTGTCGGGCGGCATCTTCCGCGACATGACCATCCACGACTTCGACATGGCGCGGTTCTTCGTCCCCGACATCGTCGAGGTCACCGCGCGGGGCGCCCGCCAGTTCGACGCGGCGATCGCGGCGGCCGGCGACTACGACGCGGTCGTGGTCACCCTCCGCGGCGCCGGCGGCGAGCTCATCACGATCACGAACTCGCGCCACAGCGCGTACGGCTACGACCAGCGCATCGAGGCGTTCGGGCCCCAGGGCCTGCTCCAGGTCGGGAACATCCCGGCGACGCAGGTGCGCGCCTACACGGGCGCGCAGGTGGAGGGCCTCGCGCCCTACCGCCGGTTCTTCCTCGAGCGCTACGCGGACGCGTACCGGCTCGAACTCGAGGCGTTCGCCGACCTCATCCGGGGCGGCGAGGATCGCAGCCCCGGCTTCGAGGACGGCCGCGCCGCCCTCGTCCTCGCCGACGCCGCCGTGCGCTCAGCGGCCGAGGGCGTCTCCGTCGCGGTGGACCTGAGCGCATGAGCGCGGACCGCCTCGTCGCCACCTGCTGGACGAGCGCCGGCGATGCGCAGCCGCAGGGCCGCGAGCTCAGCCCGTTCCCGATCCTCGATCGGGTGCGGGCGACTGCCGCGGCCGGATGGTCGGGGATCGGGTTCGGGCAGGACGACCTGCGTCACGCGCGCGACACGATCGGCTTCGCGGCGCTCCGCGCGGAGATCGACGACGCCGGGCTGTCGCACGTCGAGGTGGAGCTCGCCACGGACTGGTGGCGTGAGGATGACGCCTGGCGTGGCACGTGGGATCTGCTGCTCGACGCCGCCCACGACCTCAGCGCCGTGTTCATCAAGGCGGGTCCCGGGATGGGCGAGCCGCCGGCCGACGTGACGGTGTTCGCCGCGCCGCTGCGCCGCCTCGCGGAGGAGGCGGCCGACGCGGGGACGCGGGTGGCCCTCGAGCCCTTCCCCTTCGGAACCATCGCGACCATCCCGCAGGGCGTGCAGGCGGTGCGCGCGGCCGACCATCCCGCCCTCGGCCTGCTCGTGGATTTCTGGCACGTCTTCCGACCGGGCACCTCCTTCGCGGAGCTCCGCGAGGTGCTGGACCCGGCCATCCTCTTCGGCGTCGAGCTCAGCGATGCCGAGTTCGAGGTCAGCGGGACGCTCTTCGAGGACACGCGCGACAATCGGCGGCTGATCGGCGAGGGCGCGCAGGACGTGGTCGGCTTCATCCGGACGATCCGCGAGATCGGCTACCGGGGCCCGTGGGGAGTGGAGATCCTCTCCGCCGAGCATCGGCGCCGCCCCCTCGACGAGGCCATGCGCGTCGCGTACGCGACGGCCGCGGAGACGCTCGCTCGGGCGTGAGCCGACAGCCCTCTCCTCTCGGCGTCGTCAGCGCGTGAACGGGAGACGCTCGTCCAGGGGCTGGTCGTCCCAGCTCCCCCGCACCCACGCGTGCGCGGGGTCGTCCGCCACGACCCACGCCCGGGCGTCGCCGGGGCCGGCCATGACGTTGAGGTAGTAGAGGTGGTAGCCGGGGACAGCGGCTGCCGGCCCGTGGTACCCGCGCGGCACCAGGGCGACGTCGCCGGAGCGGACGACGGCGTCGATGCGGATGTCGTCGCCCGCCGCCGGATAGGTGTGGAAGACGCCGAGGGCGTCGTCGTCGCGGGCGCGCCCGGGGTCGCGTGACGACTCGAAGTAGTAGATCTCCTCCAGCACCGCCTCGTGCCCCGGCCGATCCTCGTCGTGCTTGTGCGGCGGATACGACGACCAGTTGTCGGCGGGGGTGATGACCTCGCACACCAGGAGCTTCGCCGGCTCGTCCATGGCGCCCGGCAGGCCGAATCCGTGCACCTGCCGCGACGAGCGGCCCGCGCCGCGCAGCTCCACGGCGATGTCGGTCGCGGGAAGATAGCGCGCCGGGGTGCGGGTGGCGGTCGGCGCCTCCGCCACCGCCACGCGGCCGGCTCCCGTCAGCGTCGCGCGCGTTCCCGCGCCGAGGAACAGCACGTCGGTGGGGCCGGAGAACACCGTCGGGCGTCCGACGAGCTCCTGAGTCTGCTCGTCACCGTCCTCCTCGGCGTACGTCACGCTGAACGACCCGGAGAGGGGGACGACGATGCGCTCGATGTCGCCGGCGGGGAGCTCCGCCGTGTTCCCATCGAGCTCGGCGACGCGCAGTCCGGTGTGCTGCCAGCCCTCGAGGGAGTCGTCGACGACGGTCTCCCAGGGGCCGTCGGAGAGCGATCCCTGCGGATGCAGCCAGGGTGTCGTGGAAGTGCCCATGGCGATCAGACGGCGACGGCGGTCTGCGCGAGCACCGCGTCCGCGACGCGCTCGGGCGAGAGCCCGTACTTGTCGAGGAGGAAGTCGTTCGGCGCCGACTCCGACCAGCGGTCCTCGAGTCCGATCCGCACGAGCCGCGCGGTGCCGCGCTCCGACAGCACCTCCGCGACGAGTCCGCCCAGTCCGCCGATGCGGCTGTGCTCCTCGACGGTCACGACCTCGCGGGCATCTCCGACGAGCGCGCACAGTGCGTCGGCGTCCAGCGGCTTGAGGGTGGGCAGGTGGATGAGCTTCGCGCGCACGCCGCGCTCTGCGAGGATGCGCACCGCGTCGAGCGTGCGGGACGTCTGCACGCCGGTGGAGATGAGCGTGACATCCTCGCCGTCCGCGACGAGCAGCGGCTGCCCCGGCTCGAACGTGTAGGGCGCCTCGAACACCGGGGTGACGGCGTCGCGTGCCACGCGCACGTAGACGGGCCCGTCGAAGTCTGCCGCCCAGCGGAAGACCGCTTCGGCCTCGACCTCGTCGGCGGGCGCGATGACGGTCATGTTCGGCATGGCGCGCATGATCGCGAGGTCCTCGATGTCCTGGTGGGTCTTGCCGCTGGAGCCGTTCAGCAGCCCGCTGTAGGCGGAGGCGATGCGCACGGGCGCCTTCGTCTGAGAGACGAGCATGCGGATCTGGTCGACCGCCCGATGCGTGAGGAACACCCCGAACGTCGACAGCCACGGCCGGTACCCGAGTGTGGAGAGCCCGAAGGCCATCCCCACCATGTTCTGCTCGGCGATGCCGACCTGGACGAACGCGTCGGGGACGCGATCCGCGACGATGTCGGCCCTGGTCGAGGTCGCCAGGTCGCCGTCGAGGACGACCACCCGGTCGTCCGTCGCGGCGAGGTCCGCGATCGTCTCGCCCCACACCACCCGCTGTGCCTTCATCGACCCGCTCCCGTCGCTCCGAGCAGCTCCGTGCGAGCCGTCTCGAGCTGTTCCTCCGTGGCCACGCCGTTGTGCCACCTGTAGGTCCCCTCCGTGAAGGAGATGCCGCGCCCCTTCGCCGTGCGGGCGATGATGACCGTGGGCCGGCCGGAGACGCCCCGGTCAGCGGTCACGCGGTCGAAGGCGCCCAGGATGGCGTCGAAGTCGTGCCCGTCGATGGTCAGCGCGTTCCAGCCGAAGCCCGTGAACACGCGCTCGAGGTCCACGTGTCCGACGGGCTCGCTGCGGTCGAACCGGTCGGCGTCGCCCGCCGGCCAGCCGTACTGCTGCAGCCCGTTGAGGTCGATGATGAGGGTGAGGTTGTCCAGGCCGAAGCGCGGGGCCGAGAGCACGGTCTCCCAGACCATCCCCTCCTCCAGCTCCCCGTCGCCGACCATCACCCAGGTGTGGAAGTCGCGGCCCAGTCGCTTGGCGCCGAGGGCCATCCCGGCGCCCGCCGACAGACCCTGGCCGAGCGACCCGGTCGAGGCGTCGATGCCGGGGGTGAGGAGCATGTCGGGGTGGCCCTGCAGGCGCGAGTCGCCGTGGTCGAAGGTGGCGAGCTCCTCGACGGGGAAGTAGCCCCGCAGGGCGAGGACGGCGTAGAGCCCGATGGCCGAGTGCCCCTTCGAGAGGATGAAGCGGTCGCGATCCTCCCGCTGCGGGTCAGCGGGGTCGATAGCGAGCTGGGCGAAGTACAGCGCGATGAGGAGGTCCGTCGCCGAGAGCGGGCCGCCGATGTGACCCGCCTTGCTCGCCGCGACCGTCTCCACGATCCTCCAGCGGGCCTCCCGCGCGAGCGCGGCGAGCTCGTCGTTGGGCGGCCGGGTGGCAGCAGCGTCCATGGTTCCTCCTCGAATCGACGTAGTGCGTCATTCCTACTGCAAGACGAACGTAATGTCCACTAAGCGAGAGAGAATAGGTTCTCCTGCTGTCCGCTCCGTGAGAGAGTTGCCGCGTGACCTCCGATACCGCCGCCCGTCCGGGCCTCGAGATCATCGACAAGGCCGACGCCGTGCTTCGAGTGCTCACGGCGGAGAACGACCTGTCCGCCGCCGAGATCGCCGCCGCGGTGGGCGAGCCGACGAGCTCCACCTACCGGCTGCTGACGAGTCTGGCGGCCGTGGACCTCATCGAATCGGCCCCCGCGCGCGGCAGGTTCCGCCTCTCCGTCGACCTCATGCGGATCGGCGGCGCCGTCGAGGATCGACTGAGCGTGCGGGAGGCCGCCGTGCCGGGCCTGCGCCGCCTCTTGGCGGACACGGGTCTCACGAGCTTCCTCTGCATCCGCGCGGGCGACCGCGCGGTGTGCGTCGAGCGCTTCGACGGCCGCGACGTCCGCTCGCTCGCCCTCGCGCTCGGGCAGTCGCTTCCGCTGCACCGGGGCGCGGCGCCGCAGGCGCTGTTCGCGTTCCTGCCGCAGGCCGAGCGGATGGCCGTGGTCGCTTCGCTGCGCACGGACCGGTCGGACCCGGTGACCGAGACGGACGAGGAGATCGAGCGGATGGTCGCTGCCGTGCGCGCGGCGGGATCGACGCTGTCGGACGGCGACGTCACCCCCGGGATCGCCGCCGTCGGCGCCCCCGTCTTCGACCACCGCGGTCAGGTCGCCGCCGCCATCTCCGTGAGTGGCATCCGCGGGCAGGTGCTGGATCCCGCGCTCGACGTGCCGGAGCGCGTGCGATCGGCGGCGCGCGCCGCCAGTGCGCAGCTCGGCTTCCGCGAGGAGGAGCGCTGATGGCCACCATCAAGGTCCTCGCCAATGCGCGGCAGCTCGTGGACGCGCTGGCCGAGCACGGCCCCCTCTCGCCGGCGGAGGCCGCGGAGCTCATCCGCGTTCCGCGCCCGAGCGTGTACCGTCTCGCGGGAGCGCTCGAGGCCGTCGACCTCGTCGAGACCCTTCCCGACGCCCGCATCGCCCTCAGCCGCCGGTGGCTGCACCTCGCCGACGCGGCGCGGTCGGCGACGACGGAGTGGGCGGGCGTCGATGCCGTGCTCGACGGCATCGTGGACGCGACCGGGCAGACCGCGTTCCTCAGTGTCCCGCGCGCGAACGGCGCCGTCTGCGTCGCCTGGTCACCCGGCCGGGGGGTGGGGGTCCTGCTGCTGAAGCCGGGTCGGTCGCTGCCGTACCACGCAGGTGCGGCGGGGCGCGTGCTGCTCGCTTTCCAGCAGCCCGACCCCGAGGCCCTGATCGCCGACGCGCCGCTCCCGGCGCTCACGCCGCGCACTCTGGTCGACGCCGACGCCCTGCGCGCGGACATCGCCGCGACGCGGAAGCGCGGCTACTCGGTCTCCGACGAGGACGTCACGGTCGGCATCGGGGCGCTGGGCGTCCCCGTCCGCGACGCGCGAGGAGCGGTTCGCGCGAGCCTCTCGCTGAGCGGCTTCGCCGAGGCCATCCGAGAGGCGGAGGAGGAGTACGTCGGCGTCCTGCGGGACGCGGTGACGCGCATCTCGCCCGCGTAGCTTCTCGGACAATGGACAGCGGGTCCGCTTCTCGGTACTGTCGGTGACATCCGCTCATCGAGAAAGCGAGCTGCAATGACGCACCAGCCTCAATCCATCCGCCTCACCGTCGGTCAGGCCGTGATCCGGTTCCTGAACGCGCAGTTCGTGGAGCGCGACGGCGTGACCGAGCGCTTCTTCGGCGGCGCCTTCGGGATCTTCGGCCACGGCAACGTGGCGGGCATCGGCCAGGCGATGCTCGAGTACCAGGACGAGTTCCCCTACTACCAGGGCCGCAACGAGCAGGGCATGGTGCACATCGCGATCGGCTACGCGAAGATGCGCAACCGACTCGGCGCCCTCGCGGTGAGCACCTCCATCGGCCCGGGGGCGACGAACATGGTGACGGGAGCCGGCACCGCGTCGGTGAACCACCTTCCCGTGCTGCTGCTCCCCTCCGACGTGTTCGCGACCCGCAGCACCGGCGCCGTGCTCCAGCAGCAGGAGATGCCGTACGCGCAGGACGTGACGGCCAACGACGCATTCCGGGCCGTCAGCCGCTACTTCGACCGGGTCTGGCGCCCCGAGCAGCTCGCCCCCGCACTGCTCGAGGCGATGCGCGTCCTCACGAGCCCCGCCGACACGGGAGCGGTGACCATCGCGCTGCCGCAGGACGTGCAGGCCGAAGCACACGACTTCCCCGTCGATCTCTTCCGCGAGCGCGTCTGGCACGTCGCACGCAACCGGGCCGACCGCGCGGCCATCCAGCGCGCGGCGGAGATCATCCGGTCCGCCTCGAAGGCGGTCATCATCTCGGGCGGCGGCGTCATCTACTCCGACGCCGCGGATGCGCTGCGTCGCTTCGCCGAATCCACCGGCATCGGCGTGGGCGTCACCCAGGCCGGCAAGGCCTCGTTCCCGCACGACCACGAGCTCGCCCTCGGCGCGCTGGGCGCGAGCGGGTCGCAGTACGCCAACGGTCCCGCGGGCGAGGCCGACGTCGTCATCGGCATCGGCACGCGGTACACCGACTTCACCACCGCGTCCAACACGCTCTTCCGGAACCCCGACGTCAAGTTCGTCAACATCAACGTCGCCGAGATCGACGTGCACAAGGAGTCGGCCACCGCGCTTCTCGGCGACGCCCGCGAGACGCTCGAGGAGCTCCTGACCGCGCTCGACGGCTGGTCGGTCGACGCGTCGGCGCGCGAGGCCGCCGTCGCGTCGGCCACCGCCTGGCGCACCGAGATCGACCGCATCATCGAGCTCGACGGCAGCCCGACGCTGTCCCAGGCGCAGATGCTCGGCATCCTCAACGAGGCCGCCGGCGAGCGCGACGTGGTCGTGAACGCGGCGGGCTCGATGCCCGGCGATCTGCACCGCCTGTGGCGACCGGGCTCGCTCAAGGGCTACGACATCGAGTACGGCAACTCCTGCATGGGGTACGAGATCCCGGGCGCCATCGGCAACGCCCTCGCCGATCGCTCGCGTCGCGTCTTCGGTCTCATCGGCGACGGCACGTACCTCATGCTGTCGCAGGAGATCATGACGGCGGTGCAGGAGCACCTCGCGATCACCTTCGTCATCGTCGACAACTACGGGTACGGCTCTATCGCGGCCCTGTCGGAGACGCGCGGCGCGCAGGCCTTCGGCACCCGCTTCCACGAGCGCGGGGGCGACGGCCGCCATGACGGCGCGCGCATCGAGGTCGACTTCGCGGCGAACGCCGCCAGCTACGGCGCGCGCGTCTGGTCGGCCGACACCGCAGATGGCTTCCGCGCGGCCCTCGAGGAGGCGAAGGCCTGCGATGGCACGAGCGTCGTGTACGTGCAGGTCGACGCACAGGGCCGCTTCGGAGGTTCGGGCGCCTGGTGGGATGTCCCGGTGGCGGAGGTCTCCGAACTCGAGTCGACCATCCGCGCCCGTGCCGAGTACGACGAGGAGAAGGCGCACCAGCGTCTCTATCTCTGACCCGGTTACGCTCGAGCGGTGAGCGACCCCCAGCCAGAGCCCAGCCGTGAGGCGTCCACCCACGGCGTCGGGCCCTGGCCGGGGGCGTGGCCGGAGGGCGACCACTACGACCCGGAGCTTCTCGCGAACGGCGACTCCCGCAACGTCGTCGACGGCTACCGGTACTGGCGCATGGAGGCGATCGTCGCCGATCTCGACACCCGGCGGCACCCGTTCCACGTCGCCATCGAGAACTGGCAGCACGACATGAACATCGGCTCGATCGTGCGCAGCGCCAACGCGTTCCTCGCCGACACCGTGCACATCATCGGCCGCAAGCGCTGGAACCGGCGCGGCGCGATGGTGACCGACCGCTATCAGCACGTCGTGCACCATCCGGATGTCGCCGCCTTCGCCGCGTGGGCGGCCGCCGAGGACCTGCCCATCATCGCCGTGGACAACGTGGGCGACGCGGTTCCCGTCGACCGGGCCGACCTCCCCGAGCGGTGCGTGCTGCTCTTCGGGCAGGAGGGCCCGGGGCTGACGGAGGAGGCGCTCGCCGCGGCGTCCGCGCACATCGAGATCACGCAGTACGGCTCCACCCGTTCCATCAACGCCTCCGCCGCCGGCGCCATCGTGATGTACGAGTGGGCGCGGCGCCACGCCTGAGGCTCGACCGGTGGGTGCGCGCGGGCGTACGGTGAGCGCGAAGGAGCCGATTCGAGGAGGAGTCATGGCCGATCTCTCACCCATCCAGCCCTGCCTGTGGTTCGACGACGACGCGCGCGAGGCGATGGAGTACTACGTCAGCGTGTTCCCGAACTCCCGCATCCGCAGCATCGAGGAGTACCCCGACGAGAAGCTCGACGAGCACTTCGCGAACATGAGCGGCAAGGTCATCAACGGCCAGGTGACGCTGAACGGACTCGATTTCATCTGCTTCGACGGCGGACCGCTGTTCCGCTTCAACGAGGCGATCTCCTTCGTCATCACCTGCGCCGACCAGACGGAGATCGACCGCTACTGGGCGGCCCTCTCGCACGTGCCCGAGGCCGAGCAGTGCGGATGGTGCAAGGACCGGTTCGGGGTCAGCTGGCAGATCATCCCGCGCGACATGAGCGCCCTCATGAAGACGCCCGCGGCCATCCAGGTGATGATGCAGCAGAAGAAGATCGTCATCGCCGAGCTCGAGAGCGCCTGATCCTCACGCGGTTCCGAGCCACGCCCGCCCGCGCACGCGCAGGCCGAGCGTGATGCCGCGCGCGACCATGAACACTCCGCCGAACGCGGCAGCGAGCCAGGTGAGCCCGCTGGGGCCGGATGGCGAGAGCCAGGCGAGCGCGAAGAGGGCCGGCAGGTAGGGGAGGAGGTTCAGACCTCCCGCCAGCGCGAGATAGCGCGCGTCGTCGGCGCCCATGAGCACGCCGTCGAGCACGAACACGAAGGCGGCGATCGGCTGCGACACCGCCAGCACGAGGAGCGCGGGCTGCACGAAGTCGGCCATCGCGCGGTCGCCCGTGAAGAGCAGCCCGATGACGCCGGAGAGCGCGGCGATGGCCGCCCCCGCCACGACGCCCGACCACACGCCCCAGCGCATCGTGCGGCCGGTGACCGCCCGCACGGCGTCGGGGTCGCCCTCGCCGAGCGCCTTGCCCACGAGCGCCTGCGCGGCGATCGCGAGCGCGTCGAGCGCGAAGGCCGCGGTCGTGAAGATGGTGAAGACGACCTGCCAGCCGGCGAGCTCGCGCGTGCCGAGCCCGGTCGCGACCCAGACGGTGGCGAGCGTCGCCAGGCGCAGGCTCGCGGTGCGGAGGAACATCCACCCGCCCGAGCGCGCGGAGCCCCGCAGCCCGGCGCGGTGCGGGCGGAGCGGTGCGCCGTGACGTCGCGCGAGGCGCCCGATGAGGAGCGCGTACGCCGCGACCATCCCCCATTGCACGACGACCGTGCCGGCCGCGGAGCCTGCCACGCCCCACCCGAACCCGTAGATGAACAGGGCGTTGAGGAGCGCGTTCGCGGTGAATCCGACGACGGCGACCCGGAGCGGGGTGACCGTGTCCTGGAGTCCGCGGAGGAGGCCCGTCGCGGCGAAGACGAGCAGCATGGCCGGCAGGCCCACCATCGAGACGGCCAGGTACGCCTGAGCGTGCGGCGCGACGTCGGCCGTCGGCGCGAAGGCCGCGACGAGCGCGGGCGCGGCGAGGAATCCCGCGACCCCCAGCACGGCTCCGATCGCGAGGGCGAGCCACAGTCCGTCGATGCCGACCGACACCGCGCCGCGCAGGTCACCCGCGCCGAAGCGCCGCGCGACGGCCGGTGTGGTGGAGTACGCGAGGAAGACCATGAGCCCGACGACCGTGGTGAGAACGGCCGACGCGATGCCGAGGCCCGCGAGCTCGGCGACCCCGAGATGGCCGACCATGGCGGCGTCGACGGCGAGGAAGATCGGCTCGGCGATGAGCGAGCCGAGCGCCGGGACCGCGAGTCGCAGGATGTCGCGGTCGAGGGCGCGGCGGTCGGTCACCGTCCGAGCCTAGGGCCCGCCGCGGCTGCCGGCATTGTGCCTACGATGGAGCGCATGACGGCTGAATCGCTCCCCTCCGGTATCGCCCTCGACGAGCTCAGTGAGGGGATCCGGCCGCAGGACGACCTCTACCGCCACGTCAACGGCGCGTGGATCGATCGCACCGAGATCCCCGGCGATAAGGCGCGGTGGGGGGCCTTCCACCAGCTCGCCGAGCAGGCCGAGAAGGACGTGCGCGCGATCGTCGAGGAGGCGCAGGGCGCCGACCCCGGCACCGAGACGCGCAAGGTCGGCGACCTCTACGCGAGCTTCATGGACACCGCGCGCGTCGACGCCCAGGGAGCCGCGCCCCTCGCTCCGCTCCTCGAGCGCGTCGAGGCCGTCTCCGACGTCGCCTCGCTGCTGCGGACGGCGGGCGAGTTCGACCGCGAGGGCCTCGGCAGCCCGATCGGCGTGTTCGTCGAGCCCGACCCGGGCGACCCGACCCGCTACGTGCCGTTCCTCGTGCAGTCGGGCATCTCCCTCCCCGACGAGAGCTACTTCCGCCTCGAGAACTTCGCGGGCACGCGCGACGCGTTCCGCGGGCACATCGAGCGCATGCTGACCCTCGCGGGGGTGGCGGATGGCGCGGGTCAGGCCGCGCGCGTCTTCTCGCTGCAGCAGGACATCGCGTCGCACCACTGGGACAACGTCCGCAGCCGCGACGCCGTCGCGACCTACAACCTCAAGACGTGGGACGAGATCCAGCAGCTCGCGGGCGTCGACCTCGCGCCGTGGCGGGACGCGGTGGCACCCGGTCGCCCCGAGGCGTTCGCCGAGGCCGTGGTCTACCAGCCGTCCGCGCTCGAGGGCCTCGGCTCGCTGCTCGTGGCCGACCGGCTCGAGGACTGGAAGGCGTGGCTGCGCTTCCAGGTCGTGCACGCCCTCGCGCCGTACCTCGCCGACCCGTTCGTCGACGAGAACTTCGCGTTCTACGGCACCGAGCTCACCGGCGTTCCCACGCTGCGCGAGCGGTGGAAGCGCGGCGTCGCGCTCGCCGAGGGCGCCCTGGGCGATGCGATCGGCCGCGTGTACGTCGAGCGCCACTTCCCGCCGGCGGCGAAGACCGCCATGGACGAGCTCGTCGCGAACCTCATCGCGGCGTACCGCGAGAGCATCTCCACGCTCGAGTGGATGAGCCCCGAGACGCGGGAGAAGGCGCTCGAGAAGCTCGACACCTTCACCCCGAAGATCGGCTTCCCCGCGACCTGGCGCGGCTACGACGCGGTGGAGATCGACGCCGCCGACCTCATCGGCAACGTGCGGCGCGCGAACATCGCCGAGCACGACCGGCAGCTCGGCAAGGTCGGCCAGCCCATCGACCGCGACGAGTGGTTCATGACGCCGATGACGGTGAACGCGTACTACAACCCCCTCATGAACGAGATCGTCTTCCCCGCGGCCATCCTGCAGTACCCGTTCTTCGACGCGGACCGCGATCCGGCGGCGAACTACGGCGGGATCGGCGGCGTGATCGGCCACGAGATCGGCCACGGGTTCGACGACCAGGGCAGCCGGTACGACGGCACCGGCGCTCTCGACGACTGGTGGACCGAGGCGGACCGCGCGGCGTTCGAGGAGCGCACGCGCTCGCTGATCGCGCAGTACGACGCGCTCGTCCCGCGCGGGCTCGACGCGTCGCACACCGTGAACGGCGCGCTCACGATCGGCGAGAACATCGGCGACCTCGGCGGCCTCGGGATCGCCCTCAAGGCCTACGAGCTCTCGCTCGCCGGCGAGGAGGCCCCGGTCATCGACGGATACACCGGCGTGCAGCGCCTGCTGCTGTCGTGGGCTCAGGTCTGGCAGCAGAAGTCGCGCGAGGCCGAGACCATCCGCCTGCTGACGATCGACCCACACTCGCCGAACGAGTTCCGGTGCAACCAGATCGTCCGCAACGTCGACGCGTTCTACGAGGCGTTCGACGTGCAGCCCGACGACGCGCTGTGGCTCCCCGAGGACGAGCGCGTCACCATCTGGTGAATTGACGGCGGGGGGAGCGATGTCCAGGGGGGAGATGTCGTCGCCGCGGGAGAGCTGGCGGTCCCGTCGTCGGGCGGCCGGGGCCTTCGCCGGCACGCTCGCCGCGCTCGAGGCGCTGACCGCAGCCGGCGCCCGCGTCGCGCTGCACGTCGAGACCCTCGACCGCGCGGCGGTGCTGGCGCGAGAGGGCGATGACGACCCGATGCCGGTGGCCGGCCTCGGCGTCGTGCCGCTCCTCGTGGAGGCGGCGGTGCAGTTCGGGGCGGGCGAGCTCGATCCGCTCGAGCTCGCCGCCCGCGACGAGCTCTCGGGCCTGCCCGGCATCTGGCGACGGCTGCACGCCGACCGGCTGCCGCTCGGCGACCTCGCCGCGCTCGCCCCGGCAGACGCGGATGCGGCCAACGCGCTGCTCGCCCGCGTGGGGCTCGAGCGCGTGACGCGGCGCTTCGTGGCGCTCGGGATGCCTCGCTCGGCGCTGCTGGACCGGTTCCGCGCGCACCGCGGGCCCGACGACGCACCGCATGTCGCGATCGGCACCGCCCGCGAGTTCGCGGGGCTCTTCCGTGCCGTCGCCACCGGGCGCGCGGGTCACCCGGGCGCGAGCGCGCAGGTGGCGGAGTGGCTGGGCCTTCATCGCGACCTGGGCCTCGTCGGCGCGGCCACGGGGGTCGATCCCCTCTCCTCCGACGACCGGCATCGGCTGCTGCTCGTCAACCGCACGGGCAGGGCGCAGGGCGTGCGCGCGGAGGCCGGCGCGCTCACCGGCCCGAACGGAGGAGCCGCGTACGCCCTCATCGTCGAATTCGACGACGCCGGCGTTCTCCATCGGGATCGCGCTCACGAGGCGTTCCGGGTGCTGGGGCGGGAGCTCATGGAGCACACCGCATGACCGCTCAGCGCATTCATGCGCCGTACATACGACTTTGGCAGGATGGCGAGAATGACCGGAACTGAGAAGCATCGCAGTGGCAGGCCATCAGGAGCCGCCGACGCTGCGAAGAGAATCGTCCGCGACATCGCAGACCCGGCGCCGCAGGGTGTGCACCCGGCGCTGATCCCCGGCATCGGGGTCGAGCAGACCGGCCGCGACTTCCGCACCGACCGGCTGGTCTTCGGCATCGCGATCGCCGCCACCGTCGCCTTCATCGGCTGGGGCATCGCGGCGCCCGACAACCTCGCCGGCACGGCGAGCAGCGTGCTGGACTGGGTGATCGAGTACCTCGGGGTCTTCTTCACCGTGATCGCCACGGTCGTGCTCGTCTTCATGCTCTACGTCGGGTTCGGCCGGTTCGGCCGGATCCGGCTCGGGCGCGACGACGAGGCGCCGGAGTTCTCGGTGTTCTCCTGGATCTCGATGCTGTTCGCCGCGGGCATGGGCATCGGCCTCGTGTTCTGGGGGGCGGCCGAGCCGCTCACGTTCTTCGAGAGCCCGCCGCCGAACACCGCGGAGGCGGCGACCATCGAGGCGATGCACACCTCCCTCACCCAGGTGCTCTACCACTGGGGCCCGCAGGCGTGGTCGTTCTACGCGCTCGTCGGCGGAGCCATCGCGTACGGCGCCTACCGTCGCGGCCGCACGCCGCTCATCTCCTCGATCTTCGCCCCGCTCCTCGGCGAGCGGCGGACGAACGGCCGCGTCGGGCGCACCATCGACGTCTTCTCGATCATCGTGACCCTGTTCGGCACCGCCGCGTCGCTGGGCCTCGGGGCGCTGCAGATCGGCCACGGCGTCGAGCTCATCACGGGCATCGGCGCGGTCGGCAACGGCCTGCTCATCGGCGTGATCGCGGTGCTCACGGCCGCGTTCATCGCGTCGGCGGTCTCGGGAGTCTCCCGGGGCATCCGCGCCCTGTCGAACATCAACGCGGTCGTCGCGCTCCTGCTGGCGTTCTTCGTGTTCTTCGTCGGCCCGACGATGCTCATCATCAACATCATCCCGTCGGTCGCCGCGCAGTTCCTGACCGACTTCACGACGATGGCCGCCCGCTCCGGGTCGCAGGGCGAAGAGGTCCAGGCCTTCCTCTCGAGCTGGACGATCTTCTACTGGGCGTGGTGGATCTCGTGGTCGCCCTTCGTCGGCATGTTCATCGCGAAGATCTCGCGCGGGCGCACCCTGCGTCAGTTCGTGTCGGTCGTCGTCGTCGTGCCGTCGGTCATCTCGTTTATCTGGTTCGCCATCTTCGGCACCACCGCGATGGATCAGCAGATGAACGGCGCGGGCCTGACCGTCGACCCGCCGGAGAGCGTGCTGTTCGGCGTGCTGGCCGATCTGCCGCTCTCGGCGGTGACGACCGTGATCCTCGCGATCCTCGTGGCGATCTTCTTCGTCACGGGCGCCGACTCCGCATCGCTCGTGATGGGCACGCTGTCTCAGCGCGGCAACCCGGAGCCGACCCGGTGGGTCACGGTGATCTGGGGTTCGCTCGTGGGCATCATCGCGGCCGTGCTGCTCGCCGCCGGCGGCGCCGAGGGCAGCGGCCTCACCGCACTGCAGAACGTCACGATCATCGCGGCGCTGCCGTTCGCGGTGATCATGGCGTTCATGATGGTGGCGTTCATCAAGGACCTCAACCGCGACCCGCTCATCCTGCGCGACGAGTACGCGGAGCGCGCGGTGCGTCACAGCGTGCGCGCGGGCCTCGAGGAGTACGGCGACGACTTCGCGCTCGTCCCGGCGCCCTACGATCACTCCACCGACGACCTCGCGTGGGTCGACCCCGTCGTCGACGAGGCGTTCACCGAGCTGTACGCGAAGACCGAGGCGCACCCCATCCTCGACGAGACCGAGCCCGACCTCGGCGGCTCGGCCGCACCGGGCGGCGACCGCCTCCCCGAGGAGGAGTCGCACGAGCGCGAGAAGCCGCGCGAGCTCGGAGACTGATCGCTTCTGTCCGTTCCACGACGCCCTCGCCCGTCAGGGGCGGGGGCGTCGTCATGCTGCTGGTAGTCAGTCCTGCGCGATGAGGCGCTCGCGCACTTCCCGGCGCAGCACCTTGCCCACGAGCGACCGCGGCAGCTCGTTCGCGAACTCGATCCGACGCGGCACCTTGTAGGCGGCGAGGTGCGTGCGGCAGAAGTCGCGCAGCGCCTCGGCCTCCTGCTCGGCGTCCGCCCGCAGCACGACGACGGCGGCCACCGACTCGCCGCCCTCCGCGCGCGGCAGCGAGACGACCGCCGCCTCGTCCACGTCCGGGTGCGAGACGAGCGTCTCCTCGACCTCGCTGGGCGACACGTTGAAGCCGCCCGTGATGATGAGCTCCTTCAGTCGGTCGACGATCGTGACGAATCCGTCCTCCGAGACCGTCGCGATGTCGCCGGTGCGCAGCCATCCGTCGTCGAGGAGCACCGCGTGGGTCTCGTCGGGGCGCTGCCAGTAGCCGGAGAACACCTGCGGCCCGCGGATGAGCAGCTCGCCGGCCTCGCCCGGGGGCAGGTCGCGGTCGGGGTCCTCGGGGTCGACGACGCGGATGTCGGTGCTGGGGAAGGGCACGCCCACCGTGCCGGGACGGCGGCTGGGGCCGATCGGGTTGCCGAGCGCGACCGGGGAGGTCTCCGTCATGCCGTAGCCCTCGACGAGGAGGCCGCCGCTGACGTACTCCCACTTCCGCACGGTCGAGGTCGGCAGGCTCATGGCGCCGGAGATCGCGAAGCGGATCGAGCTCAGATCGATGGCGCCCTGCTGGGCGGCCCGCGCGAGCCGGTCGTAGATCGGCGGCACCGCGGGGAGGAACGTCGGCGGGCTCTTCCGCGCCGCCCGGGCGACGAGATCGGGGTCGAAGGTCGGGAAGAGCACGAGCTTCGCCCCGATGCTCATCGCGAACGTCAGGCAGAGCGTCATCCCGTACGCGTGGAAGAGCGGCAGGACCCCGTAGAACGTCTCCTCGCCCTCCCGCAGCCCCGGAACCCACGCCTGACCCTGCTGCGCGTTCGCACGCAGGTTGCGGTGCGTGAGCATCGCGCCCTTGGGCGATCCGGTCGTGCCGCTGGTGTACTGCAGCAGCGCGACATCGTCGAGCGCGGGCCGTGGGGTCTTCCGCGAGAGGCGGCGGCCGTCGACGAGGGTCTCCCACGTGAGCACGCGGCGGGCGGATGGCCGCTGCGTGAGCCGCTCGCGCGTCTCGCGTGCCTTCCGGATCGGCAGGCGCAGGGCCATCCGCTGCGGGAGCGGCAGCGACCGGGTGATGTCGACGCTGACGATGCCCGTCACGCGCAGGTCCTCGGGGAACGCCGCCACGGTGTCGTGGACCTTGTCCCACACGATCGCGAAGCGCGCGCCGTGATCCTCGAACTGGTGGCGCAGCTCCCGCGGCGTGTAGAGCGGGTTGTGCTCGACGACGATCGCGCCGAGGCGCAGCAGCGCGTAGAACGCCACCACGTGCTGCGGGCAGTTCGGCAGGATCAGCGCCACGCGGTCGCCGCGCTCCACGCCGATGCGCCGCAGGCCCTCGGCCGCGCGCGCGATCCGATCCCCGAGCTCGGCGTACGTCGTCTGCGCGCCGAAGAACTCCAGCGCCGTCTTCCGGCCGTACGCCTTGACGCTCGCGTCCATCATGTCGCTGAGGGTCTCGGTCACGGGGCCGATCTCATGCGGCACATCGGGCTGGTACGCCGCGAGCCAGGGGCGGGAGTCGTACGGAGACGTCATGCCTCCACGCTAGCGGCGTGCGCGCAGCGGGCCCCCGGTCTTGACAAGCGCACGCGTCACGCCCGGCTCGTCACCCAGCCCGCGAGCTGCGTGAACAGCGCGCGATGGCCATCCGACGCCCACGACCGCTCGTCGTGCCCTAGCGCGTCGACGGCGACGCGCGCGGTGCCGTGCTCGCGCACCCACGCGGTGGGCATCCGCTCGCCCTCCGTCTCGTGCTCGGCCACGACCATCCGCTCGCCGAACGCCTGCAGGCGCGAGTAGCGCTCGTCCACGACGTCGAAGTCGTCGATGCGCGCGCCATCGGGCAGAGCGCCGCCGGTGACGTGGACGGTGTCGAGGGGCGGGTGCCACGAGAGGCTGGGCACCCACATCCCGCCGATGGCCACCGGCCAGTCGGGGTAGTCGCGCAGCGACGACAGCGCGGCGTGCACGCCGATCACGCCGATGCCGCGCGCGAGCGCCGTGCGGAAGCCGGCGAGCGACGCGGGGTCGAGGGGCTCGGTCGTCTCCGAGCGCCACGGATCGCCGGCGTTCACGACCAGGAGGTCCACGCCTTCGAGGCGCGTCATCGCGTGATCGACGTCGTGATCGATGCCGACGTGGAAGCCGGCCTCGGTCAGGACCTCGGCGATGAGCGGACTGGTCTTCGCATAGGGGTGCCAGGGGTCGGCGTAGCGGCCGGTTCCGGTGGCGATGAGGGCGCGCATGGATCTCCTTCGATCGCGCTCGATGCTACGCGCGTCAGAAGACGATCGTGTGGTTCCCGTGACGCAGCACACGGTCCTGCGCGTGCCACAGCACCGCACGGGAGAGCACCGCGCGCTCGACGTCGGCGCCGCGGCGGCGCAGGTCGTCGGCCGAGTCCGCGTGCGTGACGCGCACCACGTCCTGCTCGATGATCGGGCCCTCGTCGAGGTCCTCGGTCACGTAGTGGCTGGTGGCGCCGATGAGCTTCACGCCGCGCTCCTTCGCCTTGCGGTACGGGTTCGCGCCGATGAATGCGGGCAGGAAGGAGTGGTGGATGTTGATCACGGGCACACCCACCTGGGCGAGGAAGTCGCTGGAGAGGATCTGCATGTACCGGGCGAGCACGACGAAGTCGACGTTGCCCTTCAGCAGCCTCACGATCTCGGCCTCGGACTGCGACTTGTCGGGTCCGGCCTGCGAGGGCACGTGGAAGAAGGGCACGCCGAACGAGCGCACGTCCTCCGCGGTGGTGGTGTGGTTGGCGATCACCATCGGGATGCTCACGGGCAGCTCCCCGCGGCGGTGCCGCCACAGCAGATCGAGCAGGCAGTGGTCGTCCTTGGAGGCGAGGATGGCCATCCGCTTGGGGATCGACAGGTCGGCGAGGGTCCAGCTCATGCCGAACGGCTCGAGCGTGGCGGCGAGGTCCGCCTCGATCTCGTCCTTCACGACGGCGAAGTTCGCGCGGTGGAAGACCACCCGCTGGAAGAAGCGCCCGCCGGAGGGGTCGGTGGAGTGCTGGTCGAGGGAGACGATGTTGCCCTGGTTGCGCGCGATGAGCGCGGCGATCGCGGCGACGACTCCCGACTGGTCGGGTCCGTCGACGATGAGGCAGGCGTGATCGATCAGGTCTTCCCTCTGGGGCGTCATGGCCCCATTCTCTCGCGATCGGGCGGGAGCCCGTGACGGGGGACCCTCACAGGGCCGCGTTCTCTAGACTGGGGGTGTCCCTTCGCACGCACGAGGTCCTGCCATGCCCGCACGCAAGCCGTTCGCACCGAGCACTCGCCATGTCCAGCTGCTCCGCGCGCTCCTGGCCGCGTTCGCCGCGCTCATGGTGACCTTCTCGCCCGACCACTCGGCATCCGTCGGGCTGTCGGTGTTCAGCGGCTGGGCCATCGCCACCGGCGTCGTCCTGGGCCTCGGCGCCTGGATGGTGACGCGCGCCGGGCACCGCACCGTGCCGACCCTCCTCGCGCTGGCGTACGTCTTCGCGGGGATGGCCGCGGGCATCACGGGTGCGCGCGGCGCGGCCCTCTACTTCGCCGTGATCCCGATCTGGGCCGTGATCGCCGGCGCGCTGGAGACCGGCATGGGCGTGTTCGAGCGGCGGCACGGCGACCGCGTCGTGGCGCGCGACACCCTCACGATCGGCGTGCTCACGCTCGTCATCGGCGTGGCCACGCTCCTCGTGCCCTCGGGCTACGCGCTGGACTACTTCATCGAGGACGCCGGGCGCACCTTCACCCTCACCGGCGAGATCATCGCCGTCGGCCTGTTCGGCGGGTACGCGGCCATCGTCGCCGTGTTCCTCGCCATCGCCGGCCTCTCGCCGGCCTCGTCGGAGCTCGAGCCGACGACCGCAGCATCGACCAGCGGGCCCGAAGCCCGCACCCCGGAGGACCGTCCGTGACCGACAAACCCACCAGGCGCGCGCTCATGCGTCCCGTCCAGCTCCTCGCGATCGCCTTCGGCTCCGCGGTGTTCGCGCTGCTCGTGGGCGCCATGTCGATGGGCGCGTTCACGCAGCAGCCCGCCGAGGTCATCGCGCAGGCCTGGACGGTGGCCGCGATCATCGCCGGCATCGTCTTCATCGTCGTGCTGCTGTTCGTCGCGATGCTCCTGCTCGTCGTGGACCCCGCCGATGTGACGAAGACCATCGACCGTCCGATCCTCCTGCCCGACGACGAGGACGACGCCGGCAAGCGGTAGCTATCCCCGCACCGCCGTGACCTCGTCCTGCACGCACGCGGCGGCGGCGAGCATGCCGGTCGAGATGGCCATCGCCACCGAGTGCAGCGGGGCGGGCAGGCCGGGAGGCTGCGCGATGTCGCCCGCGGCGTAGATCCCGGCCGCGCTCGTGCGCCCGAAGCCGTCGACGAGCACGCCGCCGCTCTCGCTCACGGCGAGGCCCAGGTCGTCGGCGAAGGGGGCGGCCTGCCGCCATGCGGTCGACGTGAACAGCCCCGCGAAGCGCTCGCTCCGGCCATCCGCGAAGGTCACCTCGACGCCGTCGGCGATCTCGGCGACGCGGGCGATGTCACCGGGGAGGGCGAGCGCGCCGGTGCGCGCGAGAGCGTCGGGCGCGGCCGCGTCGCCGGGCAGCACGACCACCTCGCTCGCGATGGGCGCGAGCATGACCGCCAGGCGCGCGGCGTGCTCCCCGGCGCCGAGGATGCCCACGCGCCGGCCGGCGAACTCGTGGCCATGGCAGAACGGGCAGTGGGCGACGACGTCGCCGAAGATCTCGGCGAGGCCGGGGATGGCCGGGAGCGCGTCGGCGACGCCGGTCGCGAGGATCACGCGTCGGGCCTCGATCTGCGAGCCGTCGGCGAGGGCGAGCGCGAAGGCGCCCGGGGTCCCCGCGATCGACGTCACGCTCCCCGTCAGCGAGGTCACCGAGGCGTACTCCTCGATCTCGTGGCGGGCGACCTCGCGGAAGTCGGCGGGGGCGCGGCCGTCGTTCGTCACGAGGTTGTGCATGGCGCTCGTGGCGGCGTTGCGGTAGGCGCCGGAGTCGATGAGCACCGTGGACCGGTGCATGCGGCCGAGGGTGAGGGCGGACTGGAGGCCGGCGGGGCCTCCGCCGAGGATGGCGACGTCGTTCATGGGGGCTCCTTCTCGATGCGCGAGTTGCGTCGGGAGCCAGTGTGTGACTTCATGTCCACATGAAGTCAAGCGCGTGGAGCATCGGCGAGATGGCGGAGCGGTTCGGCCTCGCGACTCACGTCCTGCGGCACTGGGAGGATCGCGGGCTGCTGGAGCCCGACCGCGACGGCGCGGGTCGTCGGCGGTACGGCGAGGCCGACGCCTACCGGGTCGCGGTGATCCTCGCGAGCCGGATGGCGGGGATGGGGCTCGACCAGATCCGCGCGCTCCTCGACGCGGGCACCGCGGGGCGCCGGGAGGTGCTGGAGGGGCAGCTGTCGGACATCGACGAGCGGATCGCGGCGCTCGAGCGCGCGCGGGCGATGGCGCGACACGCGCTGGAGTGTCGCGCGCACGACATCTCCACCTGCCCGAACTTCCGGGCGAACGTGGCCGACATCGTCGCGGGCACGCGCCGCGGCATGGGGTGGACGGAGCCGGGCCCCGACGTTCCCGTCGGAGCCCGGCTCGGCCGCACCTGAGGCCTCAGAGGTAGGTGCGCGTGAGCCGCTCCGCCAGGCCCGTGTAGGTCGCGGGCGTCAGCGCCAGCAGGCGCTCCTTCGCCTCGTCGCCGATGTCGAGGCCCTGCACGAACTCGGCGAGCTCGGCGGCGCCGACCCGGCGGCCGCGCGTGAGCTCCTTCAGCAGCGCATAGGGGTCGGTGATCTGCGAGCGGCCCGCGACGACCTCCGCGCGGACGACGGTCTGGATGGCCTCGCCGAGGACCTCCCAGTTGACGTCGAGGTCGGCGAGGAGCACGTCGCGCGAGAGCGAGATCTCGCCGAGGCCGCGGCGGAGGTTGTCCAGCGCGAGCAGCGAGTGCCCGAAGGCGACGCCGATGTTGCGCTGCGTGGTCGAGTCGGTGAGGTCGCGCTGGAGGCGCGAGGTGACGAGCGTCTGGGCGAGGGTCGTGAACAGGCCGCCGGCGATCTCGAGGTTCGCCTCCGCGTTCTCGAAGCGGATGGGGTTGATCTTGTGCGGCATGGTCGAGGAGCCCGTGGCGCCCGCGACGGGGATCTGCGCGAAGTACCCCATCGAGATGTACGTCCAGATGTCGCTCGCGAGGTTGTGGAGGATGCCGCCCGCGTGGCGAGCGCGGTCGTACAGCTCCACCTGCCAGTCGTGCGACTCGATCTGCGTCGTGACCGGGTTGAAGGTCAGGCCCAGCGACTCGACGAAGGCGCGCGCGATGTTCGGCCACGCCACGACGGGGGCGGCGGCGAGGTGCGCGGACCAGGTACCGGTGGCGCCCGAGAACTTGCCGAGGTACTCGGTGCTCTCGAGCTGGCCGATGACGCGCTCGAGGCGCCAGACGAACACGCCGAGCTCCTTGCCCATGGTCGTCGGCGTCGCGGGCTGGCCGTGGGTGCGCGAGAGCATCGCGGCGTCGGCGTGCTCGAGGGCGAGCGCGCGGAGGCGCTCCACCACGGCGCGCAGCGCGGGCAGCCAGACTCCGGTGACCGCGCGCTTGACGGTGAGCGCGTAGGAGAGGGAGTTGATGTCCTCGCTCGTGCAGCCGAAGTGGGTGAGCTCGGCGATGTCGTCGAGGCCGAGCTGCGAGAGCCGGTCGCGGACGAGGTACTCCACGGCCTTCACGTCGTGGCGGGTCACGGCCTCGCGCTCGGCGAGCCAGTCGATCTCGGCCTGCCCGAAGGTGAGGTACAGCGCGCGCAGGCGGGCCTTGTCGTCCTCCGACAGGGCGGACGTGCCGAAGAGCGAGTTGTCGGTGAGGGCGATGATCCACTCGACCTCGACCTCGACGCGGGCGCGGTTGAGGCCGGCCTCCGAGAGGTAGTCGCCGAGCGGAGACACGACGGGCTGGTAGCGGCCGTCGAGCGGGCTCAGGGGCTGGATGGGGAATGCGGTCACGGGGAGCCTCCGAGTCGAGACGGGCGGGCGCGCGCTCCCGCGGACGACGGAAGCGACGGGATGGCGCCGAGCTGGCCCCCCGATCATACTCAGCGACCCTCCGCCCGTCGTCTCCTCCACAGCGCCGGGACGCGCCGCACCTCCCTCCCCAACCCGGCCCCGGCCATCCGCGCCGGGCCGAGGAGGACGACCGTGGAGACATGGTGACGGAGGAGGAGTTGCGCGAGCGGGTCGATCTCGCCCAGCGGCGGATGGACGAGGTCGTCGCAGAGCTCCGCGAGCTGGCGGCCGCCGCGGAGGCGCTTGCGCTGCTGACGAGCTGGCGCTCGGCGGCCGCGGAGCGGTTCCGCGCGACGTCGCGGGATCTCGCGGTCGCGCTGTACGCGGCCGCGTTCCGGTGCGAGGCGGAAGGCCGAGCGCTGCCCGCGCTGACCGCCACGATGATGTTCCCGGTGGCGTGATGGACGTCGGGTCGGGCGGGGCGGTCGCCGTCGATCCGGACGAGCTGCGTCGGCTGGCGGCCGCGGCGGATGGCGACGCCGCGCGTCTCGAGGGCCTGGCCGGCGACATCCGGCGGGTCGCGCACGAGCTGGGCGACGCGGTCGTCGGTCTCGACGGGATGTACGCGTGCGCGGTGCTCGTGGCCGCCCATGCCTCGGGCGCGGCGGACCTCGCGCGGGCGATGCGCTTCGCCGCCGACGCGTACGAGCTGGTCGAGCTGCGAGCGCGCGCGCTCATGGACGAGCAGGACGACGCGCTCGCCGAGATGCTGCGGCTGCGCTCGCGGCAGCTGGAGGAGCGGAGCCCCGGCGCCGGAGGGGAGGCCGAGCGCCTCCTGGCGGAGTGGCGCGCCGCGCACGGCGACGAGTTCGCGCGCCAGCTGCAGGGCGGCCCGGGGCGGCTGCTGGCGATGTTCGGGCTGTCGTCGCCGCTCATGCTCGCGCCGGTGCCCTTCCTCGTCGAGGGGCTGCGCCGCGCGGGCACCGGGCGCATCCGCGACGGTGCGCACCTGCGCGGTCGCGCGCACCGACCCGAGCTGCACCCCGGCGCGCGGGGAAGGCCGGGGCGCGCACCGGGCTCGCTGAGCGACCTCGGCGACCGCGTGCCCGACGGCGCCGACGCGACGATCCGCGTCGAGCGGTACACGATGGCGGATGGCCGGCGCGAGTTCGCCGTGTACGTCGCGGGCACGCAGGGCGGCGGCACGACGGTCCTCGACTGGGAGTCGAACCTGCGGCTGTACAGCGGCCGCCGCTCGCAGGCCTCGGAGGCCGTCGAGCTCGCGCTGCGCGAGGCGGGCGCGACGCCGGGCGACGTGCTGCATGCGGTCGGTTTCTCGCAGGGCGGCATGATCGCGGGGTGGCTGGCGGCCGAGGGGCGCTACGACGTGCGCACGCTCGTCACCCTCGGGGCGCCGGCGGAGGTGGAGGCACGGCCCCGCACCCTCGTCGTGACTGTGAGGCACGACGACGACCCGGTGCCCCTCCTCGTCGGCGGAGCGGCGCCCCACTCGCTGGGGTCGGACGAGAGCGTGCTCGTGCAGGGCACGGTCCATCCGATGAGCACCCCGCGCGACCTCGTCATCCCCGCGCACCGCCTGCCGGCGTACCGGGAGACGCTGCGCGCGTTTGAGGGGTCCGGCGATCCGCGCGTGGCGGGTATCCGCGAGCGCATCGCCGTGCTGCAGGACGCCTCCGCGGTGGAGGTCTTCGACTTCCGGCCGGAGAAGGCGCCCGAGCGCGCTCAGCGCAGAGGCGGCGGCGGTGCCTTCTGAGGGCGGCTCAGCGGCGCTTCTTGCGCTGAGGCCGCAGGACGATCCCGAAGACCCAGTTGATGATGCTGATGAGGATGCCCGCGAGCACCGCCGACCAGAATCCGCCGAGCTCGAGCCCCCAGCTCCAGAAGCCCGTCACCCACGACGTCACCCATAGCAGGATGCCGTTGAGGAGGAGCGAGGCGAGCCCCAGAGTGAGCACGAACAGGGGGAAGGCCACGATCCGGATGGCGGTGCCGACGATCGCGTTGACGATCGCGAACACGGCGGCGACGGCGAGCAGCGTCAGCACGACCTGCAGGTCGCCCCCGGGAGCGAACGGCGTGATGGTGACCTGCAGGGCGGAGATGAGGCTCACGACCCAGATCGCGAACGCGTTCACGACGACGCGGACGAGGAAGCGCATGCGGGCAGTCTCGCATCCTCGCCCGCGAAGGGCACGCGATCGCTCGCCCTAGACTCGTGCCGTGAGCGTCCCCGAGCCCGTCCTCCCGCGCATCCGCCCCGAGATCGCGGCCCTCCCGCCGTATCGCCAGGGCAAGGCCGCCGGTGCGGGCGGGTTCAAGGTGTCGAGCAACGAGAACCCCTTCGCCCCGCTTCCCGGCGTCGTCGAGGCCGTGCATGCGGCGAGCGACCTGAACCGGTACCCCGACGCGACCGCCGCGCGTCTGCGCGAGCGGCTCGGCGAGCGCTATGGCGTGAGCGCCGACGCCGTGATCGTCGGCGCGGGCAGCGTGTCGCTCCTCGCCGCGTTCATCCAGGCCGCGGCGGGTGCGGGCGACGAGGTCGTGTACGCGTGGCGCTCGTTCGAGGCGTACCCCGGACTCGTGCTCGTCGCGGGCGCCGAGAACGTGCAGGTGCCGCTGCTGCCCGACGGCCGGCACGATCTCGACGCGATGGCGGCGGTCGTGACCGAGCGGACGCGCGTGATCCTCCTGTGCACGCCGAACAACCCGACGAGTTCGATCATCACATCGGAGGAGTTCCACGCCTTCATCGGCCGGGTGCCCGCCGACGTGCTGGTCCTCCTCGACGAGGCGTACGTGGAGTTCGCCTCCGGTGCCGTGGACGGCCTGCGCGAGCGCGTGTTCGAGAAGCACCCGAACGTCGTCGTCCTGCGCACGTTCTCGAAGGCGTACGGGCTCGCCGCCCTCCGCGTGGGATACGCGATCGGGCACCCGCGCGTGCTGGACGCCGCCCGCAGCACGGCCATCCCGCTCTCGGTGACCGCGCATGCGGAGGCCGCGGCGCTGGCGAGCCTCGATCACGCTCCCGAGCTGGCGGAGCGCGTGGCGGAGATCGCCGCCCGGCGCGACGCGCTCGCCGCGGCCCTGCGCGGGATCGGATGGCGCGTGCCCGAGGCGCAGGGGAACTTCGTCTGGCTCGACGGCGCGGACCAGACGGCCGCCGACGCGTTCGAGGAGGCGGGGATCATCGTCCGCCCGTTCCCCGAGGGCATCCGCATCTCGGTGGGCGAGCCGGAGGCCATCGCGCGCATCCTCGAGGTCGCGGCGGCCGTCGCCCCTCGCGCCTGACGCGGCGTCCCCTCGGAGCGCGGGCTCCGGCCATCCGCCCCCCGGCCCGGCTAGCGCCCCTGCCCCCGCCAGACGATGTCGTCTCATCGATGCGACACGGAAAACCGGGGATTACGGTGTCCCGGCGGCGAGGCGACATCGTCTGGCAGCTCAGGAACCCGGCCCAGGAACCCGGCCCCGGCCGCCGACCCCCGGCGCCGACCGCAGGCCCCATCCATCCGCCCCCGCGCATACGACTGTGGGGTCCGGACGACGAAATCCGCGATCCGTTGTCCGCCGTGTTCCCCGCCGCTCGGACGCCGACACGATTAGCGTGGAGTGGTGACTTCGCCCGACTTCCTGACCGACCCGGCGACGGTGCGCGTCCTCGCACCGGACGGCACGTTCGCGCCGTCCCCGGCGGCTGAGCGGTACCTTCCCCTCATCGAGGCCCTCGGCGACGCCGAGCTCGAGCAGTTCTACCGCGACATGGCGGTGACGCGCGCCTTCGACCAGCAGGCGACGCTGCTGCAGCGGCAGGGTCAGCTCGCGCTGTGGCCGCCGTCCTTCGGGCAGGAGGCCGCTCAGGTCGGGTCGGCGCGCGCCGCCCGCCCGCAGGATCACATCTTCCCGTCGTACCGCGAGCACGCCGTGACGCGCATCCGCGGGGTGGACTCCCTCGACATCATCCGCGTGATGCGCGGCCTCAGCCACGGCGGGTGGGATCCCACCGATCCCCGCAACGGCAACACGCACATCTACACGCTCGTGCTCGCCTCGCAGACCCTGCACGCGACCGGCTTCGGCATGGGCCTGACCTTCGACGGCAAGACCGGGTCGGGCGACCCTGAGAAGGACGAGGCCGTCATCGTCTACTACGGCGACGGCGCCTCCAGCGAGGGCGACGTGCACGAGGCGATGGTGTTCGCGGCCTCCTACCGGAGCCCCACCGTCTTCTTCCTGCAGAACAACCAGTGGGCGATCTCGGTGCCCGTCGCCACGCAGGCCAGCGCGTCCTTCGCGGCGCGCGCCGCCGGCTACGGCATCGACTCGGTCCGCATCGACGGCAACGATGTGCTCGCGAGCTACGCCGTCACGCGCCTCGCGATGGACGAGTCGCGGGATGGCCGTGGCCCGCAGGCCATCGAGGCGGTCACCTATCGACGGGGCGCGCACACGACGAGCGACGACCCGACCAAGTACCGCACCAAGGACGAGGAGGAGCTCTGGGCGCAGCGCGACCCGATCGCCCGGATGCGCGCCTACCTCACCGCGCGGGGCGCGTCTGAGGAGTTCTTCGCCGACGTCGACGCAGAGGGGGCGGATGTCGCCGCCGACGTCCGCAAGCGCACGGTCGAGCTCCCGGTGCCCACGTCGGACGACATGTTCGCGCACGTCTACGCGGATCCGCACCCGGTGATGGACGAGCAGCGCCGCTGGCTCGCCGACTACGAGGCCTCGTTCGAGGAGGGCACGGCATGACTCTCGAGACCTCCACCTTCGCGAAGGCCCTGAACGCCGGGCTCCGCCAGGCGATGACCGACGACCCCCGCGTGCTGATGATGGGCGAGGACATCGGCCGCCTGGGCGGCGTCTTCCGCATCACCGAGGGACTGCTGGCCGAGTTCGGCGAGCAGCGCGTGCTCGACACCCCGCTCGCGGAGTCCGGCATCGTCGGCACCGCGATCGGACTCGCGATGAACGGGTTCCGGCCCGTCGTCGAGATCCAGTTCGACGGCTTCGTCTTCCCGGCCTTCGACCAGATCACCACGCAGCTCGCCAAGCTGACGAACCGCCACGAGGGCGCGCTCTCGCTGCCCGTCGTCATCCGCATCCCCTACGGCGGGCACATCGGCGCGATCGAGCACCACCAGGAGAGCCCCGAGGCGTACTTCACGCACACCGCCGGCCTCCGCGTGGTGAGCCCCTCGACACCCGGCGACGCCTACTGGCTGATCCAGGACGCCATCCGCTCGAACGACCCGGTGATCTTCCTCGAGCCGAAGAGCCGCTACTGGGTGAAGGGCGAGCTGGACCGCGAGACGCGCTCCGCGCCGCTCCACGCCAGCCGCGTCGTTCGCCGCGGTTCCGATGTGACGCTCGTCGGACACGGCGCCATGATCACGACGCTGCTGCAGGCAGCCGCGCTCGCCGAGGCCGATGGCGTGAGCTGCGAGGTCGTCGACGTGCGCTCGCTCTCGCCTGTCGACTACGGGCCGATCCTCGACTCCGTCCGCTCGACGGGGCGGATGGTCTACGCGCAGGAGGCGCCGGGATCGACGAGCGTGGGCAGCGAGATCGCCGCGACCGTGGCCGAGCGCGCCTTCTACTCGCTCGAGGCGCCCGTGCTGCGGGTCTCCGGCTTCGACGTGCCCTTCCCGCCCGCGAAGCTCGAGGGCGCGTACCTCCCGGACGCCGACCGCGTCCTCGAGGCCGTCGACCGCGCGCTCGCGTACTGAGAGGATCGACCGATGCAGACCTTCCACCTCCCCGACGTCGGCGAGGGCCTCACCGAGGCCGAGCTCGTCGCCTGGCGCGTGAAGCCCGGCGACACCCTCGCCGTGAACGACGTCGTCGCCGACATCGAGACCGCCAAGTCGGTCGTCGAGCTGCCCTCGCCGTACGCGGGCGTCGTCGGCGAGCTCCTCGTGACCGAGGGCGAGACGGTGGATGTCGGCACGGCGATCATCACCATCGCCGACGACGCGCCGGCGCCGGTGTCCCAGCCCGACCAGTCGGAGCCGGCCGGGGAGCCGAAGGCGGCGCCGGAAGCCCCGTCCGCGCCATCCGCCGCGTCGGCACCCGCGAAGCCGGCCGAGCCCGAGCGCAGCGGATCGGTGCTCGTGGGCTACGGATCCGGCGGCGACGCCGCCACCCGCCGCCGGCGCAAGCGCCCGGAGGCCGCCGACGGCAAGCCCGGCGGCGTCCTCGCGAAGCCGCCGGTGCGCAAGCTCGCCCGGGATCTCGGCGTCGAGCTCGCCGACGTGCGGGCGACGGGGAGCGCGGGCGAGGTCACCCGCGACGACGTCGTGCGGCATGCCGAGCAGGCGTCGGTGTTCCGCAACATCTCGACGCCGGAGTGGCCGGCGGTGCGCGAGGAGAAGATCCCCGTCGCCGAGCCCGCGGCCGCAGCCGACGCCCTGTGGGAGATGGATCCCGCGCGCGTGGAGTCCATCCCGGTGAAGGGCGTGCGGAAGGCCACCGCGAACGCGATGGTCGGCTCCGCCTACACCGCGCCGCACGTCTCGGTCTGGACCGACGTCGACGCCACGCGGACCATGGAGTACGTCAAGCGGCTGAAGGCGTCGCCCGACTTCGCGGACGTCAAGGTCTCACCGCTGCTCATCATGGCGCGCGCGGTCATCTGGGCGGTCCGCCGCACGCCGATGATCAACGCGGCCTGGGTCGAGGAAGAGGACGGCGCGAAGATCCACGTGCGCCACTACGTCAACCTCGGCATCGCGGCGGCGACCCCGCGCGGGCTGCTCGTCCCCAACATCAAGGACGCGCAGGACCTCTCCATGCGCGACCTCGCCCGCGCGCTCGAGAACCTCACGGTGACCGCGCGCGACGGCAAGACCACGCCCGAGGACCAGCGCGCCGGCACGATCACGATCACGAACATCGGCGTGTTCGGGATGGACGCCGGCACCCCGATCATCAACCCGGGCGAGGCCGGCATCATCGCGATGGGCGCCATCCGCCAGAAGCCGTGGGTGGTGGATGGCGAGGTGCGGCCGCGCTGGGTGACGACCGTCTCCGGGTCGTTCGACCACCGCATCATCGACGGCGACAAGATCAGCCGCTTCATCGCCGACATCGCGTCGGTGCTCGAGGAGCCCGCGCTCCTGCTCGACTGACCCGCAGGCGACCGGTCGCGTCAGCCCTTGGCGAGGACCGCGAGCTCGGCCCGCGAGTCGACTCCGGCCTTCTTCAGGAGGTTGGAGACGTGGAACTTCACGGTGTTCTCGCTGATGCCGAGCGCGCGCGCGATCGCCCGGTTCCGGCCGCCCGCCGCGACGAGCTTCAGCACCTCGCGCTCGCGGGCGCTCAGCGGCACCGCCTGATCCAGCGGCTCGGGGAGGGGCGGCGGGTCGAGGGGCAGGCGCACGGCGAGCTCCGACCCCCAGCCGGGCGTCGACGACACCGAGAGCGACCCGTCGAGCGCCGCCACCCGCTCGACCATCGGACGCAGCGAGTCGTCGTGCGCGCTCAGCGTGCCCTGCCCGTCGTCGCGGATCGCGATGAGCAGGTTGAGCCCATCGCAGTCCCACTGGATCCGGACGCGCCGGGTGTCCCCCTGATCGACCAGGGTCAGCACGGCCCGACGCACGATCGCCCGCGCGGCATGAGCGACGTCGCCGGGCAGGGCGCGGCCGGTGGCGGGCGGCTCGACGAACTGCACCTCGAGATCGCTGTGCCGCACCAGCGGGCGGAGGTCGTCGCGCACCCGCGCGAAGGCCCCGGTCACCGGCTCGAGCAGCGCCTCCTGCCGCTCGTCGCCCGCCGTCCGCAGCTGCACGAGCGCGGTGGTGGCCACGTCGATCGCGGCCGTGCGCGCCGCCCGGTCGTCGAGACGCGACGAGCGCAGGATGGCCAGGATCGACTCGAGGGTGACGGCATGGCGGTCCGACTGCTCGGCGATCGCCCGGGCGTGCTCGAGCAGGCGCTGACGCGAGGCCGGCGAGACGGAGTCGGGGAGCATGTCGGTCACCCCGCGACTATACGTCTCCGCCCCGCCTACCCGTTCGGGTAGGCGGACCACCCGATCGACGGGCCGCGATCGCGCGGGCGGCGGCGCACGATGGAGAGCATGACGACAGACGCGCTCGGCCCCGCCATCCGCCGCATCCGCGACGAGGTGCACGGCGTCCTGGGCGGCCTGTCCGAGGCGCCGGCCGAGGAGCTCGAGTCGTTCCTCGGCGCCGTCGCCGACGCGGATCGTGTGTTCGTGCATGGGGCGGGCCGCTCCGGCCTCGCGCTGCGGATGGTCGCCATGCGTCTCATGCACCTCGGCCTCGACGTCCACGTCGTGGGGGAGACGACGGCCCCGGCCATCCGCCCCGGCGACCTGCTGCTCACCGCGAGCGGGTCGGGAACGACCGGTGGGATCGTGCGGGCCGCGCAGACCGCGGTCTCCGTCGGCGCGCGGGTCGCCGCCATCACCACCGCGGCCGCTTCGCCGCTCGCTGGCCTCGCTCACGCCGTGATCGTCGTGCCGGCGGCCGAGAAGCTCGACCGCTCGGGTGCCGCCTCCGCCCAGTACGCGGGCAGCCTGTTCGAGCAGTCGGTCGTGCTGCTGGGCGACGCGCTCTTCCATGCGCTGTGGCAGCGATCCGGCGCGACCGCCGACGAGATCTGGCCGCGTCACGCGAATCTCGAATGACGTCCGCGGCTCCGCCGAGCCGCGTCCACCGATGAACACCGAAGGAACACGATGAAGCTGCAGTTCGCCATGGACACCCTGACCACCGAAGCCGCTCTCGAGCTGGCCGCGGCCGCCGCGCCGCACGTCGACATCCTCGAGCTGGGGACCCCGCTCATCAAGAGCGTGGGCCTCTCCGCCATCACCGCCGTGAAGGAGGCGCACCCCGACAAGATCGTGTTCGCCGACCTCAAGACGATGGACGCCGGCGAGCTGGAGGCCGACATCGCCTTCAGCGCGGGTGCCGACCTCGTCACCGTGCTCGGCACGGCGGGCGACAGCACGATCGCGGGTGCCGTCACGGCCGCCAAGAAGCACGGCAAGGGCGTCGTCGTCGACCTCATCGGCGTCGCCGACAAGCCGGCGCGCGCGAAGGAGGTCGTCGCGCTCGGCGCCGAGTTCGTCGAGATGCACGCGGGCCTCGACGAGCAGGCCGAGGAGGGCTTCACCTTCTCGACGCTCCTCGAAGACGGCAAGGCGTCCGGCGTGCCCTTCTCCGTGGCCGGCGGCGTGAACGTCAGCACCATCGGCGCCGTGGCCGAGTCCGGCGCGCGCGTCGCGGTCGTCGGCGGCGCCATCTACGGCGCCCCCGACGTGGGCGCGGCGGCCGCGGCCCTGCGCGCCGAGCTCGTCTGACGCACGACACCACGAAGCGGGGCCCGGTGGACGCCGGGCCCCGCTTCGTCGTCAGCCGCACGCTCGAATGATTCGAGAATGATTCTCATTTGAGTTAGGGTGGTGTCATGATCGCACGCCGTCTGCTCCTCCCTGCCGTCCTCGCCGTCCCCGCGCTCGCGCTCGTGGGATGCGCTTCGGGCGGCGGTGCCGCCGCGGAGGGCGGCTCCGGCGAGGGCGACGGCATCGCCGTCGTGGCCTCGACGAGCGTCTACGCGTCGCTCGCCGAGCAGCTGGTCGGCGACGCGGCCGAAGTGAGCGCGATCGTCGACTCGCCCACACAGGACCCGCACTCCTACGAGGCGACCGCCCGGGATCAGCTCGCCGTCGAAGGTGCCGATCTGGCCATCCTCAACGGCGGCGGCTACGACCACTTCATGGAGGAGCTCGTCGAGGCCGCCGGCACCGAGCACGTGCTCACGGTCGTCGAGTTCTCGCACGCGTACCCCGGGAACGAGGGGCACGAGGACGGCGACGAGGCCGAGCACGACCACGAGCACGCGGACGAGGCCTCGGCGGACGCGCACGAGGGTCACGACCACATCGAGGGCTTCAACGAGCACGTCTGGTACGACCCGCACACGGTCGCGCACTTCGTCGAGAGCCTCGCGGGAGAGCTCGAGGAGCTGCTCCCGGACGACGCCGACGACATCGCCGCCCGCGAGGAGGCGCTCCTCGCCGACATCGAGGGCCTCGAGGCGTCGCTGCAGACCGTCTCGGACGAGGCGCAGGGTTCGCACGTGTTCTTCACAGAGCCGGTCGGCGGCTACCTCGCCGAGGCGGCCGGGCTCGAGGACGTGACGACCGAGGGATTCGCCGAGGCCGTCGAGGAGGGCCAGGACGTCGCCCCCGCGACCCTGCTCGCCGCCACGAAGGCGATCGAGGGCGGCGACGTCGACGTCGTGGTCGCCAACGCGCAGACCGGCGGCGCGGAGACCGCGCGCATCATCGAGACGGCGGAGGGCGCCGACGTGCCGGTGGTCGAGTACGCGGAGACGCTTCCCGAGGGCGAGACGTACGTCTCGTGGATGGCGTCGAACGTATCCGCGCTGCAGGACGCGCTGACGAGCGGCGAGTGAGTTCGTCCGGCCTTCGCATCGACCTCGGAGAACGATTATCAGTAGGGGATAGGGTGAGGACCATGTCCGCACCCGTCCTCGAGATCTCCGGCGCAGCCCTGCGCCTGCGCGGACGCGAGCTCTGGTCGGGGCTCGACCTGGCCATCCAGCCGGGGGAGTTCGTCGCCGTGCTCGGGCCCAGCGGGTCCGGGAAGACGACTCTGCTGCGCGCGATCCTGGGCCTCCGCGAGCTGAGCGCCGGCGCCATCCGCGTCGAGGGGAAGCCGGTGCGGAAGGGCAACCGCCGCATCGGGTACATCCCGCAGCAGCGGCCCTTCACCCCGGGCACGAGCCTGCGGGCGCGCGACCTCGTCGCGCTCGGCGTCAACGGAGCGCGCTTCGGATTCCCGATTCCGCGCCGTGGCGACCACGCCCGTGTCGACGCGCTGCTCGAGGCGGTCGGCGCCACGCGCTACGCCGACGACCCGGTGGGATCCCTCTCCGGCGGCGAGCAGCAGCGGCTGCGGGTGGGGCAGGCGCTTGCCGACGCCCCCGCTCTGCTGCTGTGCGACGAGCCGCTGTCGAGCCTCGACCTCGCCAACCAGCGCGCCGTGACCGCGATCATCGACCGGGAGCGTCGCGAGCACGGCGCGGCGGTGCTGTTCGTGACGCACGACGTGAACCCGATCCTCGAGTCCGTCGACCGCATCCTCTACATCGCCGGCGGGCGCTTCACCTTCGGGTCGCCCGCGGAGGTGCTGCGCACCGAGGTGCTGAGCGAGCTGTACGGCGCACCCGTCGAGGTGCTGCGCGCGGGCGGCCGGCTCGTGGTCGTCGGCATCCCCGACGCCGAGCCGCACCATCCGCACGAGCACCACGACCACGATCACCACCACGACGCGGAGGCGCACGCATGAGGGTGCCCGGTGTCGCCTGGAGTGACGTCTTCTCGTTCGACGACTACGGCGCCCTGCTGCAGCTGGTGTCGAACTCCGTCATCGCCGCCGCAGCGCTCGGCATCGTCGGCGGGCTGATCGGCGTCTTCATCATGCAGCGCGACATGGCCTTCGCCGTGCACGGCGTGAGCGAGCTCTCCTTCGCCGGCGCCGCCGCCGCGCTCCTCTTCGGCGGCAGCGTCGTCGTGGGCTCCCTGCTCGGCGCGGTCGTCGCGGCGCTGATCATCGGAGCCCTGGGGTCTCGCGCTCGCGACCGCAACTCCGTCGTCGGCGTGCTCATGCCCTTCGGGCTCGGTCTCGGCATCCTCTTCCTGTCGCTCTACGAGGGCCGCAGCGCCAACCGGTTCAGCCTGCTGACCGGCCAGATCGTGTCGGTGTCGAACCCCGACCTCGGCTGGCTCATCGTCATCAGCTCGGTCGTGTTCCTCGGGCTGCTCCTCATCTGGAACCCGCTCCGATTCGACTCGCTCGATCCGCAGTCCGCCGAGGCGCGCGGCGTGCCCACCCGCCGCGTGAGCATCCTGTTCATGCTGCTCCTCGGGCTCATCGTCGCGGTGGCCGTCCACATCATCGGCGCGCTCCTCGTGATGGCGCTGCTCGTCACCCCCGCCGCCGCCGCCATGCGCGTCAGCCACGGTCCGCTTGCGGTGCCGCTGCTGTCGGCGCTGTTCGGCCTGGTCTCCGCGGTGGGCGGCATCCTCCTCGCCATCGCGGGCACGCTCCCGGTCAGCCCGTACATCACGACGATCTCGTTCGCGATCTGGGGCGTCTGCCGTCTCATCTCGTGGCGCCGTGATCGGGCGGTGCGCAGCGCCGAGGAAGCCGACCTCGACATCGCCGTCCCGGCCGCCGCATAGCGGCGCCGCCTAGAATCGACACATGGCTCAGCGGAACACCTGGCAGCGCGAGCGCGTGCGCGATGCGCTCAGCGGCGCCGAGGGATTCGTGAGCGCCCAGGCGCTGCACGCCTCCCTCCGTGCGGAGGAGACCGGCATCGGCCTCGCCACGGTGTACCGCGCTCTTGCCGGCCTCACCGCCACGGGCGAGGCCGACACCCTGCAGAGCCCCGAGGGCGAGGCGCTCTACCGCGCATGCTCGCAGGGGCACCACCATCACCTGATCTGCCGCCGCTGCGGCCGCGCCGTCGAGATCGAGGCGCCGCCCGTGGAGCGGTGGGCGCAGGAGACGGCCGCGCAGCACGGGTTCCGCGACGCCGAGCACATGGTCGACATCTTCGGCGTCTGCGCCGAGTGCGCCGCGAAGGACTCCGCGGACGCCGCGAAGAAGGACGACGCGTCGGCGTGACCTCCGCCCCCGTCCGCGAGCGCACCGCGCAGCAGCGACCGCCCCGGCTGGCGGTCGGCCTGGCGCTGGGCGCCGCCGCGGTCGTCGCGCTGTTTCTCATCGACGCGCTCGCACCCGCCCTCTTCCCCGACTCGCTCCCCACCCGCGCGCAGGACGGCCTGACGCTCGCGCTCAGCGTGCTCATCGAGTCGCTGCCGTTCGTCGTGCTCGGCGTGCTGCTGTCGATCGCGGTGCAGGTGTGGGTGCCGGCCCACGTCATCGAGCGCGTGCTGCCCCGGCGCGGATGGGCGCGGCGCGCCGTGCTGTCGCTGCTCGGCATGCTCATCCCCGTATGCGAATGCGGGAATGTGCCGTTCGCCCGAGGGCTCCTCATGCGCGGGCTGACCCCGGCCGATGCGCTGACGTTCCTCGTCGCCGCGCCGATCGTGAACCCGATCGTCATCCTCACCACCCACCAGGCCTTCGGGTGGGACGGCGGCATCCTCGTCGCCCGCCTGCTCGGCGGCTACCTCATCGCCAATCTCATCGGCTGGCTCTACAGCCGCCATCCCGACCCCGAGCTGATCCTCACCGACCGGTTCCGCGAGACCTGCGAGGTCGTCGCGGGCGAGCAGGGCGACCGCGCGCGCCGCAGCCTCGCCCAGTTCGTCGTCGAGCTGCGCGCGGTCATGCCCGCGCTCGTCATCGGCTCCGCGCTCGCCGGGGCCGTGCAGGTGCTGATCCCGCGCAGCGTGCTCGTGGCGGTCGGCTCCAATCCGGTGCTGTCGATCGTCGCGATGATGCTGCTGGCGATGACCGTGGCGATCTGCTCGAACGTCGACTCGTTCTTCGCCCTGTCGTTCGCCTCGACGTTCTCATCGGGCTCGCTCGTCGCCTTCCTCCTCGTCGGCCCGCTCGTCGACGTGAAGATGCTCGCGCTCATGCGCACCACCTTCACCGGCCGCGTGCTCGCGGGCATCGTCGCCGTCGTCCTGCTGTCGGCGTTCGTCATCGGAGTCGGGGTGAACCTCCTTGCGTGACGAGACGACCGAGCGGATGGCGACGGCCCGGATGGCGGGAGCGCGCTGGCTGGGCGTCGGCCTGGCGGCGGTGCTCGCGGCGGTCACCCTGGGCCTCGCCGTCACGGGTCGCCTGCAGCTCTACATCAACCCTGCGCAGGCGTGGTTCGCGGTCGGGATGGCCGTGCTCGCGCTGGCGGGAGCGGTCTGGTCGTGCACGCTGCCCCTCGGCGCGGAGAACGACCACGGCCACGATCACGGGCACGGCGCGGCCGACGACCCTGCGCACGGCGACCACGCCCACGGCGGGGACTCCGCGCGCTCCACACGCACGCGCCGGCGGACGCCCCGCCGTCTCGCGGGCGGCGCGCTCGTCGTCGCCGGCGGCGTCATCGCCTCCGCGGTCGCGGTCGCCGCGCTCGTCCTCCCGCCCGCGTCGCTGTCGGTCGACCTCGCGATGGACCGCGACACCGGCACCCCGCCCCTCTTCGGCGGCGCCGACACCGTCACCCTCGCTGCGAGCGGCGACACCAGCTCGTTCGGGATCGGCGAGTGGGCGACCGTGTTCGCCACCGCCACCAACCCCGACGCGTACACGGGGCAGGAGGTCACGCTCACCGGGTTCGTCACCCCCGACGAGGAGACCTCGGGCGTGCGCCTGGGGCGGCTCGTGATCACGCACTGCGTCATCGACGCGCAGCCCGCTTCGATCCCCGTCGCCTCCGGGGGCGCCGGGCTCGGCGCCGACGAGGCGGACCTCGAGGCCGGGCAGTGGATCGAGGTCGAGGGGACCATCACGGCGGACGCCGCGGGGGCGCTGTCCGTCGAGCCGACCGCCATCACCCCCATCGACGAGCCGGAAGACCCGTATGAGTACTGACGGACCCCGCCGCGAGCGCGCACCTCGTCGCCGCTCCCGCCGGTTCGCCGGCGCTCTGCTCGCGGTGATCGGCGGCCTCGCAGTCCTCGCCGGCGGCGGTGCCGCGGTCAGCCTCACGCAGGGACCCCGCGTGACCTCCGTCGAGGTCGACCCCGACGCCGCTGTGGAGGCATCCGGCACCCGTCTCGTGCTCACCGCCGACCAGGCGCTGTCGGAGATCGACCCGGGGCAGGTCACCGTCAGCCCGGAGACCCCGTTCACCATCGACGCGGTGGGGCGGATGGTCGGGGTGCGGTTCACGGTCCCCCTCGACGACGCGACCGACTACACCGTGACCATCGACGACGCCGAGAGCGTCGGCGGCGGCCCGGCGGCGACGCTCGAGGCGTCGTTCACGACCCCCGCGGCGGAGATCTTCCTGCTGCAGCGGAATCCCGACGGCGACGACACCGTGTTCCGCAGCGGCCTGTCGGGCGACGAGGCCGTGCCCGTCTACAGCGCGCCCGCGATCGACGACTTCCGCGTCTCCGGGGAGCACCTCGTCGTCTCCGTCCGCAAGGGGGACGCATCGGCGCTGTACGTCGCCGACCTCGACGGGTCGGACGCCCGGGAGATGACCCTCCCGGGCGAGGGCACCGTGACGGGCCTGCAGGTCTCCACGCGCGGAGAGCTCGTCGGCTACACGTACACCGACCTCGCGCTGAGTGAGACGGAGGGACGCGCGAGCGTGCTCTTCACCGCGGACCTCCGCGACCCGGAGGCCGACCCGCAGCCGCTCCTCGTCGGCGACGAGCAGCCGAGCATCGCGAGCTGGCGCTTCGTGCCCGACGCCTCGGCGCTGCTCTTCGTCGACTTCGCGGGCGACCTCATCGTCTACGACCCGGCGGCGGCCGAGCCCGCGCCCACCGCCCTCGGCACGGCGTTCGCGATCGACGCGGTGAGCCGCGGCACGTACACGGCGTTCGTCGAGCGCCTCGACGCCGCCGGCGGCGTCCAGCTCGACCTCACCACGGGCGAGGAGACGCCGCTCGTCGCACCGGATGAGGACCTCGGCCAGCTCGGACGGGTGCTCCCGGTGCCGGGCGGGGGCACGCTCCGGCAGTACGTGCGCTTCGGCGGCGACCAGCTGCCGGAGGCCCAGGGGGCGGCGTACGTCGACGACGAGGGCGCTGTGACCCCGCTGTTCGAGGCGACGGGGAGCGACGGCCTGCTGCAGACCTGCGTCTCGCCGAGCGGGCGCTACGCGGCGACGCTCGTCGCGCCGGATCTCCGCACCAATCCCTACGACAGCGAGTCGCTGCAGCCGCTGCCGGGCGAGCTGCGCACGCACATCGTGGAGATCGCCACGGGCGAGGAGGTCTCCGTGCTCTCCGGATTCGGCATCAGCTGGTGCGATGTGGGTCCTTGGGACGGAGCGATGGGATGAGCGACTTCCACGATGTGAGCCGCGAGGAGCTGCTCGCCCTGCCGATCGAGGTCGCGCCGCGACTGCTCGGGGGCCTGCTCACCACGGTCGTCGACGGCGACGAGGTGACGGTGCGCATCACCGAGGTGGAGGCGTACCACGGTCGGGGCACGGGCGACGTCCCCGACGCCGGATCGCATGCGCGGATGGGCCCGACCGCCCGCAACGCCACCATGTGGGGCGAGCCCGGCCACCTCTACGTCTACCTCAGTCACGGCATCCACAGCTGCGCCAACGTCGTCTGCGGCGCGGCGGGCACCGCCGGCGGAGTGCTGCTGCGCGCGGGCGAGATCGTGCGGGGAGTCGACGTCGCGCGGCGCCGCCGGGAGGAGCGAGGCGTCGCCCGCACCGACCGCGACCTCGCCCGCGGTCCGGGCCGCCTCGGTGACGCGATCGGCCTGCGTCATGCGGCGCACAACGGCATCGACCTCGTCGACGGCGCCCCGCAGGCGGGAGCGGTGGCACGCCTGCGGCTCCTCGATGTCCCGCCGGTCTGCGAAGCCGGTCCGCGCGTCGGCGTCGCCGGTGAAGCCGGCACGAGCGCCTTCCCCTGGCGGTTCTGGATCCCCGGAGACCCCACCGTCTCGCCCTTCCGGTTCGGTCGGGGCGCTGCCGATGCTGAGCGTTCCCTCCGTTTCTAGACGACCGGTCTAATTCGGGCGTAGCCTCGAGGCATGCCCCGGACCGAGAGAGCGCAGCTCGCGCGCGACGCCATCCTCGCGACCGGCGAGGACCTCATGCGCGACAAGGGCTTCGTCGGCCTGGGTCTGCAGGAGATCCTCGGCGCGTGCGGCGTGCCGAAGGGGTCGTTCTATCACTACTTCGCGTCCAAGGAGGCGTTCGGTGTCGCCGTGCTCGAGCGGCACGTCGAGCGCTACCTCGCGGCGATGCAGGCGGTTCTCGACGAGCAGGATGGCTCCGCTCGCGCGCGGATCCGCCACCTCGCGGAGGCGTGGGCAGGGCAGGCGGGGGAGGCGTCGGCCGAGCGCTGCCTGGTCGTGAAGCTGTCGGCCGAGGTCGCCGACTTCTCCGAGCCGCTGCGGTGCGCGCTCGACGACGGCGTCCGTCGCGTCGTCGACCTCCTCGCCGCCGCCGTCACCGCGGGATACGCCGACGGCTCCATCCCCGAGCGCCGACCCGCGGCGGATCTCGGCGCGTCGCTCTACCAGCTGTGGCTCGGCGCCGCGCTCGTCGACCGGCTCCGCCGCGACCGCGAGCCCTTCCGGTCCGCTCTCCTCACCACCGACATCCTCACCTCCTAGCCCATCCGGGCCATCCGCCCGCCCCGACAGAAAGGCCGCACCATGCGCGCACTCACCCACTCCTCCTTCGGCGAGGCGACCGACGTCCTCGAGGTGACCGAGGCTCCGCTTCCCGAGCCCGGCGCCGGGCAGGTGCGCGTGCGCACCGTGCTCACGCCCATCCACAACCACGACCTGTGGACCATCCGCGGCACCTACGGCTTCAAGCCCGAGCTGCCCGCCCGCGCCGGCACCGAGGCGCTCGGCGTCGTCGACGCGCTCGGCGAGGGCGTCGACTCCCTGGCGGTGGGGCAGCGCGTGGTGACCGGCGGGACCTTCGGCGTCTGGGCCGAGGCGTTCGTCGCCGACGCGGCCGGGCTCATCCCGGTGCCCGAGGCGATCGCCGACGAGACCGCCGCCCAGCTCGTGGCGATGCCGTTCAGCGCGCTGAGCCTGCTGGACTTCCTCGAGGTGCAGGAGGGCGACTGGATCGCGCAGAACACCGCCAACGGCGCCGTCGGCCGCCTCGTCGCGCAGTTCGCCCGGGCACGCGGTGTGCGCGTGCTGGGGCTGGTGCGGCGCGACGCGGGCATCGAGGAGCTCGCCGCCATCGGCATCCACGACGTCGTCTCCACGGAGGACGAGGGATGGCGCGAGCGCGTGGAGGCCATCCTCGACGGTGCGACGCCCAAGGCCGCGGTCGACTCGGTGGGCGGCTCGTCGGCGGGCGATCTCCTCTCGCTGCTCGGCGAGGGCGGCACGCTGGTGTCGTTCGGCGCGATGGGATCGGGGAAGCTCGAGCTCTCCTCCGGCGACCTCATCTTCAAGCAGGCCACCGTGCGGGGCTTCTGGGGCAACCGCGTGAGCGCGAGCATGGCGCCGGAGAAGCGTCGCGCTCTCATGGGCGAGCTCTTCCAGCGCGTGGGGTCGGGCGAGGTCGAGCTGCCGGTCGAGGCCGTGTTCTCCTTCGACGACGCGCGGGAGGCGGCAGCAGCCAGCGCGCAGCCGGGCCGCTCTGGCAAGGTGCTGCTGCGCCCCTGAGCCGGTTCGGTCGACACGCCCGGGTGTGCTAGGCTCGTCGTTTGTCTGCACGCACTCCTGCGTGCAGTTCGTGCGGCTCCATTCGTACACAGCCCGGTCTCCGGGTGGATGACGGCCGCGCAGACAAGAGATCTTGGGTGGGGCCGTCCGGCTCCACGGTAGTGAAGGAGTGAACCATGGCTGCTGTGTGCCAGGTGACCGGTGCCGTTCCCGGCTTCGGTCACAATGTCTCGCACTCGCACCGACGGACGAAGCGCCGCTTCGACCCGAACGTGCAGAAGAAGACGTACTACGTCGCGTCGCTGGGCCGCAAGGTCACGCTGAACGTGTCGGCTAAGGGCATCAAGACCATCGACGCCCGTGGCATCGAGTCGGTCGTCAAGGACCTCCTCGCGAAGGGTGTGAAGCTCTAATGGCGAAGAAGGCTCAGGACGTCCGTCCCATCATCAAGCTGCGTTCGACCGCGGGCACGGGCTACACGTACGTGACCAAGAAGAACCGCCGCAACAACCCCGACCGCCTCGTGCTGAAGAAGTACGACCCGGTCGTGCGCAAGCACGTCGACTTCCGCGAGGAGCGTTAATCATGGCGAAGAAGAGCAAGATCGCTCGCAACGAGCAGCGCAAGGTGATCGTCGACCGCTACGCGGCGAAGCGCCTCGAGCTGAAGAAGCAGCTCGTCGACCCGAACGCGTCGGACGAGGTCCGCGAGGCCGCGCGCGTGGGCCTGCAGAAGCTGCCCCGCAACGCGTCGCCGGTGCGTCTGCGTTCGCGCGACGTCATCGACGGCCGCCCCCGCGGCGTGCTGACGAAGTTCGGCATCTCGCGTGTCCGCTTCCGCGACATGGCGCACCGGGGCGAGCTGCCCGGCGTGACCAAGTCGAGCTGGTAAGCACCCGCTTCGAGAAGAGGGCGGGACTCCTTCGGGAGTCCCGCCCTCTTCCGCGTCTCCGGCCGCGTATTCCGCGAGTTCCGCACCACCGACTGCCGGGCCGTCGCGTTCGATGGTGCTGAACTCGCCGATAGGGTCCGCATTCCGCGAGAACGGCACTACCGACTCCCGGGCCCTCGCGCTCGGTGGTGCCGAACTCGTCGATACGGCCCGCATCCCACGAGAACGGCACCACCGAACGGCCGCGCCCCGCGACTCGGCGACCCAAGTCGTCACACCCGCCCCATCCGTCACAGCCGTCACACGACACGCCGACCGAATCTGGCCCATCTGCCCGAGAATCCGCGGAATCATGCGGGTCGTTGGTACATTCGACACGGTCGCAAGACCACCGGAGGCAATCGTCGCCGGTCCACACGAACGTCGCGGCGTCCTCACGCCGCTGGAGGATGACATGGCCGACAAGACCATCACCAAGACCGAGCTCGTCGCGAGCATCGCCAGCGCCACGGGCCAGAGCCAGTCCGCCGTCTCCGGCGTGCTCGACGCCCTGTTCACCTCGGTCTCCGAGTCCGTCGCCAAGGGTGCGAAGGTCTCGATCCCCGGCTGGATCGCGTTCGAGCAGGTCGACACCGCCGCGCGCACGGGCCGCAACCCGCAGACCGGCGACGAGATCGCCATCCCCGCCGGCAAGCGCGTCAAGGTGACCGCCGGCTCGAAGCTGAAGGCCGCCGTCAAGTAAGACGCCTGCCGCGAGAGGGGGCCGTCCATCCGGGCGGCCCCCTCTCGGCGTCCCCGGCCTCCCGCGTCGGGGAACCACCCAGCACCGCGCGCCTAGGGTTGAAGAGTGAACGCGCGCGCGCTGCGGGCCGCAGGGCCCCTCATCCTCATGGCCGCCGCCGTCATCGCGGTGATCGTGGGCCTGGCCGTCGGCGGCGGTGCGGCCCCCCGCTTCACCGCCGACCCCGGCGCCTTCGTCCGCTGGGGGCTCCCGGTCGCGAAGCTCGTCGTCAACCTCTCCGCCGCGGCCATGCTCGGCGCCCTCGTGCTGGCGCTGTTCGGCCTGCGCGCGCAGGAGAAGGAGTTCGACGTCGCGCTCGACATGGCGTCGATCGGCGCGGCCGTCCTGACCCTGGCCAGCGGCACCGTCGGCTTCCTCACCTTCCTGTCGTCGTTCAACCCGCAGCTCAGCCTCGGTGCGGAGTTCGGTGCGCAGCTCGGCCGCTTCCTCGTCGACACCGAGCTCGGCAGCGCGTGGCTCCTCACCACCGTCCTCGCGGCGATCGTCACGGTGCTCGCGTTCGCCATCCGCTCGTGGACGCCCACCCTGCTCACGGCCATCCTCGCCGCCGTGACGCTCGTGCCCATGGCCACGCAGGGGCACTCCGGCGACCTCGCCGATCACAACGCCACCGTCACCGCGCTCCTGCTGCACCTCGTCGGCGCCGCCGTGTGGCTGGGCGGACTCCTCCTCCTCGTGATGGTGCGCCCCGCCCTGCCCGCGGACCGCCTGCACGCCCTCCTGCTGCGCTACTCGTCGCTCGCCCTGGCCGCGTTCATCGTCGTCGCGGTGTCGGGCTACGCGCGCACCCTCGCCTCGATCGGACAGTGGGATCAGCTGCTGACGCCCTACGGCGCGATCCTCGCGGCGAAGATCGTCGCGCTCGTGGCGATGGGCGTGCTCGGCGCGCTCTACCGGCGGCGGCTGCTCGCGAAGGCGTCGGATGGCCGGAGCGCGTTCTGGGGACTGGTCGCGGTGGAGCTCGTCTTCATGGGCATCGCCAGCGGCGCCGCCGCCGCACTCGCCCGCACCGCGCCGCCGGAGGGCGAGCTCGCCGCCCCGCAGACGACACCGGCGGAGATCCTCACCGACGCCCCGCTGCCGCCCGAGCTCACCATCGCCCGCTGGTTCACGGCGTGGGACATCGACCTGCTCTGGGTCTTCGTCGCCGGGTTCGGCATCTTCTTCTACGTCGCGGGCGTGATGCGCCTGCGTCGACGCGGCGACAGCTGGCCGATCCACCGCACGATCCTGTGGGTGCTGGGCCTGCTGCTCCTGGTGTGGGTGACGTGCGGGCCGCTCACCGCCTACGGCGACTACCTCTTCAGCATGCACATGCTGGGCCACATGCTGCTGAGCATGGCCATCCCGCTGCTCCTCGTGCCGGGAGCGCCCGTCACCCTGGCGGCGCGGGCCATCCGCAAGCGCGACGACGGCACCCGCGGCGGACGCGAGTGGATCCTCTGGGCCGTCCACAGCCCCTTCGCGCGCGTGATCACGCACCCGCTCGTCGCGGCCGGCATCTTCATCGGGTCGCTGTGGCTGTTCTACTACTCCGACCTCTTCCGCTGGTCGCTCTACGACCACCTGGGGCACGAGTGGATGATCGTGCACTTCCTGCTGTCGGGGTACCTGTTCGTGATGATCCTCGTCGGCATCGACCCGGTCCCGTACCGGCTGCCGTACGCGGGGCGCCTCGTGATCCTCATCGTGACGATGGCGATGCACGCGTTCTTCGGCATCTCGATCATGAGCCACTCCGGGCTCATGGCCGCGGAGTGGTTCGGGTCGCTCGGTCGCACCTGGGGCGCGTCGCCCCTCGACGACCAGTACACCGGCGGCGGCATCGCATGGTCGATCGGCGAGATCCCGACGCTCATCACGGCCGTGATCGTGGCCATCCAGTGGAGCCGCAGCGACGAGCGCACGCAGCGCCGCGCCGACCGTCACGCCGACCGCACCGGCGACGCCGAGCTCGAGGAGTACAACGCGCGGCTCGCGAAGATCGCCGAGCGGGACCGCGCGCGCGGCCTCTGACCCGGTCAGACGTCGGGCGACCCGATGCGGATGGCCGCCGATCCGTCGGCGAGGACGTCGATCGTCCCGTCGACGGTGAAGGTCACGTCCTGGCTGATGTGGAACACCGAGCCGTCATAGATCGACGCCACGTCCATCTCGATGTGCGCGATGGCGCCGGCCGGGGCGATCGCCCAGTAGGCCTCGTGGGGCACGACCATCACGTTCGGCTGGGTCACGATCGACCAGACCGGCGGCGTGAGGACGCGCTCGTACGTCTCGTAGCCGAACGGGCATCCGGCGGGCTTCAGCACCTGCTGCTCGGTGCAGCGATCGAGGAACGCGTGCACCTGCTCGGTGATGATGTCGTTGAACTCGGGGGTGGGGCTCGCCTGCACCTCGACGGGCACCGGCCGCAGCGGCACCTCGGCCAGCACGCGCACCGGCTCGGCCTCCGCGGCGGCCGTGTCCACCGACACCTGGTAGGCGCCGGGGGTGAAGACGAGCAGCGGCACCGGATCCAGCGGCTGGGCGTCCACGCCGTCGGCCGACACCTGCCGCTTGTCGAGCTCGAAGCGGTTGACGGTGAAGCGCATGGAGCCGCGGACCGTGACGTCGACGACGGCGAGCGGGGTGGTCTCGAAGCGCCACGCGGGCACCACACCCGACCAGCCGTCCTGCTCGACGCGGAAGGTGGAGCGCCCGTCCGCCCCCTCCGCGCGGTAGGTGACGGTCACCTCCACGACGTCGCCGGTGCGGTGCGCGTCGACGACCTCGACATCGCCGAGGTCGTCCGGCAGCGCGGATTCCCGCAGCAGCGCGTCGCTCACGGTCGCGGGGATGCCGGCGGCCTCGAGATCCGCGGAGTCGACCGCGACTCCCGGCACCCGCAGCGCATCGGCGGCCCGGCCGTCCGCGAGAAGACCCACGTAGCGCTCGACGAACGCCTCCGGACCCCAGAACGCGCGGTAGAGCGACGCGAACCCGGCCGCGATCGCGGCAACCAGCAGCAGTCCGATGACGACGAAGCCGACGGCCTCGGCCATCCGCGAACCCCGCCGACGCGCGCGCTCGCGGCGCGGCGGAACCGGGGCGCCGTCGACCTCGGGCGCCGCGACGGCGCTGTCCGGGGTCGCCTGCTCCATGCCGCCAGTCTAGGAACGCGCACCCGCGCGCATCCTGCATGACGGGGCGCCGGTCGCGCATGTGGATGGCGCAGGTCGCGCCCCGATGCGTTTCGTACCATGGAGGGGTGACCGCACCTGCTCTGTCGGCGGAGCAGGAAGCCCTGTTCCGCCTCATCGAGGACACGCGCGAGCATGTCTTCATCACGGGGCGCGCCGGCACCGGCAAATCGACCCTGCTGCGCCATCTGACCTGGAACACGAGCAAGCAGATCGCCATCTGCGCGCCCACGGGCGTGGCCGCTCTCAACGTCGAGGGCCAGACCATCCACTCGCTGTTCAAGCTCCCCATCGGCCTCATCGCCGACCAGGACCTCGAGCAGAGCGACGCCACGCGCAAGCTGCTGAACGCCATCGACACGCTCGTCATCGACGAGATCTCGATGGTGAACGCCGACCTCATGGATGGCATCGACCGGTCGCTGCGGCAGGCGCGCGGGCGCCGCCGCGAGCCCTTCGGCGGGGTGCAGGTGGTGATGTTCGGCGACCCGTATCAGCTGGCGCCGGTTCCGCCCCGCGGCGACGAGGCGCGGTACATCCAGGACCACTACCGGTCGTTCTGGTTCTTCGACGCGCACGTCTGGGCGGGGATCGAGCCCGGCGGCGACGGCCTCATCGACCTCGGGCGGCACGGTGCGGAGCTGCACATCCGAGAGCTGACGCACATCCACCGCCAGTCCGACGACGGCTTCAAGGCGATGCTGAACGCGGTGCGGTACGGCCGCGTGACGGCCGATATCGCCGAGACGCTGAACCGGGCCGGTGCGCGGACCCCGCCGTCCGACCCCTCCGACCCCGTCATCACCCTCGCGACCCGCAACGACCGCGTCAACGCGATCAATGCGACCCATCTCGCGGCTCTGAAGGGGCGCGAGCAGACGGCGAAGGCCGACATCAGCGGCGACTTCGGCCGCGGCGACGTGTATCCCGCCGACGACGAGCTGAAGCTCAAGGTGGGGGCGCAGGTGATGTTCCTGCGCAACGACATCGCCGGCCCGGATGGCCCGCGCTGGGTGAACGGGACGATCGGCACGGTCACGCGCATCCTGGGCGACTCCGTGCGGGTGGACGTCGACGGCGAGGAGTTCGACGTGGAGCCGACGGTGTGGGAGAAGCACCGGTACTCCTACGACGCCGCGACGAAGAAGCTCAGCCGCGACGTCGTGGCGGAGTTCACGCAGTTCCCGCTGCGGCTCGCATGGGCGGTGACCATCCACAAGTCGCAGGGCAAGACGTACGACCGGGCGATCGTCGACCTCGGATCCGGGGCGTTCGCGCCGGGGCAGACGTACGTCGCGCTCAGCCGCCTCACGTCGCTCGAAGGGCTCTACCTCACCCGGCCGCTGCGGCCATCCGACATCCGGGTGGATGAGGACGTGCGCCGCTTCATGCGCGCGGCGTGGGAGCGGGACGCCGCCGGCATGCGCTCCGCCGCCCGCTCCTGACCTGCCGGGCCGCGCCGGGACACAGAACGTCACGGTTCTGCAACCCTCCCCGGAAGGCGCGCACCCGCCGCCTAGACTCGTCGCAGAGCAACTGGGGGGTTGTGGAATGCTGACATCCACGGTGCGCACGGGACTGCGGCGAGCGGGCGCCGCTCTCGCGGGAGCCGTCGCGATCGCGCTCATGGCCACGGGGTGCACGGCGAGTGCCGCCGTCGCCGGCTCCGAGGTTCCGATCGCGTCGTCCGACCTGCCGGAGAAGACCGTCGAGCGGCTCGAGTCCGCCGTCGATCACGCCATGAAGGCCGCCGGCGCTCCCGGCGCTCTGGCCGCGGTGTGGATCCCGTGGGCGGGCGCCTGGGTCGAGGGCATCGGCACGACCGGTCCCGACTCCGACGAGCCGGTCACCACCGACATGCGCTTCCGGGTCGGCGAGGTCACCCGCGCGATGACGTGCGACGTGCTCCACCGCATGGCCGACGAGGGCACCGTCGAGCTCGACGACCCGCTGACGAAGTGGGTCACGAGCGTCGGGAGCCTCTCCGACGTCACCCTCGAGCAGCTGTGCGACGGCACGTCCGGCCTCGGCGACGGGCGCGACCGGCTCGCCGCCCAGTTCGCCGCCACGCCCCTGCGGGTGTGGAACCCCCGCGAGCTGGCCGCCGGCGGGATGGCCGACCGCAAGCGTCCGGGCGTGGAGGTGCGCGACTCCGACGCGGCCTACCTCCTCCTCGGCATGGCGCTCGAGTCCGCCAGCGGCGAGAGCGCCGACGACCTGTTCGAGAAGCAGCTCGTCGACGAGCTGAACCTCGGCGGCACGTCGCTCCCGGCGCCTCGCGACGTGTCGCCCGGCGACCCCGCCCTGAGCGGATGGCTGTCCGCGGGCGACGACCGCGAGGCCGCGTGCACGGCGCCGAAGGACGTCACCGACGCCTCCTCGAGCATGGGGTTCACCGACTCCGGCGCCACGAGCACGATCGGCGACCTCGCGCGCTTCGGCCAGCACCTCGCGCTGGACGCCGTGGACGACGACGGCGAGCTGACCTCCCGGTGGCAGCACGCGCTGCCCGCCGGCGACGACTCCTACGTGAGCGGCGCGTACATCGCCGGCAGCCTCATCGGGCAGAAGGGCGCATCGCTCGGGTACCTGACGAGCGTCTACGCCGACCCCCAGACCGGCATGACCGTCGCCGTCGCACTCAACAACTCCGCCGCCGGCGCCGACCTCGTCGACGCGCTGGCCAAGGAGCTGGCGGCGATCGCCTCGAAGACGCCGGCGGCGGATGGCCAGAAGCAGCCCGAGTTCGGCCTGCCGTGGACCGCCAAGCAGCTCCGCGAGGTCGTCGCCGACGAGGCCGTCTGCCCCGTCGACTGAGCCGGCGAGGGACTGCTCTCAGTCCGCGTCGCCGCGCTGACGGCGCTCGCGGGTGACGAGCGTGAGCGCCAGCGCGACCGCGACGCCGAGCACTGTCTCGATCGCACGGTCCGAGACGAGCTGCGCGACGGGCAGCGGATGGCCGAGCTGCACCATGCAGAGCGCCAGCGGCGTGATGAACAGCAGCGACACCGTGTAGTTGCGCCCCACGAAGAGCTCGGCGCCCACCTGCATCGCCGTGACGATGAGGATGAGCGCGAGCGGCGACGGCGAGAACGACAGCAGCACCCACGTCACGAGCACGCCGGCGAGCGTGCCGACGACGCGCTGCACGCCGCGCAGCGTGCGGGCCGCGGCGGTCGGCGCGGCCATCGGCACGACGACCGACACGATCGCCCAGTACGGATGACCCACGCCGACCGCCGTCGCGAGGACGCCCGCCAGCGCGATGCCGACCGCGTACCGGACGACGTAGTGACGCAGCGGCCACTCCGGCCCGTCGCCCGGCAGGGTGCCGGGAGCGGGCGTCTGCCGCGGCCATGCCGGCGTCGCGCGGCCCGCCCGGCGGCGCCAGAGGTGCCGGGCGAGCGACGTGAGGTACGTCAGCGCGAGACTCAGCGCGAGCGCGGCGATCGACACCAGGGCGGCGGGCGCGAGGTCGGCGACCACATGCGGGGTCGATGCGCAGGCGCCGAGTGCGAAGACCTGAAAGAGCACCCCGGGCGGGTGCCAGTTGCGTCGATGCGCGACCACGGCCATCCCGGTCGCGAAGACGGCCGCCACGGGGATCAGCACCCATTCGCGCACGGGGGAGAGGGCGACCGTCACTCCGATCAGGATGGCCGCGACGAGCGTGAAACCGGCCTCGCCCTGCGCGCGCAGCCGCTGCGGCAGCGGCAGCGTCCGGCCGAAGATCGACGACAGCGCGCCGAACGACGCGTACATCGCCCACTCCAGCCGCCCGGTCGCCCAGAGCGCGAGCAGCGGCAGCAGCACCGACAGTGCGGCGCGGATGGCCACGGTCCATTCCCCGCGCGCGGGATGGATGCGGAGGAAGTCTCGCAGGAACGACCCCATCATGCCGCGCTGTCGTCGGCGTCGCGGAAGGGCGTGACGAAGGAGTACCCCGCCTCGTTCTTCGTCACGGAGAGGTTGAGACCCATGTGCGGCTCGAGCGTGTTGACCTTGTCGAGCGGCGCGACGACGACGATCTGGAAGCCGAGCCCCAGCCAGGCGCGGATGGCCCGCCCCGTGAACGCGCTGTCGGCCTTCACGAATCCCTCGTCGAGGAAGACCGGCGCGAAGCGCGGCCAGGAGCGGGTCTGGTCGCCCAGCTGGTAGCGCAGGGCCGCCCCGACGATGAACGCCACGAGCTCCTGAGACTCGCCCCCCGACTTGTCGCCGAGCGTCGAGTAGGTGCTGACCTCGCGCCCGTCGGCGTCGATGCGGCTCGCGGTGATCTCGATGTGGCGGCGCACGTCGAGCACCTCGTCGCGGCGCGGGTTGGCGGTCGAGGCGTCGATGAGGTCGATGAACTCCTGCAGCCGGGCGAAGCGCCGGTCGGCTTCCTCCGCCGTCCACTCGCCGGTGACCTCCGCCGACAGCTCCTTCAGCTGCGTGCGGATGGTCTCGATGCGCTCCGGATGGAGGTGGCGCATCTCGATGCGGAGCCGGTCGTCGTCGGACGCGAACGGGAGGTCGCGGAGGATGTCGTTCACCGGCTCGAGGCGCTCCTCGATGCTCAGCAGCGCGTGGCCGAACGAGTCGCTCAGCATCTTGAGGTCCATGGTGCTGACCTCCTGCAGGTGACGGCGGAACTCGAGCCGGTGCTGCGAGAGGCCGTGGTGGGCGATCTCCTCGTGGATCGCGGCGAACTCGTCGTACGCCTCCACGGTCGTCCCGCGGTTCGGGTCGGGCCACTTCTCGCTGTAGGCGGCGAAGATGCGCTCGAGCGATGCGGCGGCGGCGTCGAGCGTGGCGTGGGCGCGCCGCACGTCGAGCTGCAGCTCGTCGATGAGGCGGGGGAGGGTCTTCGCGAATCGCTCGGCCGTGACGTCGGGCTCGATGCGCCGCAGCTCCGCGTCCAGGTGCGCGGCGTCCTCGTCGGTCAGGACGACGTCGAGACGGTCGCGCTCGGCGGCGACGGCGTCCTGCCGATCGACGATGCCGCCCCACACCCGCTCCAGGTCCTCGAGATCCGCCGCGCGGCGGTAGCGCTCGCTGCGGGCCGCCTCGAGCCGCTCCGCCGCGTCGACGAGGCGCGCGTCGAGCTCGCCCAGCAGGTCCGACCGGTCGAGGATGGCCGCGCGCTGCTCCGCGAGGTCGCTCACCTCGCGCTCGACGGCCGCGACGTCGATCGACGCCCACTCCACGTCCTGCACGCGTCGGCAGGCTTCGGCGAGGCGCTGCACCTCGTCCGCTTCGCGCTCGTGCCGGGCTCGCGCCTCCTCGTGCTCGGCGATCCGCGCGGTGGCGGCCTCGATCTCGCCCTCGATCTCGGCGCGGCGCGTCTCGTTGGAGAAGCCGAGGATCGAGCGCTCGCGCGGGTCGCGGCCGTGGGCGCCGCGGCGACCGTGCGAGGTCTGGCCGTTCACGGTGACCTTCGGCTCGTCGCCGCCCAGCTCGCTCGGGCCGTCGACGCAGAGGTGGTCGCTCGCGACGACCCGGCGCTTCACCCAGTCGGTGAAGGGGGAGTCCTTGAAGACGAGGCGGCCGGAGATCCAGCGCGGATCCGCCGGGGTCTCCGCGCGCTCGGCGAGGTCGACGCCGTCGAAGCGGATGCGCCGGCCGATCCGCAGCGACTCGATCGCCTCGCGGATCTGCGGCTGCCGACGCGCGTCCATGAGGAGGGTCATCCCGATGCCCGAGAGCGTGACCTCCGCCGCGTGGCGCCAGGCCTCGTGATCGGGGTGCACGTCGATGAGCTCGGCGGCGAACGGCAGGTCGGCGGCGTCGATGCCGCAGGCCTCGGCGATGTCGCGCCGGATGCGGTCGTAGGCGTCGGGCACGAGGCTGTCGCGGCCGCGCAGCGACTCCAGCTCCGCGAGGTCGCCACGGCGCTTGCGCGTGAGATCTCCGACCGCGAGCACGTCCTCGTCGCGCCGGCGCTTCAGCTCCGCGAGCCGGTCGTCGACCTCCGCGAGGAAGGATGCCGCGCCATCCTGCGCCGCGCGCAGCGCATCGGCTGACGTGAGGTCCACGTCGAGGGCGGCCACGCGCTCCTCGAGGGTGCGCCGGGCGTCGGCGACCCGCGCGACGCGCGCACGGCCATCCGCGAGGCGCGCGTCGAGGCGTGCGAGCAGGTCGCCGCCGTTCTGCGCGCGCTGCTCCTTGAGGTCCTCGACCTCGACGGCGAGGGCGGTCTCCGCCGCGCGCGCGACGGCGAGCGCCTCCTTCTGCGTCTCCCGGGCGGCCTTGTTCGCCTCCTCGGCCTCGACCAGCAGGCGGTGCTCCGCCTCCGCCGCCCAGCGACGGAACGGCGATGCCTCGTCGGCGTGCAGGAGGCCGTAGCGGTCGAGGCGGGCGACGCGTCCGCGCGCGCTCTCGTACTCCTCGTGCAGCTGCCCGATGTCGGCGAGCATGCGCTCCTTGGCCTCGTCGGCGGCGAGGCTCTCGTGGCTCTGCTTGAGGGCCTGGAACTGCGCGAGCACCGCGTCCGCCGCCGCGTACGTGGGCGGCTCCTCCAGCACCATCTCCTT